>JAKSCU010000118.1 GCA_022360435.1 Bacillota bacterium
GCGCTTTTTAATACTCTTATCCTTGAATCCGGCCATAAATGTGGCCGGGTATACTTTCCTAAGAGTATAAAAAAAACTGCACTTGGTCAACCCGAGAAGGCGTCGCGAACCTTTTTAAAAAAACCCTTGTCTCCATCTTGGGTTCTGTCCCTTTCCAGACGGGCGAATTCCTGGAGCAGTTCCTTTTGTTTTTCAGTAATCCTAGTGGGGGTGGCCACCCGCACCTGCACGAACTGGTCACCGCGACCATAACCCCGCACATCCGGGATGCCCTTGTCCCGCATACGCAATATGGTTCCGGGCTGAGTTCCGGCGGGGATTTTCAGCTTGGCCTCTCCGTCAATGGTGGGCACGGCGATTTCGTCGCCCAATGAAGCCTGCACAAAGCTGATTTCCGCATCCAGTACCACGTTGTTGCCGTCACGGTTGAAAATGTGGTGCGGTTTAACGTGAATGAACACGAACAAGTCACCCCGGGGACCGCCGCGGGCGCCGGGTTCTCCTTCGGCGGCCAGGCGCAACCTGGCGCCGTCGTCAACCCCGGCGGGAATCTTGACCTTAATGCTCCTGGTGCGCCTGATCCGACCGGCGCCGCGGCAGGTGGAGCAGGGCTTTTCAATGGTTGCTCCGGCGCCGCGGCAGCGGTCACAGGTCCTGGACTGCACTATGCGTCCGAAGGGGGTGCTTTGGGCAAGCTGGATTTGTCCCGACCCCCCGCAGTATTGACAAGTTTTTTTGCCGGTGCCCGGGGCCGCCCCGCTGCCGCCGCAAGTGCCGCATTCCTCGGTGCGCGGGACTTTGATGTCCTTTTCCAGCCCGAAGGCCGCCTCTTCAAAGGTCAACTCCATATCCACACGCAGGTCGTTGCCCCGCTCCGGGCCGTGCCGCTGCCGGCCGCCCCCGCCGAAGAACATATCGAATATATCGCTGAAACCGCCAAAATCGCCGTTAGCGCCGCCAAACCCCCCGAACCCGTTAAACTGGCCGTCGGTGGCCGCATGGCCGAACCGGTCGTAGGCCTCTCTCTTTTCCGAATCGCTGAGTACGCTGTGCGCTTCCGATACTTCTTTAAATTTTTCCGCGGCGTTCTTGTCGTTCTTGTTGGCGTCGGGGTGATACTGACGGGCCAGCTTGCGGTAAGCTTTCTTGATTTCATCCGGGGTCGCGTCCCGGTTGACTCCCAGCACTTCATAGTAATCCCGTTTTGCCACGGTTTACACCACCTCAGTCACATCAAACACCGTCAGGAGGGCCTATTGACAGCCCTCCCGCATTTTATTTTAATTCAGGCAACCCATCATTTATTCTACGTAACGGCATAAATTCCTGTTACGTATATTTTCATTTATCTTTTTTCTGGTCGCCGTCAACTTCATACTCGGCATCCACTACATTTTCCTTTTCGCCGCCGGCTTGCGTCCCGGTCTCCGGGCCGCCTTCGGCGCCGGCCTGCTGCTGTTCGGCCTGCTGCTGATATAATTGGGCCGTAAGTTCATACAGCGGCTTGCTCAGCTCTTCGGTGGCATTCTTAATCCTCTCGCTGTCGTCGCCGCCCAGGGCTTCCTTAAGCTGCTCCACAGCGCTGTTCACCTGAGCCACCTTTTCTTTGTCGGCCTGGTCGCCCAGATCTTTGATAGTCTTTTCGGCTTGATAAATCAAACTGTCGGCCTGATTGCGCAATTCCACGCTTTCCTTGCGTTTCTGGTCTGTTTCGGCGTTCACTTCGGCTTCCTTGACCATTTTGTCAATATCCTCGTCACTAAGTCCGGTACCGCCGGAAATGGTGATACTCTGGCTTTTGCCGGTGCCCTTATCCTTGGCCGACACGTTGACGATACCGTTGACGTCTATATCAAAGCTTACTTCAATCTGCGGCACGCCCCGCGGCGCCGGCGGTATACCGCCCAGTTGAAACCGGCCCAGCGTCTTGTTGTCCGCCGCCATGGAACGCTCTCCCTGTAGCACGTGGATCTCTACCGTGGTTTGCCCGTCGGCGGCGGTGGAAAATACCTGACTCTTGGAGGTGGGGATGGTGGTATTGCGCTCGGTCAGCTTGGTGTACACGCCGCCCAAGGTTTCGATACCCAGGGAAAGCGGTGTTACGTCCAGCAGCAGCACGTCCTTGACCTCGCCGGCCAGCACGCCGGCCTGGATGGCGGCGCCAACAGCCACGCACTCGTCGGGGTTGATGCCCTTGTGCGGTTCCTTCTGCAAATATTTTTTAATTGCTTCCTGTACCGCCGGTATGCGGGTGGACCCGCCCACCAGCAAAATCCTGTCTATTTGTTTGGGATCCAGCCCGGCGTCGGCCATGGCCTGCCTGGTGGGACCCATGGTTTTTTCCACCAGGTCGGCGGTAAGTTCGTCGAACTTGGCCCGGGATATATTAATGTCCAAATGTTTGGGCCCGCCGGCGTCGGCGGTAATAAAAGGCAGGTTGACATTGGCGGTCATCACGCCGCTCAGCTCAACCTTGGCCTTTTCGGCGGCGTCTTTCAGACGTTGCATGGCCATGCGGTCATTTTTCAGATCGATGCCGGCGTCTTTTTTAAACTCGCTTAGCAGGTACTCCACCACTCGCTGATCGAAGTCGTCACCGCCCAGGCGGTTGTTGCCGCTGGTGGCCTTGACCTCAAACACTCCGTCGCCCAGTTCAAGAATGGATACATCGAAAGTGCCGCCGCCCAGGTCGAAAACCAGGATGGTCTGGTCGTCGCCTTTGTCAAGCCCGTAGGCCAAGGCGGCGGCGGTGGGCTCGTTGATAATGCGCAGCACTTCCAACCCTGATATCTTGCCGGCGTCCTTGGTGGCCTGGCGCTGGGCGTCAGTGAAGTATGCCGGCGTCGTGATGACCGCCTGGGTCACCTTTTCACCAAGGTAGGCTTCGGCGTCGGCTTTCAATTTTTGCAGTATCATGGCTGAAATTTCCTGGGGCGTATAGTTCTTTCCATCTATATCTACTTTATAGTTGGACCCCATATGCCTTTTGATGGAACTTATCGTCCGGTCGGGGTTGCTGACGGCCTGGTTTTTAGCCACCTGACCCACCAGCCGCTCGCCGGTCTTGGAGAATCCCACCACGGAAGGAGTGGTTCGCCCACCCTCGGCGTTAGGTATGACCACCGCTTCGCCGCCTTCCATGACAGCCAGGCAGGAGTTGGTGGTTCCCAAATCAATTCCCAGCACTTTCGCCATTTTTACAAATCGCCTCCTAGCATATATCTGCCAATATATTCTACTCCGCTTTGGCCACTTTAACCATGGCCGGGCGAAGCAGCTTATCTTTCAAGTAATAGCCCCGGCGCAGCTCACTGAGCACCGTGTTGTCGGGATGATCGCCGGTTATTTCCTGCATCGCCGCCTCGTGCTTGGTGGGGTCGAATTGCTCGCCCTCGGCCTCCACCGGGGTAAGCCCTTCTTTGTGCAATACCTCCAGCAGCTGCCGGTATATCATTTCCACGCCCTCCACCACCTTGGCCGGATCCTGCTCCTTGGCCACCAGGGCCAGCTGAAAGTTGTCCAGCACCGGCAGCAGGGACTCGCACAGCGACGCCGAGGCGTACCTGGCAAAATCCTCCCGTTCCCTGGTGGTCCGGCGACGGTAATTGTCAAAATCGGCCTGCAAACGTAAAAGACGGTTATAATAGTCTTCGGCCCTGGCCTTCTGTTCATCCAGCTCCTTTTGCACCTGCCCGGTTGCGGGCATATCTCCGGCTTCTTCGGCCACCGGTTCCGCTTCCACAACTTCCTCCGGACCGCCGTCATCCTCCTGCCGATCCCCGACCGGTGTTTCCTCTGTCGGGTTCAACTCCCCGGGCGGACCATTGCCCGGCATCTCCACCTCCGGCTCCCCGGCAGCCTGTTCCCGCTCCTCGTACTGCTTGTTATTATTCTCCATGGACATAAAAGTCACCCCCGTTGCCGCTAATTAAGAACAGCCGGCACAATTGTTTTTTATATGCCCCGACCGCGAAGCAATCTCTCCATCACCAGCGACAAGTTGCTGGTGATGCATTCCACCACGGCGAACGCCCTGGCGTAATCCATCCGGGTCGGCCCCAACAGGCCGATACCGCCCACCGGCTGGCCTTCGGCGCCATAACCGGCCATCACCATGCTGCAGTTTTTCATTTGCTCGTTTTCCAGCTCCCCGCCAATGCGCACCGTAACACCATCGGTTTGGAAAATGTCTCCCATCATAGTGGAAAGCTCGTTCTCCTGTTCCAGCAAGCTGAGCAGCGTTTTCACCCTCTCCACATTGTGAAACTCGGGCTGGTTTAAAATATTAAAAAATCCCCCCAGGTATATTTTTTCCCCGGTTTGCACCGTCAGACTGTCACGGACCAGATCCATGGCCATATTAAGCACATGCCTTTGCCGGGCCAGTTCGGAATAGATTTCCTTGATCAACGTTAGACGGATATTCTCCACCGACCTGCCCTGCAGCTTGTGGTTCAGCACCCTGGATATAGTCTCCAAGTCACCCGGGCCAATGGTGTCCGGCACTTCGATGAAACGGTGATGCACCGCGCTTGAGTCGGTTATCACCACCACCACGGCCTGGCCCGGCCCAATGTGGATCAACTGGATGTGCTTGAATCGGCTCGCGCCGTAATGGGTGGTAAACACCACCGCCGCATAGTTGGTGATCTGGGACAGCAGATTACCGGTACGCCGGAGAACCTCGCCCACGTCCTGCACCTTGGTAAGATAGCTGTTCAGCACCATTTTTTCTTCCTGGGCTGTCAGTTCTTCTCTTTTCATCAGGTGATCGACATAGTACCGGTAACCCATGTCCGACGGAACACGACCGGCGGAGGTGTGAGGTTGTTCGATAAAGCCCATTTCTTCCAGGTCGGCCATTTCGTTGCGGATGGTAGCCGGGCTTACGCCCAGTTTGTATTTTCTGGCTATGGTGCGTGAACCCACCGGCTCCGCGGTAGCTACATAATCCTTTACGATGGCTAACAACACGTTCCTTTTCCTGGCATCGAGCATAATGAACACCTCCCTTGTTAGCACTCTTCAAGCTTGAGTGCTAACACCTATTAAAAACATAGCACCGTTAATAACATTTGTCAAGATTTTGTAAAGACTGCGCATCCTTCCGATAACACCAAACCCCCTTACTTTTTTGAGAAAAACCGGCTAAATCGGCGCGAACTCGGCCATTACCGCGTTGGCCACCGCCAACCCGCAGCGGGTCAGGCGCAGGTGATTGTTCTCAATAGCAAGCATACCCCGTGTAACCAGCGATTCCGCCAAACCGGGATATGCGCCGGCAAGGGAAATACCGAAACGCCTTTGGAACCGCTCCAGATTTAGCCCCGCCGCAAGCCTGAGCCCCAGGAAAACGGTTTCAAAAATATCATCGGCGGGTTTTATCTCTTCTTGGGACAATACCGGCAATGAACCGCTGTCCAGGGCGGCCAGGTATTCATCCAGCCGGTTCAGGTTGGCCAGGCGCCTGTTGCCCAGTCGCGAATGGGCCGCCGGCCCCAAACCCAGGTAACTGTCATTGCGCCAGTAAACCAGGTTATGCCGGCATTCCAGCCCCGGCAGGGCGTAGTTGGATATTTCGTACCGCCGCAACCCGGCGCCTTCCAGCGCGTCTACGGCCGCGTAATACATTGCCAGTTGCATGTCTTCGCCACCTGGTTGCCAGAGCCCGCCTTCCACCTGTGCATACAGGGGCGTGCCGGGTTCCAGCTGCAGGCCGTATGCGGACACGTGTTCCGGGCCCAGGCCGATTATGATTTCCAGGCAGCGCAGCCAATCCTCCGGAGATTGGCCGGGCACTCCGAACATCAGGTCCACGCTGATATTGTCAAAACCCGCTTCCCGGGCCAGCTGGAACGATTCCACGGTCCGGGCGTGGGTGTGGATGCGGCCCAGGGCGCGCAGGGTTTGATCGTGGCAGGACTGGGCTCCCAGGCTGAGCCTGTTCACCCCGGCCCGGCGCAAATCAGCCAGCATCCCCGGATTTACGGTACCGGGATTGGCCTCAATGGTAAATTCAGCCTTTGGAGACACTTCAAAATGGTTGTCTATAGAAGATATTATTTCCCCAAGTCCGCCCGGTGATAAGCAAGTTGGCGTACCGCCGCCGATAAAAACGGTGGACAGTGTCCACCGCTGGTTGTTCACGCTGCCGGCCCACAACGCCATTTCTCTCTCCAAGCCCGCCAGGTAATCACGCTCGTCCCCCGGGCTGTGCGGATAGGATACAAAGTCACAGTACAGGCACTTGCGCGCACAAAACGGCACGTGTATATATAATGAAGCCGGCAGATCGAACGTAAGCGGCAGTTTATCAATCATTGCCGCCGGCACCGGTTTTTTCCCGCAGCCGAGCGGCCAGTTCCTCGGCGCCCGCCGGCTGGTGCAGCCTTTTTTTTACTTCCTTCCACACTTCGCCGCACTTGGCGCCGGGCATGTCCACTATTTCCCGCATGGCCCGGTCCACCCGGCGGCGCTCCTCTTTGCCGGCGGGATATACGCCGGCTTTTTCCATAACATGACCCAAGTGGCGTAAATAGCAACTCATTTGTTTCACCTCATGGTTAAACTTTAGGCCGGGCAAAACCGTTTCCCGCCGCCTCGCTTTTTACTCGTCCCGGATATTGAGCACGGCCATGAAAGCTTCCTGGGGTATCTCCACATTCCCCACCTGCTTCATGCGTCTTTTGCCTTCCTTTTGCTTCTCCAGCAGTTTGCGCTTGCGGGTAATGTCGCCGCCGTAGCACTTGGCCAACACGTCCTTGCGCCGGGCCCGGATGGTTTCCCGGGCGATCACTTTATTGCCGATGGCGGCCTGCAGGGGTATTTCAAACATGTGGCGGGGGATCAGCCCCCGCAGCTTCTCCACCAGGGCGCGGCCGCGGTGGTAAGATTTGTCCCGGTGCACAATGGTACTCAGCGCGTCCAGCGGTTCCCCGTTAACCAGGATGTCCATCTTTACCAGGCTGGATTCCCGATACCCGGCCAGTTCATAATCAAGGGAAGCGTAACCCTTGGTACGGGATTTAAGTTGGTCGAAAAAGTCAAATATAATTTCACTAAGGGGCAGGTCGTATTTGAGCATCACCCGGTTGCCGCCCATGTAGACCATGTCCAGGTAATTGCCCCGGCGGTCCTGGCAGAGTTCCATTACCGCGCCCACGAAATCCTGGGGCACCATAACGGTGGCCGACACGAAGGGTTCCTCCACCGACTCGATTTTACCCGACGGCGGTATTTTGCTGGGATTGTCGATTTCCAGCATCTCGCCCGCGGTGGTGTTCACCCGGTAGACCACACTGGGCGCGGTGGTAATCAAGTTGAGGCCGTATTCACGCTCCAGCCTTTCCTGGATTATTTCCATATGCAGCAGGCCCAAAAAGCCGCAACGAAACCCGAACCCCAGCGCGTCCGAGGTTTCGGGTTCGTAAACCAGGGAGGCGTCGTTGAGTTTCAGCTTGTCCAGGGCGTCCCGCAGATCCTCGTAATCCGCCGACTCCACCGGATATAAACCGCAATACACCATGGGCTTCACCCGGCGGTAACCCGGCAGCGGAGCGGCGGCGGGTTTGCCGGCGTCGGTGATTGTGTCCCCCACCCGGGTATCCTTGACATTTTTCATGCTGGCGGCCATGAAGCCCACTTCCCCCGCCTCGAGCCCGTCCACCACAACCGCGGCCGGTTTAAAAACACCAACCTCGTTAACTTCGAACACCTTGCCGGTGGCCATCATTTTTATCTGCATGCCTTTGGCAATACGGCCATGCACCACCCGGATATATGCGACCACACCCTTATAAGGGTCGTAATGGGAGTCGAATATCAGCGCCTGCAACGGCAGCCCCTCGTCTCCTTTGGGCGGGGGGACGCGCCGTACAATCTGCTCCAGTATTTCATCCACCCCGGCGCCGGTTTTGGCGGAAATCTGCACAGCCTCGGAAGCGTCCAGCCCGATCACCTCTTCCACCTCCTGCCGCACCCGTTCCGGTTCGGCGGCGGGAAGATCAATCTTGTTGATCACCGGGATAACTTCCAAATCATGGTCGATGGCCATGTAAACGTTGGCCAGGGTCTGGGCCTCGATGCCTTGGGCGGCGTCCACCACCAGCAGCGCTCCCTCACAGGCCGCCAGGCTGCGGGAAACTTCGTAAGTAAAGTCCACATGCCCCGGGGTGTCGATAAGGTTCAGCAAGTATTCCTTGCCGTCCCGGGCCCGGTAATTCAAGCGCACGGCCTGCAGCTTGATGGTAATGCCCCGCTCCCGCTCCAGTTCCATCTGGTCCAACACCTGCTCGGTCATTTGACGCCTTGCCGGGCGCCGGTCATTTCCAGCAGCCTGTCGGCCAAGGTCGATTTGCCGTGATCGATGTGGGCAATGATGCAAAAATTCCTTATCCGTTCCTGGTTTTTTTCCACGGAAAAGCTTCTCTCCCCTTAATAGTTCTACCTTTTGAATTATGTCGATTCATAATATTATAGCATTTGCCGGGCAAACCTGAAAAGCACTATCCGGGAGCAAGACGGTGTCAACTTGTCGTAGCGTTTTAATTCCGGCCAAAAATATGGCCGGAGGTATACTCTATAAAGTACAAAAAAAGCGCGCTCATAGGTTTCCCTCTCTGCGCGCTTCATGAATATTTTTTTACTTGATTGGTACGATACATGTAATCATTTTAAGAAAATCATTATTTATACGAAAACCGAAAATCGCAGTAAGGGGCCCCCTCCATAATGGTCTGGGACCGGGTCAGAACTATCCTCGGATTAAAGGCGACGGTCCAGGGTTTATCGCGGCAACAGGACAAGCATACCCCGAATTCGATTAAGCCCAACCGCTGGTAGCAATCCGCATATCCGCACCAGGTTACATTAAAGTCAAAACTGCTGTCGGTTTCCCGCAACACATTCATAACCAGTGCGCCATCCTCAGCCCAGACTTCCCTTATGATGCGGGCAAGATGGCTCATGCTGTTACCGCCATATTGGGACGCCAATTTATGGGCGGCGTTGGCGGCGTCTTCTTCAAGAATACGCGTGGCCGTTTCAAGCGCCCGTTTAAGCCCCATTTCTTGACCGAAGCCCTTTATCAGCGTTACCATGAGGGGAGCCTGAATTTCGCGACACCCGACGTGGCTAATTTTAGAAACTATTTTAGTGTTGCTCAAGGTTCCGTTAAGTTGCTCTTGCATTTATATGCCTCCCAAAGTTTTTTGACTGGGTTAAGCTCATAACGTTTTATTTGCCAAGACCTTAAGGGAGGCGGTAATATATTTACATGACCAACCTTGCAAAATTCTAACTTGTTCATTATTATCCCCCATCTTCGTTACAAAAGTCTCAAGTATCCATATAATTAGCGCATTATTTAGATATTATCATACCGAAACATTGTTGTCGACTGGTGAACACCACTGTAGTTTTTAAGAACTAAAGCCCCTGCTCTAATTAACGAGGCCGCCCCAACACCGCTTTCTCGCCTGTATTACACATTATTTTAACCGTTCCATCTTCATTGAGATATAATTATTAACTCGTTCCCATAAACCGGCGGCCTTTTCCGGCCAGCCGCTTTCTATTATCTCCCGCTGTGCCGCGGCCCGCCGGCTTTCAGCCCCGTCAATCACAGCCCGGCGCATTTCTCCGTACCGGTGGCGCAGTTGGCCGTAAGAGTCCTCGCTTAAAACCAGATGATAGGATTCGCCCAGCAGGTGTATCTCCAGTTGGTTTCTTTCAACCCGCCACTCCAGCAGATGCAGGGGTTGTTCCGGCTCCACCAGCCGGTTGAAGTGCGTCAGGGACACATTGACCCCAAACAGGATCACACCCCAAAATATACCCATGCTTACAAGCACCGCTTTGCCCGGAATACTCATTGCCGATACCACCGTAAAATGAAATATTGATTAATTTTTTCTCTTTTTTCTATAATTTAGTATTGCCGCCCCGGCCCATTAATAACCTTCCTCTTCTCTTTCCCGGTCCAGGGAACGTTTGACCATCTCCGCCACCGGACCGGCCAACAAGCGACCGGTTCGCACCGCTTCCTCGGTGGAATTTTTCACGCTGCCCACTTCCAGCAGCACGGCCCGCGGGTGCATGAACTGGTTATACCGCCCTTCCTTGATGCGCACTCCCAGACACAGGCCCCGGTACTGTTTTTCTATTTCGGACACCAATTCACGGGCAAAATCATAGTTCTGCCGCCAGGTGGGGAACGGGGCCCGGGCGTCCGAACCGACCACCATCAGCACAGGCGCCACCTCCCGGCCGTCCACGGTTACCAGACTGCTGTTCCTGGATCTCCCGGCGTCCCGGTGGATATCCAGCACCACCTGGGCCGAGGGGTTTTGCTCAAGCAATTGCCGCAGGGTTTCCTGGGATTCCGAGTAAGAAGTTCCGTAATTAGCATCGTTAACAGCATCCGACAGAGCCACCTTGATCCCGTGCTTTTGCTCCAGTTCCTTCTGCAGCGCTTCACCAACCTTGACCACCCCGCCCTTTTTGCCGTGCAAACGCTCCACACCGTCGGTAAGGGCGTATGTTTCACCGGTATGGGTGAAATAAATGATTACCAGGCAATCGTCGGAAAGTAAAACGGGCTCAGCGGGCGCTTCATCCCCTTCGCCCGGCCGGAAGACAGTGTCCGGCTCCTGTTCCTGTACCGATTCCGGAACCGTAACGGCGACGGATTCCTCTTGAGGTGGCTGTTCCTCCGCCAGAAGAGGCATTTGTGACTGCAGCATCTGAATCGGCTGTTGCCTGTCCACCGTAAACATAGCCACCAGGGGCCCCGCCAGGTCGCTGGGTGAAGCCCAGCGGTGAGAGCCTTCACCTTCACCGGCCAGGGCCATCAGAGGGAGGCCGGCCCGCAAAATACCGGCGGGATCCTTTTGACTCCAGGCCGAAACCACATGCAGCAGCCCTTTATCACCAGGTTCCCGGGTGACAACCGCCGCCATATAACCGGTTAGCTTGTACAGGACGAGCAAAAGCAGAATCAGGCCGGCCAAAGGAAGAAAAAACCGGCGGGACCGGTTCCGGCGGTAGTTATAGTAACCTTCGTAATACATAAAACCCCCCCCGGTGGGACATGTTAAATTTTATGCCCCGGGGGAGATAATTATTAACACCAAATCCTTTCCTTTGCCCTTGCCATATATATGGCAAGGGATACTTTCTTTAAAGTAAAAGAAAATGAAAACCCCGCCTTATACCTGCGGCGGGGTCGCGTGTGCTAGCGCAATACAGTGGGTACGACAGCATCAATAAGTCCGATGATTAAAGCTGAGATCAGCGCCCCAATCAGGCTGACACTCAACAAATTGGGGATGATAAACTGGGCCAGGTAAATAACCACTGCGGCAGTGATAAAACCTACGATGCCGCGATTTTGGGGGGATATCCTGTCGCCCAGCAGCGCTTCGGCCAAATACCCCAGCACCGCGATTACAGCCGCGGCAATCAGCGCCCCGACAATACCCCCGTGCACCACGAATCCGGGCGCCACCCAGCTGACCACGATTAGTACAAATGCGGACACGACAAATCGAACCGCGAGGCCGACCCATTGAGTCAAATCTATCACCTCCTTCTAAATTATTCGTTATTTATATTTAACCAAAAAAACCACCGGTATACGGGTGAAACTTGCATTTTTTTTCAGCGCGTGGTAAAATTGAGCCTGTTGGGAGGTGAAAATAATGCCAAATATCAAATCTGCCGCCAAGCGTGTACGCACCATCAAAAAAAGGACCGAGCGCAACCGGCAAATTAAATCCACGGTACGCACCGCGGTGCGCCGTTTCCATGAAGCGGTAACCGGTGGCAACGTGGAGGAAGCCCAGCTTAAGTTACGTCGGGCGCTTGTTACCATAGATAAAGCCGCTACCAAGGGCGTGTTACACAAAAACAAGGCCGCCCGGACTAAATCACGTCTGACTAAATTCTTAAATAAAACAACCCATACCGGTTAATTAAATTATGCTTTAAATTAGTTCTTCACAAGTCCTTGCCGCAAACGGCAAGGACTTTTTAGACGGGCATCCTTTACCCATTAGGCTTCTTACAAAAGACAATAATAACTATTAACAGACAACTTATTGAATATTTACAAGATGCATGCTATAGTAATATGTGTTTTCTATATTTCTCAAAATAAATTTACATATTTTGCATATATAACGCATATTACTGCATCGCTGCTTGTATAATGCTATTTTTTGTTTAACAGGGGGTTCACCGGTTGATAAAATTTGAAAATGTTACCAAGACATATGGCAAACATAAAGTGGTGGATTGTATAGACCTACAGGTGCGACAAGGGGAATTTATGGTGCTTATCGGACCCAGCGGATGCGGCAAAACCACCACGTTAAAAATGATAAACCGCCTGGTGGAGCCAACTTCGGGTCGTATTCTTGTGCGGGACATGAATATTATGGAAATGAACCAGGTAATGCTGCGGCGGGAAATTGGTTATGTAATACAATAAATCGGGTTGTTTCCCAATATGACCATTGAGGAAAATGTGGACCTGGTTCCCCGCCTTTTGGGTTGGGAAAAAGAACAAAGGTCCCAAAGGGTTCGGGAGCTTTTGGAATTGGTGGACATGGACCCCGATGTTTACGCCAAACGCTATCCCAATGAATTAAGCGGCGGGCAGCAGCAGCGCATAGGGGTGCTTCGCGCCCTGGCCGCCGAGCCGTCCGTTATTTTAATGGACGAGCCCTTTGGCGCCCTTGACCCCATAACCCGGGACAACCTCCAGGATGAATTGAAAAATCTGCAAAGCAAGCTGCAAAAGACGATAGTTTTCGTCACCCACGACATGGACGAAGCCTTAAAAATGGCCGACCGTATAGCCATAATGAAAGATGGCCTTATTATTCAGCTGGATACTCCTGAAATGGTTTTACGGCACCCGACCAATGAATTTGTGCTGGACTTTATCGGCAAACACCGGGCGGCAGCAGGCAATGGACTGGATTCGGTCGAGTCAATTATGAAGACCAACCCGGCGGTGGCCGGCCCCGAACGGGGTGTGGAAGAAACCCTGGCCCTGATGAAGCGCAGGGGGGTGGATACCGTCCTGGTGGTGGACAAGGACAAGCGCCTGCTGGGCATGGTTTCTATTGAGAAGCTCGACCGGAACCGCAAACAGGCCAAAGCAATAGAGGACCTCATGGAAACGGGCTTGCCGGTGATTGTCGCCGGAGCGCCGGCCCGGGAGGCTTTCGATATAATCACCAACGACCGGCTTAAATTCCTGCCGGTAGTTGACGACGACCAGCGTCTGCTTGGACTTGTAACAAGAACCAGTATGGTAAACGCCCTGGCGGGTGTTGTCTGGGGAGAGGAGGAAACCCCATGAGCTCGCTTATGGATTTAATTGTCGCCCAAGCGGACAAGATTATTTTAGCCACCTGGCAGCATATTTATCTTTCCCTGGGTTCCGTGTTTTTAGGCGCCTCGCTGGCCATCCCCCTGGGCATTTGGTTGTCCGCCCGGGAAAAAATCGCCAATGTGGTGCTAAGTGTGGCCGGTACCATACAAACCATCCCCAGCCTGGCTTTCTTTGGTTTTGTCCTACCTGTTTTAGGTATAGGTGTTGTCCCGGCCATGTCGGTTTTGTTTTTATACTCCATATTACCCATTCTGCGCAACACTTACACCGGAATCCGGGAAGTTCCCGGGCCCCTGGTCGAGGCCGGGCGGGGTATGGGCATGAATAAATGGCAGTTGTTGATAATGGTAAAACTACCCATGGCTTTGCCTGTGATTATGGCCGGCATTAGAATTTCAACTGTTTATATTATCAGTTGGGCCACCATAGCCGCGCTCATCGGCGCCGGAGGCCTGGGCAAGCTTATTTGGGGCGGTATGAATGTTTACGACATCCGCTTGATCATAGCCGGAACAGTTCCGGCGGCTTTGCTGGCCATTGTGGCGGGTTTC
The DNA here is from genome assembly GCA_022360435.1 of Bacillota bacterium. Classification (GTDB taxonomy): domain Bacteria; phylum Bacillota; class Desulfotomaculia; order Desulfotomaculales; family Desulfallaceae; genus BRH-c8a. The sequence goes on from JAKSCU010000118.1 coordinate 13,954, forward strand.
ATCCTGGGCAGACTGGAAAAAGCCGTAACACCGCGGGGATTACGCGCTGTTTAACTCTCGGCCCAAAGGAGGTGTAGGATTATGAGTCCGGTATTGGGGTTAACTGTGGAGCACCTGTGGTTGTCGGCCGCCGGGGTTCTGCTGGCCGGTCTGCTGGGCGTACCCCTGGGCATCCTTATTTCAAAAGTTCGGAGGCTTGCGGGGCCTGTAATGGCCATCGTGGATATTTTGCAAACCATCCCCAGCCTGGCCATGCTGGCACTGGTCATGTTCTTTTTCGGACTGGGCAATTCCAGCCTGGTGGTGGCGCTGATGGTTTACGCGCTGCTGCCGGTTTTAAGAAACACTTATACCGGTTTGGCCGGTGTCAGCGCGGATTTAATGGAAGCGGGCAAGGGGATGGGCATGACCGGCATGCAGCTGCTGTGGCGGGTACAGTTTCCCATAGCGTTGCCGGTTATTTTGGCGGGATTTCGGGTGGCCATGGTAACCTGTATCGGCATTGCCACCATTGGTACCCTAATAGGCGCCGGCGGGTTGGGAGCGCCCATATGGAGAGGGATCCAATTGGCAGACACGTCGATGATACTGGCCGGAGCCATTCCCGCCGCTTTATTGGCGGTTTTAGCCGACTATCTCCTGGGCAGATTGGAAAAATCCATGATACCCAGGGGGCTGCGGCAAAAAATATAACTAAAGGAGTTAAAAGGAGGAGCGTTTGATGATAAGAAGTAGGTTATTTTTTTTAGCCATGGCGTTGGCCATGGTGGCGGTGCTTTTTACGGGTTGTGGCGGGGGTGAGCAAAAAGAGGCGGGAACAGAGGGAGGCAAAGTTGTAGTAGGTTCCAAAAACTTCAATGAAAATATTATTCTCGGTGAAATGCTGGCCCAATTAATCGAAGCCAAAACCGATTTGACCGTGGAACGCAAGTCCAACCTGGGCGGCACCATGGTATGCTTCAACGCGCTTAAACAAGGGGACCTGGACTTGTATCCGGACTACACCGGGACGGGATTGATGGCTGTATTGAAACAGCCGGTGGAAACAGACCCCAATAAAGTTTATAATTATGTTCAGGAACAATATAACGAACAATTCGGGATTAAGTGGATGGAACCATTTGGTTTCAATAATACCTACGCCATTGCTTTGTCGCAAGAAACAGTGGATGAACATAATCTAAGCAAAGTGTCCGATTTGGCGCCGTTGGCGCCGGATATGGTTTTCGGGTCCGACGATGAATTTTTCAACCGGCCTGACGGATACGACGGGTTGGTGGAAACTTACGGCTTAAACTTTAAAGACACCAAATCCTTTGAAATCGCCCTCAGGTATCAAGCCGCAGCCCAGAACAAAATTGACGTCACCAACGCCTTCAGCACCGACGGGGAGTTGATCACTTACCAATTAAAAGTACTGGAAGACGACAAAGGATTCTTCCCGCCGTATTATTGCACAGCCATAGTTCGGATGGATACACTGGAGAAATACCCGGAGTTGGAGGAAACTTTAAACCTGCTGGGCGGTCAAATTAACGACGAAGAAATGCAGCAGCTGAATTATAAGGTGGCCGAGGAAGAACGTGACGCCAAGGATGTGGTGAATGAGTTTTTACAAGCCAAAGGTATAATATAGATTTTCATGGTTAAACCTGGCATTACAGCTTGATTTAAAGGTTGGGTGCGCGGTGGGAAACAGGTCCCCGGCGCGCCTTTTTTATTTGCCGGCGCAAAGTTTTAACACCAGGGTTTCCATGGCGGGATAGAAGAAAACACGCCCGGTCTTGATATTGTAATCTAGTTCGGTAAGGCTGTTGATAATTTCCACCAGTTGCCCCGGCGGAAAATTATTCCGCTGCTGAAATATCTTCTTATACACAAAGGGGTGCAGCTTAAGCTCCGCCATAATCTCTTCCCGGGAGAGCCCCACATCCACCGATTCCCTCATGTTAAAAATTAACCGGAACTGCCGGGCCACCATGCCGATAATCTGCTGGGGCTGCTGCTTCTGCAGCAGCAGGTTGCGGATACCGGAAAGCGCCCGCTGGCAGTCACGCCCGCCAATGGCGTCCACCACCTCGAATATGTTCTCCTCCACCTGGGGAGCCGCCAGTTCGCGCACCATGTCCGGGCCGACGACACTGCCCGGACCGGCGTAACAGGTGAGTTTTTTCATTTCATTATAAAGGGTGTACATATCCCGCCCGCAGCGGGCCAGCAATTCTTCCGCGGCGTCACGGCGCATGGTGCATCCCTCCTCCCCGGCCAGCTTGGCCAGCCAACCGGTGAGTTCAGCGGGTTTCAGCCTGGTGCATTCCACCGCCCGGCCCAGCCGGGAAACTTCTTTAAATATTTTGCGCCTCCGGTCCACCCCCTGGCCGGTGTTAAAAACCAGGCAGGTCCCAGTGCCCGGTTCCGCCAGATATTCCATAACGCTTTCCTCGCCGCCCCGGTTCCCGGCCTGGAACAGTATGGTGTTTTGCACCACAACCAGCCGGCGCCGCGCCACCAGCGGAGCGAACATAGCGGCGGAAACAATATCGCCGCCCGCAACCGCCGCGCCGTCCAGGACATGGTAATCAAACTCTTGGGCCCCCGGCGGCAGCAAGTGCTGGCGCAGGCGCCGGACGGCCTGGTCCCGCAGGTAATTTTCAGGACCGTAAAATAGGTACACCGGGGCGATATCGCCTTTTTTCAGTTGATCAACCAAATGCAAAAAATATTGCACAGCCTGAACACCCGCCGTTTAAATTTTAGCCTGTTGCCGGCAACGGGAATACTAATCCGATGTTATAATAATAACCGACAAACATTATGACTTCAATAGTCGGGCGGGAGCTTGATGCGAATGTCGGGTACCCAAGATTATTATTTGATAAAGAGTTTCAGCAGCAAAAAAAATAATGTTTATTTGGCGGCCTGCGGGGAAGAAAAATTGGTGGTTAAATTCTATACCCGGGACGGCGCGCGTAAATCCCGGCGAGAATTTGATTGTTTGGCCAGAGCCAGGAAGATGAACCTCCGTGTGCCGGAGCCCATTGCCATACTGGATAACGGGCTCGGCATCGCCATGCAGTACATAGAGGCCCAAAACCTGTGCGATTCGCTCAACATCAATCCACGGGAAGAGTACGCCCGGGCGCTGGCCGACTGGTACGGCGCCTGGCACCGGGCTTTTAAGGAGGAAACCGGTGTTCTGTCGCGGGGTGACGGTATTTTAAAGAATTTTATTTGGGACGGGGAATTGTGGGGAGTCGATTTTGAAGAAGCGGGCCCCGGGGAACCGGCGGCCGACATAGGCAAAACCTGCGCTTCCATATTAAATACCGACCCCATGTTTACAGCAACAAAAATTGACTTGTGCCGCATCCTCATCGAACGGTATCAAGCGCAAACTCATTTCCCAATCACCCCGGCGGTTGACGGACACATTGCCGCCGCCCTGCTGGAAGCGGCCCGGTGGAGAACCCGCGGCGGAGAACTGCTGACATCCATGGCGACAAAAATTGCCGAAAACGGGCTGCTCAGCCTGCGGTAAATTACGGGGACACCATACTAAATTAATAATTTAGTATGGTGTCCCTTAAATTATTATTAATGCTGCGGTGATAAATACGAGCAGCAGCCCCACCACCAGGTCGGTCCGGTTAAATTTAATCGGGTGCAGGTAAGTCCTTTGGGAATACATGCCGAAACCGCGGCCTTCCATGGACATGGCCAGCACGTCCGCCCTAAGCAGGGCGTTTACGGTTAAAGGTAAAAAGGTATACTTGACCATTTGCCATATTTTTTTCACCGAACCGCTTTCCAGGTCCAAACCCCTGGCCACTTGCGCGTTTCGCACCTGGTTCATTTCCGTTCCAAAAACGGGAATGAAGCGCATGGCTATGACCAGCAAAAAAGCATAGCGGTAGGGGACGCCCGACTGCATAAGGGCGGCGGCCAACTGCGGGCCGGGGGTGGTTTCCACAAACAGAAAACTGGCTGAAATAATGTTCCAAAAACGCAGGGCGGTTACCGCCCCGTTGTGCAAGCCGGTATCAGTGACGGCCACCTTGCCCGCCAAATGGTATAATACACTGCCTTCACCGGTGAAAAGGGTGTGGATCAAAAAAATAAAAAC
>JAKSCU010000282.1 GCA_022360435.1 Bacillota bacterium
ATGGCCAAGTATGTGATTACTCAATACGGCGGGCCGGACTTATTATTTTGTACCCAACCCCGTTGTAGCCGCCATTAACCAATACCAGCACCGAAACATACCGTAAAAGTGCTCCCCCGGACATCGGTGTCGATTTTAATAACGGCATTGTGCCGGGCGGCGATGCTGTAGCACAGCGCCAGGCCCAACCCGGTGCCGTTGTCCTTGGTGCTGTAAAATGGAGTCCCTATCTTCTCCAGCACCTCGGGTACTATCCCCTGACCTTGGTCTGTCACCGACATTAGCACCTCGTCACCGGAAGCACTGGTGCTAATGGTAAGCAATCCTCCCGGTTCCATGGCTTCGAGCCCGTTTCGTACAAGGTTGAGAAGTAGCTGGCGAATTTCATTTTCATCCATCGGCAAATCCGGAACTTCTTTCAGTCTGGCCTCCACATGTTTGTCCTGACTCATGGCGTCGGCAACAATCAAGGGATAAATATAATTTATAACGCTATTCAGGTTAATAATATTGAACTCGGTTATGCCGTTTTTAGACAGCGAGAGAAACTTACTGATTATGGTATTAGCCCGGTCCAGTTCATCAATCATAACGTTAAAATAATTTTTGAACCTTACGCATTCCATTTTACCGCCCAGGAGCTGCAAAAATCCTCTAACCGTAGTCATGGGATTTCTCAATTCATGGCCGATACCAGCGGCCATTTCCTCGATCAGGTTTAACATTTCAAATCGGGACATTTCCTGTTCGATTCGCCTCTTTTCCGTTACGTCCCTAATGTACATGGTCACCCCGCTTATATTGCCGGTGAATATTTCAATAAAAGGGAAACTATAAATCTCAGACCAACGCACCACCTCTCCCAACTCATTCCTGGTGGAAATCACCTCTTGGTCCGATTCCCCGGTCATAAGCGTCCTGTAAGCCGGGCAGCGGTCACACACGTCATCCCTGCCATTGAATACTCTATAACATTTTTCGCCTATAACTGGCATGCCGCCGGAGTACAGCCTTTCCACGGTGTTGTTAACCCTAATGATGTTAAACTGGTCATCCAGCACGCAAAGTCCATCCTGTATGCTGGTTAATATGCTGGTAAGAAATCTCTCCCCCTCACGGGTGGCCTTTTCCGCTTGTTTGCGTCTGGCAACCTCCAACTCCAGCTCCCGGGTTTTGCTGTTCAACCTGCTCAAGTAGTGGTTGCTGGCCATGGCGATGGATATAATAACCCCCAGTTGTTCCAGCGTTTCCAGTTCCTTTTGGGTTATCTTCCGCACCCGGCTGAGGTATATATTGAAGGTACCGAAGGCCCGGCCTTCGTTTAACAGCGGAACCCAGGCGATAGTCGCAATATCGTTTTGGCGGATAATGTCCCACCACGGTTTTAGGCGTTTCTCCGCCAGCGGGTTATACTCCACCACGATATTACCCGTCCTGACCGCTTCGCCCGAAGGACTGGAGAGCACCGGCGCCGCCCGGTTTACTATATTCATGTAATTGTTCGGCAGATTATGGGATGCAAACATCCGGCCCTGGCCCTGTTCATCCACTACTATTACAGTAGCAAAAACAAATCCCAGATGATGGCAGACAGAACCCAACAATTCATCAATATAAGATTTGGGCGGCGCAAGTATATCAATTTTAGTTATATCTTTAAACAATTTTTTCATATTTGTGCGGTTTTATTCTTCCTTTTGATAAGCTGGATTGACGCTGCAAAACACATGCGGGTCACCGGTTGCCCAAAAAGCGCAATTATTGCACCAGATGCATTGTCTTACTTCAGTCTCTCGGCCCTCCAATGACTTGCGGACTATTTCCGGATCGGCCATTTGAGCTCTTCCCATAGCCACAAAATCGGCATCACCAGCAGCAAGAATAGTTTCGGCAGTTGCCAGAGAAAAAATTGAGCCCACTGCGCATACTGGAACCGATGCATAACGCTTTAACTCCGACGCTATGGAAACATGTGGAGCATCACCCAGTGTGTCGGGAGGCAACATGCGTTCCATGGATTGGTACACACCTGCCGAAACATTTAATACATCCATACCCGCCTCCTCCAGTATGGGTATTATCTCCAAGTAGTGGCGGGGTGTCAGGCCGCCCTCTACAAATTCATTTCCGCTCACCCTCACGCTGACGATTACATCCCGCCCCAGCCTTTTTCTAATGCCCTTAATTATATCTGCAACCAACCTGGTGCGATTTACCGTACTGCCTCCATATTCGTCCGTTCGACAGTTGGAATAGGGAGACAAAAATTGGTTCAACAGATACCCGTGAGCGGCGTGAACTTCCACCACTTTAGCCCCCGCTTTAGCGGCTCTCTCCGCAGCGTCAATAAAATTTTCAGCCATCCGGACAATGTCCTCCCGGGTCATTTCCTTCATCTTGTATTGCGGGTCGAGCCGGGACATCACGGGACAGGGAATGGCACTGGGCACTTGCAGTTCGCAACCGGTGACGGAAGATAAAGCCTGCCGACCATAATGAACTAATTGTATGGCCGGAACGCTTCCCCTTTTTTCTATGGCATTAAAAAGCTCCCTCAGCCCCGGAATAAACCGGTCATCATCAATGCGCATCACCCGGTCAAAGGCTACTGTGTCCTCGGACACCACAGCGCAGCCGGTGATGATTATTCCGCACCCTCCCAAGGCAAGCGCCGTGTTAAACTCCAGCAGTTTATCCGATACAGTTCCGTCAGTGTTGGCATAATTCAATTGCCAGGGTGGAAACACTATCCTGTTTTTGGGCCTGGCCACTCCCAGGTCATAGGTACTGAAAACTGTCGGATATGCATCTCCCGTAAAAACTCCGCTCTCCGGCTTTCGTTCGTTTTCTTTCACAGTTCAGCCCCCTTTATAAAATAATTCCCCATAAAGCCATTATATGGCATTATACTACAAATAATTAACTTTTTGAACATTTTTTGTTCGACTTAATAGTATAAATTACGACAATATGATCACGCACTTAATCTGGACCGGGAGGTGCCCTTGATAATGAAAAGCATAATGGTTAAAAGACCCAACACAGAAATGCCCGTTTCAGTTTATGAAAGTATGCTAAAGATTTTTATCCGGCTGGCCTTAAAAAAGAAAAATAATCACAAAACCTAGGCATTAACCCTGAAAATCAACTTTTTAAGAGGTTTGATGTTATCAAAGCGAACGACTTCGAGACAAGCGCCGGTGCGTGTTTGGGTCCGGCATCCATTTTAGATCGACAGCACAGGGTAATTTGTCATTACATCTGTGAAAGGAAAGGTCTTATGTATATCCCGCCACATATAACCGGCCAAAACTACCCGTCGCATCAGGACGTAAAGAGGACGCTTAATGAGAAGGGATTGCCAATAGGGGGTTATATAAGGATTTCCACCAGGAAGGATAGTCAAAAATCAAGTGTGGAAAACCAGCAAAAGCTCCTTAAACAATGGGCTGAAGTTCACGGGTACAGGTTGGTAAGGATATATACCGACGTAAAATCCGGCCAGTATACTTACCTCAGAAGCGAAATTAATCAGATGTTTGCGGACGCCGAGGCCGCAATAATAAAGGGTGTTGTTGCCAAAGAGATAGCCCGTACCTCGAGAGACGTAACGGATATAATCAGTATTAAGCGCACATTATCCGATTGCGGCGTTGTTCTTATATCCATCAAGGAGAATTACGACAGCCGGACCGATGACGATGAATTCTTACTTGTTTTGCACGGCGCCCTGGCCCAGAAAGAAAGAAAGACCACCAGCTCGCGGGTCAAAGTCACTCAATTGATCAAAGCCAAAGAGGGCAAAACAAACGTTCCACTGCCGGCATTC
>JAKSCU010000148.1 GCA_022360435.1 Bacillota bacterium
CGGGAGTGTCATGCAGGTTCACCAGCGGAATACCGAACAAATCGCAGAACCGAACGAACCTGGCCACCTTGTCGGCGGCGTCGCAGTCAATAACCCCGCCCATCCAGTTGGGCTGGCTGGCCACAATGCCGGTGCTGCGCCCGTTGAACCGGCCAAAGCCGATGATTACATTTTTGGCGAAGTCGGGCATTATTTCAAGGAAAACGCCATTGTCCACCAGCTTATAGAGCACCTGACGCATGTCGTAAGGGATCATGGTTTGTTCCGGGATCATGCCGTCCAGCTCGGGAACCGGGCGCATGGCCTCGTCGCCGGTGTCTACGCGGGCCGGTTTCTCTTGATTGTTCTGGGGCAGGTAAGACAGCAGTTCTTTGGTCTTGTCCAAGCAATCCTTGTCGTCGCCGGCGACAATGTGGGTGCAGCCCGACTTGACAGCGTGCGCCTGGACGCCGCAGAGGGTTTCCAGATCAATATCTATGCCCAACTGGGTCTTGACGAAAGCCGGACCGGCAATGCCCATATACCCATGGTTGCGGCTCTGGATCACAAAATCCTGCATTACCGGGTGGTAAGCCTGTCCGCCCAGGCAGGGTCCCAACAGCAGGGCCACCTGGGGAATGATACCCGAAGCCAGGTTTTGCGATTTAAAAAGCCAAGCGTAGGCCTGCAGCGTATCAATCCCTTCCTGCAGCCTGGCGCCGCCGGAATCGTTCATGCCGATGAAAGGGATGCCCATATCCTTGGCCATGTCAATGGCGGCGGCAAATTTTTTGCCGTGGTACTCGCCGAAGGTGCCGGCCATGGCGGTGTAATCTTCGGCCCCCACCATGACCATTCTGCCGTTAACCTTGCCGTACCCGCATACAACCCCCTCGGAGGGAATTTCTTTTTTGTCCATGCCGAAATTGGTTATGCGGTGTTTTACATAGGTGCCAATTTCGGTAAACGTTCCGGGGTCGAAAAAATACTCGATCCGCTCACGGGCCGTCAATTTTCCCGCTTTATGCTGCCTGGCGACGGCATTTTCGCCGCCCATCCCGTAAGTGGTTTCCCTTTTGCGCTTTAGTTCCTCGTATTTTTTACTCATTGGCGAACCTCCCTAAGTAATACCGTTTCTAATTATATCATGCCTTATCGGTTGGCCTTGCGATACCCGAGAGCGTCCATGGCGATAATCATTTTCTGGATGTTGCTGGTGCCCTCGACGATCTGGTAGGACTTGGCGTCACGATAATAACGGGCCACCGGGTATTCCTCGGAGTATCCGTAGGAACCGTATATTTTAATGGCGCAGTCGGCGCAGTAGTTGGCGGCTTCGGCGGCGAAATACTTGCCCATGGAGGTTTCCAGGGTGCAGGAGACGCCCTTGTCCTTCAGGTAAGCCGCCTTGTAGACCAGGAGGCGCGCCGCCTCGGTTTTAACAACCATTTGGGCGATCATGTCCTGGTTCATCTGGAACATGCCCACCTGCTGGCCGAACTGCTCCCGCTCGTTGCAGTAAGTAACCGTGGCGTCGATGCAGCCCTGGGCAACCCCCAGCGCGCCGGCGGCGCAGCCCAAACGGGTATCATTCAGTTGATTCATACAAATCTTGAAACCGTCGCCTTCTTTGCCCAACAGGCTTTCCCGGGGCACCGGCGTGTCCTCGAAGGTCATCACGCCCACCGGAGCCGACCAGGTGCCGAGTTTTTCGGTGATGGGCTCCACCGAAATGCCGGGCAGCTTCATGTCCACCACAAAGGCCGACATGCCCTTAACCTTGACTTCGGGGTTGGTGTAAGCGTAAACCAGGGCGATATCGGCGACAGGAGCGTTGGAAATCCACATTTTGTTGCCGTTGAGAATGTAGTTTTCGCCGTCCAGGACGGCCCTGGTCTTCATGCTGGCCACGTCCGACCCGGCATTGGCCTCGGTGATGGCGAAGCAGCCCAGTATATCGGCTTCACAAAGGCCGGGAACATATTTCTGCTTCATTTCTTCACTGCCGTAATTAAGGATGGTGCGGGCCGGGCCCAGAACGTTCATGTTAAAAGGCAGGCGCATTGAACTGTGCACCCGGGCTATTTCCTCGGCAATCAGCGTGATGGCCAGGAAGCCCATTTCATTGCCGCCGTATGCCTCGGGAATCACACAACCAAAGAAGCCCAGTTCACCCATTTTTTTAACCAGGTCCCCGCGGTATCTGTGCGCCTTGTCGTCTTCGTCGACAGTGGGAGCGATTTCTTTTAACGCAAAATCACGAGCCAGTTTTTGAATGTCAAGCAACTCTTCAGTCAAGTCAAAATTCATAGGCTATAAACCCCCCTGTTTATTTTTACGCATTATAAGCCATAGCCAATTGCAATTACAATGGTCATTCAATGGCAATGCAATTGTAATATAGCAATCGCGTTATTTGTTTTCGCAATTTGCGTGCCATAAGATTCATCCACCGGCTCAAACTCCCGCGACACGTATTAATACCGCATCCGCCGCCTCCGGCTCAATAATAAAGAGCCCTGTTTCGGGCTCTTTTGTGATGACAAAACGCATTGGCAATGCATTTTTGCAAAGACGGCCAACCAACCCCGGCAACAGAGAGCCTTAGTACCTGCACTTTTGCATCGGGGAGGTTGAGTTCAATATAACACAGCCCGGTCTTTGGCACAAGACTCTTGCCACCGTCAGTCTAGGGGCTTGCGCTCCCAGGCCGGGATTGTGAGGAACCGCGCATGTTCAAACCCAGGGCAAGGGCGCCGAGGGCAGCCGAAGCAACAACCCACAGGTAATTTTGATCAACAAATATAAAAAACAATGTCGACAGGAAAGCGGCGCATATGGCAACCCGCTGAAAGACACTCAGTTGTCCCCGCCAGTAGTTAATCACAAACACCGAAAAGGTGATGAGCGAGAGAAATACCGCCATTATTTGCAAAAGAGCGCTGGAGCCCTCTTCGGGCATAAGAACTATGGCCGGGGCATATATGAAAAAGAATGGCAGAAACAATGACGCAAAGGCGGCTTTAAAAACCTCAACGGCACTTTTACCGTAGTTGGCGCCGGCCAGCTTGGAAGCAATCAGCAAACCGACACCCACAGGCGGTGTCAGGTGAGAGATAAAGGCATAGAACATCGGAAACAGATGCGCCTGCAGCACAGGCAGTCCCTGTTTGATCAGCATCGGAGACAGCACGGTGGCTACAATTACATACGCGGCGGGAGTGGGAATTCCGGTTCCCAGCACCAGGCTGGCCAACATTGTCAAGACAAGCAATAGGGGCAGATTGTCTCCCGCCAGGCTGCCAAAAAGGACACTCAGCTTTAAAGATAAGCCGGTTACTTCAATCACCGCCACCACAACACCGATCACAGCCAGGATAGTCGCTACGTGCCCACCCATAACCACACCTTGGGCCAGCCTGTCTCTTACATTAATCCAATCAAGGCGCGCGTCTTTTCTCAACCCCGAAAGAATACCCAAAGCAATAACGATTAGAACACTCCAGAAAACAACCGTCATAAGAGAGTACCCTTTAAGCAGCAAAACAACTAAAGATGCCAGGGGAATGACAAAAAGCGGCATGTCGTAAAAAAGCTCCCGCACATTTAGCTCGGTGGGTATTGTTTTGATATCCAGCTTTCTGGCGTTCAATTCCGCATAAAGCATAAGAATGAAAAAGTACATCAAAGCCGGTATCAGCGCCGCTTTTACTATGGTGAGATAAGGTATGCCGGTATATGCCGCCATCACAAATACCGTGGCCCCCATGACGGGCGGCAGAAACTGGCCTCCGTTGGATGAAGCCGCCTCAATGGCGCCCGCTTTTTCCGGGGTATAACCGGCTTTCTTCATTAAAGGAATGGTAAAAGAGCCCGTAATAGTTATGTTGGCGGCGGAACTCCCGGTAACGGAACCCAGAAGCGCGCTGCTGACAATGGCCAAAGCCGCCGGGCCGCTTTTCAGCTTGGAGGCGGCGAGATTACCCAACTGAACAACGAAGCGCAGTCCCCCGAAAGCATGAAGCACCGAACCAAAAACAATGAACAGGAATAAATAGTTGGCCGAAAGACCCAACAAGTTGCCATAAAGACCCCATGGCGATGTTACATCAGACGCCAGCAAAGTAATGGCCCGTGTTACAGAAATAGACGGCGCCGCGAGCATACCGGAGATATTATTTCCGAAAAAAAGGTACAGCAAGGCCAACAATAAAAAAACCGGGAACAACCAGCCAAAGGACCAGCGCACCAGAATTACCGACATGCACAGCGCCAACACACCGGCGATTAGAGCCAGCATGGGCGGGTAACTTGGATCAGCAAGAATAACTTTGTAGTTAAAGTAGAAATAACCGGTCACCCACAATGCAAAACCCAGCATCAGCACCAAAAAGACGATTTTCAGGGCTGCCTGCCCGGCACCGCGCATTTTGGACAGAATGCCTATCGTCATGGCAAAGCCCAGGTGAACAATGGCATGAATAGTGGGTTCATACGGAAGCGCTTTGATATAGTAAAGCTGGTACACAACAAATATGAAAATTGCTGCATAAAAGAGGTATTCCAAGCA
>JAKSCU010000447.1 GCA_022360435.1 Bacillota bacterium
CCTGGACACGATGCTGAGCAAACTCGACACTGATCCCCTGATGCGGCGAACGATGCATGCCCTGCATCAAACCTTCGACGATCATGCGCGCACGGATATCGATCCCCGCAATGGTCGCGAGCGTTTGGGGATCGAGATAAGAAGTGCGTTCCGTATCAACCATGTATACACTGCGATTCGTTCAGCGAGCGAACGTGTTCGCCCATCAGACCTTGAATTCTTCCCACACCAAAGACTTCATTAACAACACGTGCGCGTAACTTTCAACGTGCGAGCAAGCTCGCCCGCTAAACGAGTAGCCCATCCACGCCGTGATGCTTACCGCAGCACCGCATCCATTTGCGGATCCTCCGCGAACTCAACGGAGATTTTCTCGATGAGTTGATCCACCAGGTCATCTGTCGTGACACCGTCCGCTTCCGCGTTGAAGTTGGTAATCAGGCGATGACGCAGCACGGGCGGCGCGACCGCTTTGATGTCGTCTGGCTCAACGTGTGTACGACCATCGAGCACCGCCCGTGCCTTCGATGCAAGGATCAGGTTTTGCGAAGCCCGTGGGCCCGCACCCCAGGTCAGATATTGCTGCATGAAGTCGGGCCGCTGATCTTCTTCACCACGCTTGGGCCTGCGCGTCGCCCGCACCAGTCTCAGTGCAAACTTCATCACATGCTCCGCCACCGGCACATCGCGCACCAATTCCTGCATCTGAAGCACCTTGTCGGCATCGAGCACCGGATCCAAGCTCACTTTCTGCCGAATGGTCGTGCGGCGGACGATGTCCAGTTCTTCATGCTCCTCCGGATAGCCCACGCGGATCATGAACATGAACCGGTCGAGCTGCGCTTCGGGCAGCGGGTAGGTGCCTTCCTGCTCGATAGGGTTCTGCGTGGCGAGCACAAAGAACGGCTGAGGCAACGCGTGGCGCATGCCGCCTGCAGTCACGTGGTTTTCCTGCATCGCTTCCAGCAGCGCCGCCTGCGTCTTGGGTGGCGTGCGGTTGATCTCGTCGGCGAGAATCACGTTCGCAAACACCGGGCCCCGCACGAACCGCATCTCTCGCTGACCGGTCGATTTGTTTTCTTCGATCACTTCCGTGCCGGTGATGTCCGAAGGCATCAGGTCGTGCGTGAACTGAATTCGCGAGAACTGTAGGTTCAGTGTGCGGGCGATAGTCGAGACCAGCAGCGTCTTGGCCAAGCCCGGCACGCCGACCAGTAGTGCATGGCCGCGCGTGAAAAGAGCAAGGAACATCTGGTGGACCACTTCGTCCTGGCCGACGATGACCTTGC
>JAKSCU010000422.1 GCA_022360435.1 Bacillota bacterium
GCCATTAATATGGCCGGAAGTATACTTTCCTAAGAGTACAAAAAAACAACAGGGTGCATTTGGCGGCACCCTGTTTGAAGTCGGGTCAAGGTTGATCAAAAAGCGCGCTCATTAAAGTATTAAAAACTCCCGGCCCAGCGGACCAGAGGCATTTCAAACTCCGCCCCGGCCACCCGGTGTTTGGGCCTTACCCGCACCGTGTAACCGTACGTTCCCTGGTTGAGAGGCATCTCTCCCTGGAACCGGTACGTCCCCTCGCCCACCCGTTCCAACAAGCCCATGGACCGGGTTTCCAACCGGTCCAAGTAACCGCCGCGATCAGTGCCGAAGGCGATCTCCACCATGACTGCTTCCGGGTCTATGGGGCCCAGCCGGACCACCGACTCCACCGCCAATTCATCCCCTGCCTCCATGTTCCAGCGACCGTTGGTAGCCACCTGTTCCACCCGCACCTGGTGCCAATTCTCCCGCATGAATCTTTTGAACCGGCCTGCTTTTTCCGCCGCTTCGTAGCCCGATTCAGTGAACGCGATGCCACGGTCGACGGCCGGAACGTAAAGTCTTCGGGCGTACTCGGAAACCATCCTGGCGCTGCTGAAACCGGCAATGGCCGTGCGTATGGACTCCCGCATCATTTGCACCCACTGCTCCGGGATACCCTCGCGGCGCTGGTAGAAAAGCGGTACCACTTGTTCCTCCCGCACCCGGTAAAGGCTCAGGCTGTCATTGTTGTCCCGGTCCAGCTGTTTGAACTGCAATTCACCGGGACTGCCGATGCTGAACCCGTTCTTGCCGTTAAAGCCTTCCGGCCACCAGCCGTCCAACACGCTGCAGTGCAGCACCCCGTTCATGGCCGCCTTCATACCGCTGGTGCCGCTGGCCTCCATGGGCCAAGTCGGGGTATTCAGCCAAAGGTCCACCCCGTGCACCAAATACCGGGCCATGTTTATATCGTAATCCTCCAAAAAAACAACTTTGCCCCGAAAATGCTCCTGGCGTGAATAATCCAGTATTTTCTCGATTAACTCCATGCCGGTACGGTCGGCGGGATGCGCTTTGCCGGCGAAAACAATTTGCACCGGCCGGTCCGGGCGGTTCAGAATGGCGGCCAGCCTTTCCGGCTCCCTGAAGATCAGGGTGGCCCGCTTGTAAGCGGTAAAACGGCGGGCAAAACCGATGGTCAGGGCGTCCGGCGTCAACATATCGGCCACTTCGGCCGTAACCGCCGGCGCTTCCCGGTTTCGCGCCATCTGCTTTTGCAGCTTTTCCCGCACAAACTCCACTGCTTCCATTTTCAGCCGTTGATGAGTGTCCCAAATTTCCCGGTCCGGTATTGTGTCAAGCCCCTGCAACGCCGATTCCCCGGCGTCGGGTTCGGCCCAACCCGGATCCAGATACCGGTTGAAAACATTTTTCCATCCCCCGGCCAGCCACGAATGGACATGCGCCCCGTTGGTCACCGAAGTAACCGGCACTTCTTCCAGTGGCAACCCGGGATAAAAGCGGTGAAACATTTGTCGGGTAACCTCCCCGTGCAGCCTGCTGACACCGTTGCAAAAACCGCACATCCGCATGGCCAGCAACGTCATGTTGAATTCTTGGTGCTGGACGTCCCAGCCGGCTTCGATTAGCGACTCGCTATCCATGCCGGTATCCCGGCACAATTCGCCCAGGTGCCTTTCAACCAGGTGTCGGTCGAAAACATCGTGCCCCGCCGGTACCGGAGTATGGGTGGTAAACACAGTGTTGGAACGGACGGCCTCCCCGGCCGTGGCGGCCGGGAGGCCCGCGCCCACCATTTCCCGCAACCGCTCCAGGGTGAGAAAGGCGGCGTGGCCTTCGTTTATGTGCCAAATGGAGGGGGTTATGCCCATGGCGTTCAACGCCCGGACACCACCCACACCCAGCAATATTTCCTGGGCTATGCGGTTTTCCCGCCCCCCACCGTAAAGCTGCGCGGTTATTTTCCGATCTTCCTCAAGATTAAGGGGCAGGTCGGAGTCCAATAAAAAAATGCGGGTTGTCCCGGCTTTAATCTCCCAAACCCGCGCAAACACTTTGCGGCCCGGGAACTCTACAGCCACGGTGGTCTCCAGGCCGCTATCGCCCACCACCGGGGTTGCGGGCATTTCGTTGAAATTCAAGTCCGGGTAAAGGACTTCCTGCCGGCCATCCCGGTTGACGCGCTGCTTGAAGTAACCGTGCCTGTACATCAACCCGACTCCCACCAGGGGCAGGCCCAGGTCGCTGGCGGCCTTGGCATGGTCCCCGGCCAGCACGCCAAGGCCGCCCGAGTAGACCGGGCAGGACTCGTGCAGCCCGAACTCGGCGGAAAAATACGCTATAATCCTGTTTTTATGGCGGGGAAAGGAGCGCTGGAACCACTTTTCCTCCTGCATGTAACGAGCAAACTCGTCCACCGCCGCGTCATATTTCTTTAAAAAGTTGCGGTCCGCCGCCGCCCTGTCCAGTTTATCCCGGTTTACCCGCAGCAATAATTTAACCGGGTTGTGCTCCACCCGCTCCCATAGCGCCGGGTCGATGTCGCCAAAAAGGTCACCGACCGGTTTATGCCAACTGAACCACAGGTTGCGCGACAGTTCCCGCAATTTGTCAATGCGCTCCGGCAGCGGCGGATTCACTGAAACCGTGCGGAAATAGAACATATGTAAACCTCCGTGCAACAAGATTTGCTTACTTATCTTCGCACAGTCTGCCGGACTCCGCCCTATTGGGTCGGAGATTAACAGAACTGTAAGCTCGAAATAAGCGCGGCTAAGGTTCAGATGGAATCAAGACCCTGCCTGAACCAAGTCTTCTTATTTTGCCCTGTTGCCGGAGCGGGAATACACCCGGTTTTTATATCCTCCTGGCCTTGGAGATAGTCGACCACCCTTTGTCCGGTTCTTGCAGCGGCTCATTTTTTTTGCAGAGGCCGGGGTCCACGGCAATGGCCACCTCGTTTCCGGCCGGCAGTACCTCCACGGGAATCAATGTTTCAGGCCTGTATTTTTCTTTTTCTTGCAGCTGTCTTTTTAGTGTCTGCACCTTTCTTTCCAGTTGCTCCACCCGGTCTCTGGTGTTCCTTTTCCTTTCGGCCTGCACAAGGCATTCCATGTCCCTCAGCTGACTGCGCAGCTTATAATTGCCGGCGCTTAATCTTTGTATTTCCTTGGCCATTTGGTGGTACTTCTTGTTGCTGAACAAGGTGTCTTCAAGCTGATCAATCCGTTCCCGGTAAATGCTGTTGGTTCTTTTCAGAGCTTCGGTTTCCACAGCCAGAGCCCGCACTTTTTCATCTTTATCCTGCCGCGTTCCACCGCCCACCAAGCGTACGGCAAGCAAAAAACCCAGGGCAACTCCGGTCCCTATCCAGGTTAGCATGGTAAATGTGTCCGTCATCATAACTCGGTGTCCCTCCATTTGCTATAATTTACATTTATTAATTTTCTACCCATAATTTACAATTCCTCTTTTTATTTTTTGTGTTTTATACACAACACAGCGTAACTTAAGGCAAGCGAAGCCACGGGGCCGGTTAAAGCATGCCGGATAAAACCGCCCCCCGGCTTATTGGTCAAAAAAATTATATATTTACAAAATCAATAAACAATAGCATAATGTGTTTATGGATACA
>JAKSCU010000281.1 GCA_022360435.1 Bacillota bacterium
GTCCGGACAGATTGTATGGACCATCGGCATTCGTTCGTCTGAAAGGTTCACCGAAATAATCGCGGCCCAATTGGCTTTCATGGCATGACCAGAAACAAACTGGCACAATAGGCGCATACGCATTGGTGGGCTTTGCTCACTTAACAACGCCTCACTCAATACGTTCAACTCGGCCAAGTTCGAGAGACTTACTTTTTGTAGCTCCGTGATTGTGAGCGTGCTGATACCGGGCGAGAAGGTTTCATCAGACCAGACAGTATGGTGTTGCGTCAGGCCTATCTTTGTCTGCGTAGTATCGATCAACATCAACGTAAACTGACGGATCTCGATCTGGTCACCGTGTCGAAGCAGCCCATAATCCGTCTTCACGCCGTTCACTTGAATGCCACTTCGGCTGCCAAGATCGGTGATCTCCCAGGCACCGTCTTGCATGGATAGGCGGGCATGTCGGCGTGAAATAGTTGGCGCATCCAGGCAAATGTCGGCCTGAGAGGATCGCCCGATGACCACCTCGTGCTTTTTCAAAGCAACGCGTTCTTTTTGACGAGCCTTGACGAAGATTTGTAATTCCCACATCACTGAATCCGCCGAGGGTAACCAGTATGAAGATCAGATTCACCTGCTGGTCAAACACGGGGCAAGGAAACTCGGACTGATGTTCTTCACTTTGATCTTCGAGCTTCCAGCAACTTCTTGTACTTCGCTGCCTTGGCCGCGTCGCCATCAGCCTTGCGTTCTTCATAGAACGTGACGAGGTGTTCAAGCGATTGGATCACGTAAATCCTGCCCCGTGGTGGGATCGTTTCTTCGCGCTGCACCATGCCTGCGTAACCTGCGAGCAGTAGCGGTTCGGCCTCGGTGTATTTCTTCTGGCCAAGCAGCGCGCCGCCGAGCATCGCCTTGGTGTTAAACAGCAACCAGTCGTCGGGCATGTTTTTTTCGCGGATGGTCAGGCATTCGCGTAGTAATGGCTCCGCCTCCTTGTATGCTTTGGCCTTGAGCATGGCGAGCCCGTACATCGCAAGTTTCCCGGCCAGTTCCGGGCTGTCAGGGGGAAGTGTCTTGCGGACCTCTATGAGAACTTCGCCGGCTTTTTGGGTCTCGGCCGCCCGGCCCGTTTTGAGGTATGCGTCCACCAATGGGACATCGACCCCCCTCAGCATCGGATGCTTCTTGCTGCCCTCGTAGGCTTCTTCAAGAAGGGGAAGGGCTTGGTCAATGCGCCCTGAGTCTTTGTAGTTCACACCCAAACTCGCGATGTACATAATCACCTCAGGGTGATCACGTCCTAGTTTTGCTTCGCTGAGTTGAACCAACCGCTCGAGCAGTAGCCCGGAACGGTCGAGTTTTCCAGCGGACCAGTAGGTCTTAGCGAGGCTGTACATACTGGCGAGCGTGTCGGGGTGATCGTCCCCCAGATGCGCCTTCCTGAGCCTCAGGGCCTCTTCGTGCAGCGGCAGGGCCCGGTCCAGCTTCCCGGCGTTTTCGTA
>JAKSCU010000414.1 GCA_022360435.1 Bacillota bacterium
ACCGGCGCAGAAAATCCAGGCCGGCGTCGTGGCGGTCGAAGTTACCCGTCAGTAGGCGCACGCCGCAGTTGATGTCCATACCCACCGCGCCGGCGGAAATCACCCCGTCCGGACCCGCGGTGGCCATAACCCCGCCGATGGGCAATCCGAACCCGGTGTGGATGTCCGGCATTCCAATTACCGGGTGACAGACGCCCGGCAGGCACGCCCCGTCCACAAGCTGACCGGCGGCTTCGTTTTCCATGTAACGCAATAGCGGTTTACTGAGATAAACAAAGACGTCGTTGTTCATTTGACCGTGCTTGCGAATTGTATAACGGTTGACCCCGCATTCTTCAAGCAACTCCATCATATATAAAAACCTCCACAAAAAAGGTTATACCTTATTGTAATGGTTTTTTACCCCGGCGCAAATAAAAAAAGCGCGCTATTCAGTTCCCTCCGCGTGCGCTTTTTAATACTCTTATCCTTGAATCCGGCCATTAATATGGCCGTAAGTATACTTTCCCCAAAGTATAAAAAACAAAAAAGGGACGGCAGTGGCGCGCAAAAACGACCAACTGCCCCCCTTTTTAAGGAGCCGTCCCGGCGTCGTAGCGAGTTAAGCTAAAAGCAATATTTATTTGTAGTTTTCAATGCGACCAAAGGAGCGTCCCGTAAATATCTAGTAAGTGAAAGTGAAAGCGTCCATAATAGTGCTGACGGGACGCGCATTTAAAAATTTGTTGGTGACCCAGGATTCAAAGAAAAACAGGGCGCCGTTAGAGGGATCTTTGCCTTTGAGCGCTTCCATGGCGGCCCTATTGCCCGAGGCGGTGGCGGGATTGTTAATCCAGCCGTTCAGCACGGGCTCGAATTGGTACTTGCCCCCGGCGTCAATCTGGTAAACCACTTCCCGGATAGTGTTGGGGAATAAATTGCTTTTCACCCGGTTTAACACCACCGCTCCCACCGCCACCTGGGTGGCAAAAGACTCTGAATCGGATTCCGCAGTGATAATGCGGGCCAGCACGTCGAATTCGGACGCGCTGATTCCGCCTCTGCTCACCATGTTGCCGGCCTGGCGGGCCGGTATGTACAAGACTTGTCCCGGATAAATATAGTTATTTTTAAGGTTATTGGCTTTTATTACTTTATTGTGGTCAACACCGAAGGTTTTACCGATCAGGTACGGGGTATCTCCTTTTTTTACCGTATACTTAAAGGGTATGCCAAGCCTTTGTCCCGGATATATGGTGTCGGTCCAGAGGTTGTTGGCGTAGCGTATGGCCAGCGGGCTTACGTTATACCAATCGGATATTTTATTAATTGTTTCCCCCTTGCTCACAGTGTGCACCTGGGCCGACACAAGACCAGGCAACACAAGCAACGACAGCAGAATAAAAATGAAAATCAATTTTCCCTTGATGAATTTGCCCTTGATGTCCAAATTAAATACCTCCCTGGTAATTTGTCGGCTTTATTATACAAGCCTGCCGATTAATTAGCCAAGAAGTAAATTATGCCACGGTTTAATGCAGTTTGATTTCCCGCGGCCCGTACATTTTTTCGTTGATATGCTCCACCAGAAACATGGTTGAAAATACATGGAAAATACGATTAACGACGCTTTCCAGCGGGCAGTCCATCCGGTGTAACTCTTCCTTGCACAGGGGGCGAAAACCATACTTTACTGCCAAGCTGTCCAAAAAAGAGTCAACGATCTCTTTCCGCACAGCCTCATCACCCACACTGTGCCAATGGACCAGGGGGTTTTCCACTTTGCTGCCGGCCCGGTGGTTAACCGCTTCAAGGAACCATTCCCTGAATTGGCTGAAAGTGGGGCGTTTGCGGTTGAAGCTGTCAGGCATTGGCGTCCCTCCTTATTTATTTTTATTAAGTTTATTATAAACCATCAAAGAATATATTATGGGTATTATAACCGCGGCCGACAGTGGTATGAGCAGCAGCGCGGCGGCCCATTCGCCCCCGGCCAGGGAACCGGCCACGCCCAACATTCCCGCGCCCACCCAGAGAGGGGCGGCCAAACGGTGGGTTTTTTGCCACACTGTTTCACTGGCCAGCGTCCAGGGAACCTTGATACCCACGAAGTAATTGTGACGAAACTTACCCATCATGTTGCCTATCAATATGAACAGCAGCGAAATTATCAGGGGCACCAGTTTATCCATGGACAACTGATATCCCAGGGCGGAAGCTGCAACCAGCATGTAAAGCCCGGTAAGAACCAGAATCAAAGCTATTTTTAGAGTATGGTAGGATCCGGCAAACTTGCGGTAGTTCTCTTTCCGGGGGTCAATCAGCGGGGTGACCAGCATCAGCAGGTAAATGGCGGCGTTAAGCAGCGGCAGGCCAAAAGCCCCCCAAAACCGGGATGAATATCCGTCTACCTCTCCCTGCAGGTTCCAGTGGGAGGGAACCCTCTCCGGCAGGTGGGGGTATAAAAAGAAACCGGCAACCAGCGTAGCCAATACCAAAACCAGGGCCGGCCAGTCGGAGCGGACCTGTTCGCTTATAGTCAGGCCGGCATTATTTTTTGCGCTGCTCGCCACTTTCATCATCCCTTTCTTGGTTTTGTGTGAATTTCATCAACCAGACCATTACGTCCTGGAGCACCGTTGTGTTTAATGAATAATAAATATGCTGCCCGTTGCGGTCGCTCAAAACCAGCCCGGCTTGCTTTAAAACGTTAAGGTGGTGGGACATGCTGGGTTTGGTGATGTCAAATTGTTTCGCAATTTCACCCGCCGTCATGTCCCCGCGCCGCAGCATTTTTAATATGCTCCGCCTGGTAGGGTCCGACAGGGCTTTAAACAAATCGTCAAACATATACTCTCACCCGCCCGCTTTCAAAAAGTATATCCCGGCGCCCCAGCATAATTTAACGGTTGGCGAAGCTATGGAGCGGCTTAAATGCCCCCACACTTAGACTATTAGATAACATTCTAAATATTGCGCCTTAATCATACCAGCTTAATGGGCCATGCGCAATACTTTTTATGTTTTTTATACTTGGATGACAAAATAGCACGCCTAGACTATTGCATTTACAATCGCATCCGTGAGAGCATGGGGGCTTAAAAAAGTATGCCTTGCCATATATATGGCAAGGCATAGGAAACGGAATGAGCGCGATTTCTCTATAGTATAAACCTGCGCATCAGAGTGGGACCGTCCGGCACCAAAATACCTGCGGAGGCCGCGGTTTCCTCACTGTAAACGTTGTGGGAACCGGATTTGCCCCTGCTGTCCATAATGGCATAGGGTACCGGATCGGCGGTATGAGTGCGAATACTCAAGGGGGTGGGGTGGTCCGGCAGCAGCATAATTCTGAACATGGGAAACTCTGCCAGTCCATCCAGCAGAGTGCCCAGCACCTGGCGGTCAATTTCCTCAATGGCTTTTATTTTGGTGTTGAGATCGCCCTGGTGCCCGGCTTCGTCCGGGGCCTCCACATGCAGGTAAATAAAGTCGGCCCCCTGGCGCAGCGCTTCCAAGGCGTAGTTGGCCTTGCCCCGGAAATTGGTGTGAATGTTGCCGGTGGCGCCCGGCACTTTCAATACTTGCAGGCCGGCGCAGATGCCGATGCCCATGACCAAGTCCACCGCCGACACCACCGCCCCCTCCAGCCGGTAAAGGTCACTGAAAAGCGGCAGGGCCGGCTTTTTGCCCTGACCCCAGAGCCAGATGGAGTTGCCGGGACGCTGGCCCTTTTCCAGCCGGGCCAGGTTGACGGGGTGGTTTTTCAGAACCGCATTGCTGTGCCGCATCATCTCCAATACTTCGGCGGCGGCTTCCCCCCGGGGCAGGTGTTTCGCCACCGGCTGGTCGGGAATGTCGTGGGGCGGGGTAAGTATGGTTTTTTCCGGCCCTTCGCGCCATACCATCAGGTGACGATAGCTTATACCCGGATAGAATTTTATATCGGCGCCGCCCAACCGGGACTCAATGGCCAGGATCAGATCCCGGGCTTCCCCGCTGCTAATTTCACCGGCGCTGTAATCAATCATTTGTTTATTGGTGTAATCTTCCGCATCCGAAAGGGTGACCAGGTTGCAGCGGAAGGCCACATCATGGTCGGCCAGTTGGACTCCCATGCTGACTGCCTCAAGCGGCGACCGGCCGGTATAGTATTTTTCCGGCGCATAGCCCAGCACCGAAAGGTTGGCTACGTCGCTGCCCGGGGGAAATCCGTCGGGCACGGTTTTGACCAGTCCGGTTTCCCCTCGGGAGACCAGCAGGTCCATGTTGGGCGTGTTGGCGTACTGTAGAGGAGTTTTATGATTTAATTCCGGGAGCGGGTAATCGGCCATGCCGTCTCCCACCAGTACAACGTATTTCATGTCAAGCCTCCATAATATAATACCGATAACGACATATATCCATGTAATGCAATAATGGCGCCGCCGAGCCATGCCGGTGATGATTACGCGCAGCAGTTGCTCCGGCTTACTTTTGACAATTCGAACTTGCGGTGCAGTATATTCATGGCCTTTTCAGCTTCGTTGTTGTTAATAATGCACGAAATCTTTATATCCGAGGTGGAGATCATGTCAATATTGATTTCTCCGTCAGCCAGCGCGCCGAACATCATGGCCGCCACGCCCGGGTTGCTGGTCATCCCCGCGCCCACCACGGATACCATGGCTACGTGGGGATTGTGGGTGTAACCCGTAGCTCCAACCACTTTGATAATCTCTTCAATGGTTTCAATTGATTTACGCAAGTCGTCCTGGGTCACGGTGAAGGATATGTCGTTTACTCCGTCGCGCATGGAGCTTTGCACAATCATGTCCACGTTTATGTTCAGGTCGGCAAGCATTTTGAATACCATGTATGCGATGCCCGGCTGGTCGGGAACACCGAAAATACCCAGCTTGGCCACGTTTTTGTTACAGGTTACGCCGGTGACGACCAGATTTTTTTCCATATCACTTTCCTCCTTGACGATAGTTCCCGGGTTATCGTTAAAGCTGCAGCGCACCCGCAGCGGGATACCATAAATCTTGGCGCACTCCACCGCCCGGGGGTGCAGTACGGCGGCTCCCAGGGTGGCTAATTCCAGCATTTCGTCGTAAGTAATTGCTTCCAGTTGGCGGGCGTCGGGCACCACCCGCGGGTCCGCTGTGTATACGCCGTCAACGTCGGTGTATATCTCGCAGAGGTCGGCTTTGAGAGCTGCCGCCAGTGCCACGGCGGTTGTGTCCGAGCCGCCTCTGCCCAGTGTGGTGATGTCTTTATTGTCACAGAGGCCTTGGAAACCGGCCACCACCACAATTTGGCCGGCTTCGATGGCCGCGTGCAGCCTGGTACAGTCTATGTCGGTGATGCGCGCCCTGGAGTGGATACTTTCGGTTTTTATTCCGGCCTGGGGACCGGTCAGTGATATTACATCCGCCCCCAGGTTATTAATGGCCATGGCCAACAAGGCTATGGAGACCTGTTCGCCGGTGGAGAGCAGCATATCCATTTCCCGGGCGGACGGGTTGCCGGTTATATCACGGGCCAGCTTGATCAGGTCGTCGGTGGTATGGCCCATGGCTGAAACCACCACCACCATCCGGTGCCCTTCCCGGTGCTTGTTCACCACCCGCCGGGCCACGCTTTTTATACGGTTGGTGTCGCCCACCGAGGTGCCGCCGTACTTTTGCACTATCAGCATTTTAATCACTCCCTGCACTCGCTAACAAATAGTTTTTTAAAAAGCCTCGGTTGGGGGCTCCAAAACCCTCATAATATCTTTAAAGCCCTTGCTCCCACCGGGCTGGGCGTTAAAATCATGGTCCGGGCGTTAATGCCGCTTTCCCTGAATGTTTCTTTCATTACATCAGCGACCAGTTTAAAGTTTTTATCCGCCAGGGCAATGATGGAGGGACCGGCGCCACTCAGGGCGACACCCCGGGCGCCGGCCAACCGGGCCGCGGAAATCACTTTTTTGAAACCGGCTATGGTGCCTCCCCGGTAAGGCTGGTGCAACCTGTCTTCCATAGCCGTACCCAACACCGAAAGGTCGCCCTTTTGCAGAGCGGTTACCAGCAGCGCCACCCTGCTTATGTTGAAAACAGCGTCCCGCATGGTTATCATGTGCGGCAGCGATTCCCGCGACTCCCGGGTGTTTAACGCAAAATCGGGCACCGCCACCACTGCTTTTAAGTCCTTGGGCAGGTCTATTTTCTGCCACGTTATTTCGCCGTCTATGGCGGTATAAATTACTAAACCGCCAAGAAACGCCGGCGCGATATTGTCCGGGTGCCCCTCCATGGAGCAGGCCAGGGAAAGGATTTCCCTGTGGCTCAGCTTGGCGCCGGACATGATGTTGGCTGCCACGATGCCGCCGATGACCGCCGAAGCGCTGCTGCCCAAACCCCGCCCCACGGGTACGCAATTGGACAGCCTGATCCGCAAGCCCTCCGGCCGGTAGCCGGCGCGTTCAAAAACCAGCCGGGCCGCGCGGTAAACAAGGTTGCTTCCGTCCCGGGGCAGTTCTCCGGCGCCTTCTCCCTCGGCTTCAATGCTTATTCCCCGGGAGATGGTGCTGAATTCCACCGTGTTATAAAGTTCCAGGGCCATACCCAGGCAGTCGAAACCCGGACCCAGGTTGGCGGCGGTGGCGGGGACCTGAACTCTAATCACCTGCTTATTCACCTTCCACGCGAATTACATTGGAAACCTCGCTTACCGATGAAAGACATTTAATAATTTCCAGTGCTTGCTGCATGTTTCCTTCCCGCACATTGTGCGTAACCAGCACTATTTCGGCGGTGGCCCGGTCGGTTTGCTTCTGCAGCACCGAGGCCAGACTTACTTCCTTGTCCCCGAAAGCATAGGCGATGGAGGCAAGCACTCCCGGCTTATCCGCCACCTTGAGCCGGATATAATACTTGTTTTCGACATCGTTTATATTTTTAATAGCTTTATTTTCAAAGCAGGTGCATGAAATAATACCCGGCACGTTACTCAGCAAATCCCGGGCCGCGTCCATAATATCGGCCGTAACCGCGCTGGCTGTCGGCATTTCACCCGCGCCGCGGCCGTAAAACATGGCGTCCCCCACTGCGTCGCCGGTTACGTAAATGGCGTTATACACATCGGCCACAGCCGCCAGCGGGTGATGACGCGGTATCAGGGCCGGGTGAACCCGGGCTTCGATACCGTCTTCCGTTTCTTTGGCAATGGCCAGCAATTTGATGATGTAATTCAACTCTCCGGCGTAGGCGATGTCCGCGGCAGTTATCCTAGTAATACCTTCGACGTGCATGTCGGTGGGAACCACCCGGGAATTAAAAGCTATGGAAGCAAGGATGGCCAACTTACGGGCGGCATCGCAACCCCCGATGTCCGCCGTGGGGTCGGCCTCGGCATAGCCTCTGGCCTGGGCTTCCTGCAGCACATCATTAAAATCCGAACCTTCCACGGTCATCTTGGTCAGCATGTAATTGGTGGTGCCGTTGATGATACCGATAATCTGCTCAATACGGTTTGACGCCAGGCACTGTTTAAGAGGCCTGATAATGGGTATGCCGCCGGCCACGCTGCCCTCGAAGAGGAGATCGGTGTTGTTGGCTTTGGCCAATTCAAACAATGTCTTGCCGTGTGACGCAATCATGTCCTTATTTGCCGTCACCACGCT
>JAKSCU010000063.1 GCA_022360435.1 Bacillota bacterium
GCACACATGAGAGGGGCCGCTTGCACGTCCGAATAATCACCGGACAAGGGGAAGCAATAGCGATGATCGGCGAGGCAGTACTCGGCATATCCGCCATCCAGTTGATAACCCGTGAACTGCGCATGCCGGCAAAGGTTCTCCCGCCCTTCATGGCAGTAGCGGCATTCCCCGCAACTGAACCCGAGCCAGGGCACGCCCACCCTTTGCCCTTCTTCGAACCCGTCGACCCCAGGGCCAACTTCCACGACCGTACCAATGATCTCGTGGCCGGGAATGACCGGTAGCTTGGGTTCGGCCAGCTCGCCGTCGACGACATGAAGGTCGGTTCTGCAAACCCCGCAGGCCGAGACCTTCACCAAAACTTGTCCCGGCCCGGCTTCCGGACGCCTCAGGCGTCGCAGGGAAAGCGGCATGCCCACGCGATCCAAAACCATGGCACGCATTTCCGGTCCCGGCATCGGCGGCGTCCTCTCTCTTTCCCATCTTCCGGCAGCATAACAGATGATGTCCGATCATAGAAAAGGCGCCGTCGCCAGCCGGTTTCATGCTTGGTTCCTTTGACCGCCTGACCATGGAATGTGTTAATCTTGGGATGAAGCCTACCGTCGAACGACTCGGAGCACGAGATGGAAGCGGAGTCTCCCCATATTCTGGTTGTGGATGATGACGACCGTTTGCGGGAGCTCTTGCGCAAGTTCCTGACCGAGAACGGTTTCATGGTGTCGGCAGCCTCCGACGCGGCCGACGCACGCGCCCGGATGAATGGCCTGGCATTCGATCTGATCGTGCTCGATCTGATGATGCCGGGAGAGAGCGGCCTTGACTTCGCGGCCGATATCCGCGCCCGCAATAACGTGCCGATCCTGATGTTGACGGCCATGGGCGAACCGGATGACCGCATTGCCGGCCTCGAGTGTGGAGCCGACGACTACTTGACCAAACCCTTCGAGCCGCGCGAGCTGTTGCTCCGTATCCGAAACATTCTCAAGCGAATTCCGGAACCTCCCGCGAAACCCTCCGAAATCCAAATGGGAGATTTTGTTTTTGATCCCGGCCGCGAACGGCTCAGCCGCAAAGGGCGTCTCGTCCATTTGACCTCGGTCGAGGCGGCGCTGCTGTGCGTTCTCTCGGAACGGCCGGGGGCGATATTCAGTCGCGACGAATTGATCCACCGTACCGGAGCCACCGGCGGCGGACGGGCCGTCGACGTTCAGGTAACCCGCCTGAGACGAAAAATCGAGCCTGATCCGCGCCTTCCGCGATACCTGCAAACGGTACGCGGACGCGGTTACGTTCTGCGCCCGGACTAAGCGATCATGGGCGGCATTCAAAACGGCATAAAAAAGATTTTGCCCCGAAGTCTGTTCGGCCGGTCGCTCATGATCATCGTGACGCCGCTGGTTCTGCTGCAGATCGTATCCGGAACGATTTTCTACGAAAGTCACTGGGATAAAGTGAGTCTAAGTCTGGCGCGCGGAGTCGCCGGGGATGTTACCGCGATCATTTCCTTGATGCGTCAGTTTCCCGGTGAGGAAAACACGGAGTGGATTTTCGGAATCGCCGCGGGCAACATGGGGTTGTCAGCCCGCCTGAAACGGGACGAAATTCTGCCCAACGAACCCTCGCACGGCGAGGGGCAGATGGAACAGATGCTGATCCGCGCTCTGCGCGAGAGGGTCGGCAAACCTTTCCACATCGATACGGCAACCTTGGAAAAATACGTGGTGGTAAAGGTCCAGCTTACCGACGGCATTCTCGAGGTCATTACGCCGCGGAAACGGCTCTTCAGTTCAACGGTTTATGTGTTTGTTCTTTGGATGGTCGGCACGTCGCTCATCCTCTTCGGCGTGGCGACGATTTTCATGCGGAATCAGGTCAAGCCGATCAGACGTCTCGCCATCGCTGCTGACAATCTTGGAAAGGGGCGCGAAGTGGCACGTTTCAAGCCGGAAGGCGCAAAGGAAGTGCGCCAGGCGGCATCGGCGTTCCTTGCCATGAGAGAGCGGATCCTGCGTCAGATCGGACAGCGTACCGAAATGCTTGCCGGCGTATCCCACGACCTGAGGACGCCACTGACCCGCATGCGCCTACAGCTTGAGATGGCCGGCACGGGCGACGGAATCGAAGAGATGAAAACCGACGTCGCGGAGATGGAGCACATGCTCGAAAGCTATCTCGCATTTGCCCGCGGCGAGGGAACCGAACCCCCAATACCGACAAATCTAAGCGACCTTCTGGACGAAATCGCCGCCAAGGCGCGGAGAAAGGGGGGCGCGGTCGACCTCCACTGCGAAGGGGATTACGAATTGCCGCTTCGCCCTGCCGCAATGAAAAGAGCGCTTACCAACCTGATCGACAACGCCCTGCACTATGCCAGCCACGTTGCCATCCGAGCCGGCCGGCGCAAAGAGATGACCGAAATCCTCA
>JAKSCU010000061.1 GCA_022360435.1 Bacillota bacterium
GCCAATTGCCACGAAGGTAAAGCCCTGCATGACCTGACAGGTCGCGGTCGATCTCCGCCACGCGATGGAGATGGCCGATTTCATATTGCGGGATCGCCTTTTTCCACCTTGAAAGACACCGAAAACACGGAAAACCCGAAATTCCAAGGGTTTTAGCGAGGTCGTCATTCAAGCGGTCTGTCAGCTCGTCGTCCGTAAGCTCTATGGCTTCCGGATCGTGGGCGCCGCCTATAAACGCGGTGAGTAAAACATGACCATCTGGTGCCCTACCGTTGAAAAGAGAACTGGAGAACAGGGCTCCGAGGGTCCGAACCCCTTCTGCTCTTGGTACCAGAAATCCGAACCCGTCAAGATCATGGTAAATCTGGTCGGATTCATATCCAAGACCGGCCGAAACGATTGAAACATAGGGAATGGATTCGATCGATCGCGCTGCTTCGGGGGCCAACGGTCGGATCAATTCGGCTGTCGAGTCGGCAGGGAGCGCGAGCACAACGTTTTTCGCAGTTAGTGTCGTGGGTCCGTTCGGGCTTTGCGTTTCGACTCGCCATCCCTTTTTCGTCGGTTCCAGCGATACCACACGGGTTGATCTGAGAATCGCGTTGGCGGGCAGCCTATCCGCTATTCCTTTTGGAAATGCTTCCATCCCGTCGGAGAAGGAGACCTGCCGCCCTGCGGGCATTCCGGCGTTTTTGGCGGCTTTGCCAAGCGCGATGGCACCGCGGATCAACGACCCGTACTTGGCTTCAAGATCATGAATACGAGGAACCGCGGCACGGACGGAAAGCCGTTTTGTGTCACCGGCGTAAACTCCCGAGACGAAAGGATCAATGGCATAGTCCAGGAACTCGCGGCCTAGGCGCCGCTTGACGAATTGGGCGATCGTTTCTTCCGATCCGGCCCTACCGATAAACGGTTCCGCCATTAGGCGGGCTTTGGCCCGCCATGAAAATGCTCGTGTTCCCAGGAATGCGGGAGGGGATGTGGGGAGGGCTCGAACCACGCCATCCCGCAGAATGAAGCGGTGTTTTCCCAGCGGACTGGCTTCCCGTGCGATCATGGATAGCCCGGCACCTTCCATCAGACGCCCAATAGCATCTTCTTCTCGGCCCGGTTTCTGAAGGGTCGTATTCGGACCTTGTTCTAAAAGGAATCCGTCTTTCCTGACTGTCGTAATGACGCCTCCTATACGATCCGAGGCTTCGATCAGCCGAATGTCGGCGCCTCCGGCATGTAGAAACCATGATGTAGAGAGCCCGGATATACCGGCACCAATAACGATAACATCCGTATCTGCCATGCGATAAAAGCCCGATGCGAGAAATTCGCAGATAAGAGTTGTTGCCTATTTTTCGCCGAATAACGACAGCTTTTCCATTGGTTTTACCGATCCGCTGTTCTTTTTCGAACTGCCGTCGCGATCGGGCATCCCGCAACAGGGCTATTGCGTGTATCAAGCTGATGAGCGATCTTGTCTAACGGGCGCGACCGTAACAGGATACGGTTAAGATATTTGCAAGGACGGAACCTATGGCCGAAACGCAGGACGAATACCAGCAATTGATAGAGC
>JAKSCU010000134.1 GCA_022360435.1 Bacillota bacterium
GCGCATCAGCCGAGGCGACAGCCGGCCGCTGGTCTTGGTGATTCCGACCGATGAGGAACGCATGATTGCCGAGCATACGCTGGATTGCACGGAGCTGCGTGAAGCGGGATAAGTGATTGGTGTTGCTTTAGAAAATCGCTGTGTCTAGATTAATGATTACTTTTAGTGCGTGTTTTTGGCGTGCTTTTTTGTGAGAGCTAGACGATGCAGGGAGGAGCGGCGGCGTCATGAAGCTTCGGTTTCCCAGTGCCTACACAATCCTCTTCGGCCTGATCATCTTGGTCGCCATTGCCACCTGGTTCGTGCCTGCCGGCGAGTACGACCGCGTCTTCAATGAGGCCCTCGGCCGGGATGTGCCGGTTCCCGGCACCTACAAGGAGGTCGAGCCCAACCCTCAGGGCTTCTTCGACGTGGTGCTGGCGCCCATCGCCGGCTTTTATGATCCGGGCACCTATGAGGCGAGCGCTATCGACGTGGCGCTCTTCGTTCTGGTCATCGGCGGCTTTCTCGGCATCGTCACCAGGACCGGCGCCATCGACGCCGGTATCGAGCGGGCCATGACGGGGCTCAAGGGGCGCGAGAAGTGGATGATTCCCATCCTGATGGCGCTCTTTGCCGCCGGCGGGACGGTCTACGGCATGGCCGAGGAGTCCTTGGCCTTCTATACGCTGATCATCCCGGTGATGATCGCCGCCCGCTACGATGCAGCGACTGGGGTTGCCATCATCATGCTCGGCGCCGGTGTTGGCACTTTGGGCTCGACGATCAATCCTTTCGCGACGGTGATTGCCGCCGATGCGGCCGGCATTCCCTTCACCGACGGCATCATTCTGCGCTTCGTCATTCTCATTCTCTGTTGGCTCACCTGCGTCATCTACGTGATGCGCTACGCCGAGCGGGTCAGGCAGAACCCGGAACTCTCCATCGTCGCCGACCGGCGCGAATCGAACGAGGCGCATTTCCTGAAGAGGCGGTCGGTAGGGGACGCGCCCGAGCATCTCGAGTTCACGCCGCTCCGAAAGATCGTGCTGATTCTCTTCGCGTTCACC
>JAKSCU010000385.1 GCA_022360435.1 Bacillota bacterium
AAGATGTTGCGGGGTGCACGGTAGCGCTCCAGCGGCGTGCCGACCTGTTCGATACGCCCGTCGTTGAGGACGACGATCTTGTCGGCAAGGGTCATGGCCTCGACCTGATCGTGGGTGACGTAGATGGTGGTGGCGTCGAGCTTGTTGTGAAGCTTTGCAATCTCAAGACGCATCTGTAACCGCAAAGCGGCGTCCAGGTTGGAAAGCGGCTCGTCGAAAAGGAAGATCTCCGGGTTGCGGATAATGGCCCGGCCGATGGCGACGCGCTGCCGCTGGCCACCGGAAAGTTGCCGCGGCAGGCGATCGAGCAGATCGCCGAGCTGCAGAATGGCGGCGACCTCGTGAACCTTTTTCGCGATCACCGCCTTGTCGACCCGGGCGATGCGCAAGCCCACGGACATGTTTTCCGCCACCGTCATATGCGGATAGAGGGCGTAGGACTGGAACACCATGGCGAGGCCGCGCTGGGCCGCCGGCACGTCGTTGACCAGCGCGCCATTGATGCGCAGGTCGCCGACGGAGATGTCCTCGAGCCCGGCGATGAGGCGCAGCAGGGTGGACTTTCCGCATCCCGACGGTCCGACGAGAACAACAAACTCCCGCTCCTCGACGGAAAAGGAAATGTCGTCCAGCGCCTTGACGGCGCCGAAGTTCTTGGAAACGGAAGCCAGTTCGAGCTTGCTCATGGCTCTATCCTATTTCACGGCCCCCTGAGTCAGACCGCCGATAAACTGCCGCTGCAGGACCAGGAAGGTCACCATGATGGGGATGACCGAGATTACCAGGCCGGCCATCAGGACGGCCCAGTCGCTGCGCAGGGCGTTGGCGAAACTCATCATGCCGATGGCGATGGTTTTGACGCTCTCGCTTTCGACGAAGGTGGGCGCGAAGATGAACTCGTTCCAGCTGCGCATGGCCTGGATCAGGGCCGCGGACGCCAGAATGGGCCGGCACAGCGGGATGTAGACATGCAGGAAGGTCCATAGAGGACCGGCACCGTCCATGACCGCCGCTTCCGAGAGCTCGATGGGGATCTTGACCATGTAGGCGCGGATCAGAAAGGTCGTGAAGGGAATTCCGAAGGCCACGTAGGGCAGGATCAGCGCCAGATAGGTGTTGTAGATACCGAGGAAGTTCAACGTCTTGAAAAGCGGGAACAGGCTGACCTCGGGCGGAAGAACCAAGCCGCCGATGATCGTCGTGTAGATGATCACCTTGCCGCGGAATTTGAGCACGACCAGGGCAAAGGAGGCCGCGGCCGACAGCACGACGACCAGAATGACCGACGCGACGGTGACGATGACGCTGGAGATGATGTATCTGGAAATGCCGGTATTCCAGGCCTTGATGTAGTTGCCCCAGTGCCAGACTTCAGGCAGCGCCCAGGAGTTTCCGAACATCTCGGACGACGTCTTGAAAGA
>JAKSCU010000060.1 GCA_022360435.1 Bacillota bacterium
AAGCTCCATGATACCCGTACGGGCCTCCGCGGTCAGGTCGCTGATGTCCGCGGCATGCTGCCTGGGCGCGACCAGCAGGTGGCCGTTGCTGTATGGGTAGCGGTTCATGAGTAGTGATCCGCGCTCATCCGTTATCAGGATCATCCGCTCCCGCCGGGCGTCGGCGTCCAGTGATCCATCGCATGCTTCACAGAGAAAACAACCGCCCGGGCTCGTCTCGGCCTTGGCCTCTTCGCCAACCAGGCCTTGCAGGTAAGAGATCCGCCAGGGTGCCCAGAGGTTTTGGTGCCGCATGCGAAAAGTGTACTCCGGCCGGCGTGTGATGACGCGGCGTTTTACCGGGCCTATGCTATGCCGCCTGCCCGCCGCGGTTACACAATCGCCTGCAAACGTTGACCCTTTTCAGCACCGTGTCCCCGCAAGCCGATGAACCAGAGTCGGTGGGGATCGACCAGGGATGTCTATGAGCCCGGTTTGGATGGTCATGATCGCCGTGTTCGCGCCCGTCACGCTCGGGCTGGCGACGCTGTGGCTGCCGCGCGAGTGGATCGAGCGGCGGATGGCCGTCGCGGTCGCAGGGCCGGCGGTTGCATTCATACTGCTGCTGATCGTGGCCGGGGGCGCTGCGAGCCACTTAGGTCACCACGACAAAGACCACAAGGATCACGACCATGCGGTGCACTTTGATGCCGAGCACCTGACGACGGACACCCTTGCGTGGATGCCGTCGCTCAACATCAACTTCGCCTTCCTCACCGACGGGCTTGGTTTGTTCTTCGGCCTGCTCGTCAGCGGCATCGGCATCGGCATCTTCCTCTACGCCCGCGGCTACTTCGGCAAAGCCGCGCCCACCAGCGCGGATGACCTCTACCGCTTCTACCCAACCATCGGCCTGTTCACGACCGCCATGCTCGGGCTGGTCCTCGCCGACTACACGATCCTGACACTGCTGTTCTGGGAGATGACCTCGATCAGCTCGTTCCTGCTCATCGGCTGGGACCGCTACGACAAGAAGGCCGTCAAGCTCGCGATGCAGGCGTTCTTCACGACCGGCCTGGGCGGGATGGGCC
>JAKSCU010000059.1 GCA_022360435.1 Bacillota bacterium
GATACTCTTATCCTTGAATCCGGCCATAAATATGGCCGGGTATACTTTCTTAAGAGTATAAAAAAAGCGCGCTCATTGGATTACCTCTGTGCGCGCTTTTGTTTGGTTTTATTTTTCAGTGGAACAAATTAAAATATTAATTGTACATCCCCACCAGCTTGGGCAACCAGAGGGCTATCTCTTCAAAACGCATCACCAGCAATATACATATGATCAACGCCGCTACGTATGGTATGGCCGCCTTGGCCATACGTTCAAGCGACAAGCCCGACAACCCCATGGCCACAAATAAGTTTACGCCCAGCGGGGGTGAAAGCAGGGCCACTTCGTTGGTCATCACCAGCAATATACCGAAGTGCACCGGGTCAATCCCCAATTGAGTGATTAAAGGCAGCACCACCGGCGTAATGATAACAATTGTAGCCAGGGTTTCCATAAACATACCAAGGAAAAACAGGAACACTGCAATTAACAACAACACTACGAACGGGTCGCTGCTAATGGCCAGCACCGCTTCCGCCAGTCTTTGCGGCACCTGGTACATGGTGATAAAGCGCCCGAACAACATGGATACCCCCACCACTATAAGCACCGTGGCGGTTGTGGCATTGGTGAGTTTAAAGCTGTCCCACAAGCCGGCTATTGTCAGCTTACGGTTTATGACGGCACCAACGAACAAAGCGTAAGCAATGGCCACCACCGATGCCTCCACCGGAGTAAAGATGCCTGCGTAAATACCGCCCAGGATAACCACCGGAGCCATGAGAGCCCATATGTTTTTAAACATTATTCTAAAAAATTGACCTACCGTGTACCTTTCATCCGAACCCTTGAAACCCTGTTTACGAGCAATTAAATAAGCTGTCAGGAACAAAGTCGTACCTACAAGGGCGCCCGGAACAAATCCCGCCATGAAAAGAGTGGCGATGGACACGTTACCTACAACACCGTATACGATCATCGGGTTGCTGGGTGGTATGAGAATACCCAGTGTGCCCCCGGTGGCAACTACGCCCGAAGCGTAATCCTTGCTGTAACCCTTACTAATCATGGAAGGTATCATTAACGAGCCCATGGCGGCCACCGTCCCCGGACCCGAACCGATCATGGCTGCGAAAAACACACAGCCCAGGATGGTTACCAGACCAAGCCCGCCGCGCATCCGGCCCACCAGTACCGATGCCACTTCGACAATTTGTCTGGACATCCCGCTCCGCTCCATGAGGGCGCCGGCCATAATAAATGCGGGCACCGCAATAAGCGGGAACATTTCGGATACCTTGTACAGGTCCAGGGGAATGATGGAAAGGGGAATGTCGGTCAGCACCAGCACGGCAAAAGTCGCCATGCCCAGGGCCACGAAAATGGGCACTCCCAGTAGCAAAGAAACAAATAGCAATAGCCAAACTAATACATCAACGGACACTTGATTCATCCCCTTCCCTGCCCAGCGCCTGCCACGTGCCGTCTTTAACAAGGTTATAATACCTTTGCACAATCCTAAAAGATTGTAAGGCAAAACTAACTGGTATAATCAAAAAAACCCACCGCAGGTTAAAATCCATTACTGGTGAAACCAGCGGGTATGCCGCCATTGAGTTAAATAGTTTGAAACCTTCAATCATAACCACCACATTAAAGGCCAGCCAAATCAAATCCGATAGCAGGATGACGTACTTTTGCGATAACTTGGGCAAAATTTTAAACTGAGCCGTCACCCGGATATGACTTCCGTGCTTGGCGGCCAAACTGGTACCAAAATAAACCAGGGCCAAAAACGCAAACCTGGATAACTCTTCTGTCCAGGCCACAGATTTTCCAAAACCGTAACGATAGACGACCTGGAAAAACAGCAGCCCTACGGTAGTGGACATAAAGATGGCACACAATAATTCTTCAAAATTTTTTTCCAGCCATTTAAGTTTTTCTATCAATAATTAAACCTCCCCGGCAGCATCGGGACCGAGGGTACCCTTTTAGGGGTACCCTGGTCGCTGGCTTTTACTCCGGCAACTCCCTGCCGAGGATTTGCACAGCACTGCCGATTAGTTCTGTACCGCCGATTTTATCGTAGTATTTAGGCCAAGTGGCCATGGCTCTTTCCATCCATACGTCTTCATCCTTTGGTCTTCCGAGATGCTCCATGCCGTTCTGCTTCAGTTGTTCCAGAGCATCCGCTTCCAACTCTTGAATAAATTCACGTTCCGCAATGGCCGTGTCTTTGCCGGCTTTAATCAAGGCGTCGCGGATATCGGCCGGAAGGCTTTGCAGCCACTGTTCCTGTACCACCACCGGGCCTATCCACATTTTGTAGTGTATATCGGTAATATACTTCTGCCTGGCATCGTAAAACTTCATGGAATTAATAACCGTGTAGGGGTTCTCCTGGCCGTCCACCACTTTTTGCTGCAGGGCGTTAAAAGTCTCGTCCCAGGCTACGGGTACAGGCTCGCAGCCCCATGACTTGAACGCGCCTATCATCATAGGGTTTTTGGGGACCCTTATTTTTAGTCCTTCCAAATCATCTATGGTATCCACCGGTTTACTGGAATTGGTAAGAACCCTGAAGCCTTGTTCAAACCAGATAATTGTCCTGGCACCGGATTCTTCTATCATTTTTTGGTTTATGTCATCCCACATGGTGTCTATAACCTGGTAAAACTCGTCCCTGCTTTTAAATAAATAAGGTAAATCGAAAAAACCCAGTGAAGGCGCAAAAACAGTAGCGTTGTTAACCGCCAGCGATGTGGCCTGCACCACGCCGTTTTGCACGTCTTGGAATCCGCGCTGTTCACTGCCCAACTGGCCGCCCGGGAAGATTTGCACCTCCACCCTGCCGTCCGTATACTCTTCCGCCAGTTCTTTAAACTTCAAAGCCGTCCACTGGTGCGGATCAGTTGGGTCGGTGCCCACGCCGTGGGTGTATTTGATGATTATTTTCTCATCCTTTTGCGCCTGTTCATTTTCGCCGCCATTATTGTCCTTTGAACCGCAACCGCCAAGGATCAACGCCATGGAAACAACCGCCGCCAGAATTAACAGCCAGAATTTATTTGACATAAAATCACTCCTTTTTAATACATGGAAGCGCGGAAAATATTGACCATATCTTTTACCGAAGTAATTCGGGGATTTTTGGCGCAAATTCCGCTGCGTTCCGCGTCTACGGACATGGGTTCCAGGGTATCTTCCGTCACCCCGAGCTCGTTCATACCACCGGGAATTCCTATGCACTTGCTTAAATTAGTCACCGCAACCACAGATTGATAAGCTGCTTCATAAGGAGTAAGACCTTCAACGTCATACCCCATGGCGACGGCTATGTTTTTAAACTTTTCCAGATTGCCTATCAGGCTGAATTCCATAACCCTGGGCAGCAGCACGGCATTGGCCACACCGTGGGGAATACGGTGATAACCACCCAAAGAGTGGGCCATTGCGTGCACGGTAGCCACCCTGGCCCACTGAAATGCCATAGCTGCCATGGTGCACGCCACCTGCATGTTGTAAGCCGCTTCCAGGTTTTTGTTGTTAGCCACAAAAGCCGGCAGATTGCGGGCGGTAAGTTCAATGGCGCTAAGGGCAAGACTGTCTGTTACCAGGGCTGAACCGGTGGATACATACGCTTCTATGGCATGGGTAAGCGTATCCATACCGGTAGCCGCGGCCACCGAAGGAGGCACGGTCGCCAGCAAACGCGGATCGAGAAACGCTAAAACAGGCTGCAAATAAGCGCTGCGGATGGACATTTTAGCTTTGCGCTCACGGTCGATAACCACACAACTGCCGGTTACTTCGCTTCCCGTCCCCGCTGTCGTGGGGATCGCAATTACCGGCCGGGGCGGATTGGGAATCTTATCGGCTCCCTCGAACTGAACCAGTTCCCCTTCGTTTGTTACCAAAATGGCCACTGCTTTGGCCGCGTCCATGCAACTCCCGCCGCCGACGGCAAGGATGGTATCGCATCCCGACTCGTCAAATTTTTGCTTGGCTTCAATTATGTTTTCCAAAACCGGGTCGGGTTCCACCCCATCAAAAACTATATACTGCAACCCTGCTTCTTTCAACCGGTCACCTACCAGATTGAGCAACCCGATAGATGAGATTACCGTATCGGTTACCAAAAAAACTTTTTGCGCTCCAAGCTTGTTGATTTCAGCTCCAAGCTGGTCGAGACTGTTAAAACCATAAATTAATTTTGTCCTTACCTGAAACTCGCTAATCATATGACATCTCCCTTGCAACTTTGGTTTTTAAGTACGGTGCCATGATTTTAGGTTCTCCAATTTTTAGTGTTTAAAGTTAAATAACGAGTGTCATCCTCGCTGTTTCCATCCCCCTTCCCATTATAAAAATTAAAACCCGGCTTAAAGAAACACAAAACGTGCTTCTTTAAAACCGGGTTATATCTGCCGGTGTTAAATTGAGAATAAAACCACTTTCTCAATCCACTGGGTAGATACGCCAGCTTTTACCGGTAAATCAAGCAGATTCACCGGGTGCAAACTTACTTTTTTTATATAGCTTGTATTTATTTAATGCATCCTTTAGCGCCGATACCAAAGTTTTTTGAGGAACCGCCTGATAATATTGGTTAACATCGTTTATTATATTGTTGATTTCTTTTACAATATTTCTCTCTACCAGCAAGTTCCTGACAAATTGACGGCCCAACTCCGTTACAAGGGTACATGAGGCATCAACTATTACATCCGTTTCCAAATTAATTATAAGTTCCACCGCAAAGATTTCGTAAACGGAACCAATGGTTGACTTCTCGGGACAACGGGCATTACCTGTCACGTAAACTTGTTTAAAGAATGTCACTGGCTACGCCCCGCATAATTTATTTGCCGTAATATTAACACAATATTAAGAATAAGTAAACCTCCTATCAAAAAATGTCGAAAAAATGGAGTAAGGTAAAAATAATTACCGCCGCCCGGGGTTATGACAACAGGATGTGGATTAATGGCAGCATCCCAATAATACATTAAAAACACCTGACTCAACCCGGCATAAAGTAATTCCCCAGCCGGTTTTTTTAAATTACCGCATTGACTTGCCGTAAAACACGGGGTATATTTTTTCAGTAACCTTTTACCCACAGATGCTTTTTTCAACCGGTTTGTAAAACATACCGACCTAACCGTTCCTGAACTGGAGGGGGTTCTTTGTTTGAATTAACCGTGGCGGCTTACATGGACAGCGCACATTTTTTGCGTGGCTACCACGGCAAGTGCGCCGGCGTGCACGGCCATTCCTGGAAAGTGGAGGCCACTGTCAGCGGCGAGCGGCTTAATAGCCTGGGCTTGCTCATTGACTTTCACGATTTGAAAAAAAATGTCCAAAAAGCCATAGGTACATTTGATCACAAGTTGATCAACGATATTGAACCCTTCGATAAAATCAATCCCACCTCGGAAAATCTGGCCAAGCACCTCTTTTGGGAAATCAAAGATAATTTGGCTGCATACCCGGGAATCAAACTTGTCAGGGTGCTGGTTTCCGAATCCAGGGACACAAGCGCGGTTTATTATGAAAAGTAAAAAAAATAATTAAACTTTGGTTCGGAGATTTTAAAATGAAAAATGCGGTGATCATCCTGTCGGGCGGCTTGGACAGCACGGTATGCATGTCGGTGGCCCAAAAAAAAGGCTATAATATTTATCCCATAACTTTTAGTTATGGGCAGCGTCACCACAAAGAGGTGAAACAGGCGCAAAAAATAGCCGCTTTTTACGGCTGTAAGCGCCACCTGGTGCTTGATACAAACTTTTTCCGGGACATCGGTTCCAGCGCCCTCACCTCGGACAGTATGGCCGTGCCCGTCGGGAGGGGCGCCGGAGAAATGACACAAACAATACCGGTTACTTACGTCCCTTTTCGCAACGCGGTTTTCCTGGCCATGGCCGTGGGTTACGCCGAATCGCTCCCCGCGGAAACAATATATATCGGTGTAAACGCCCTTGATTACTCCGGGTACCCCGATTGCCGGCCCGGGTTTATACAAGCGTTCCAGAAGGCCGTCAACCTTGGCACGGCAGCCTCGGACAAAGGTTGTGTCATAAACATTAAAACTCCGCTCATTTATATGACAAAGGCTGAAATAATTAAGCTGGGTTTGCAAAACAACGCCCCGCTGCAACTCACCACCAGCTGTTACCAGGGCGGGGAAAAA
>JAKSCU010000295.1 GCA_022360435.1 Bacillota bacterium
GGCGGTGGTGCTGCAGGAGGACCTGCCGGTGCCCGGGGACGCGGTGGGGGTGCTGGCGCCGGATACACGCCGGCTGCTGTCGGTCTTGTCCGCCCGTTTTTACGGCCATCCCGCCCGCAGTATGCGCATGGTGGGTGTGACGGGTACCAACGGGAAAACCACTACAACCAACTTAATAGAAACAATTTACCGGGCGCACGGGGTGAAAACCGGACTCATCGGTACCATCCAAAACCGCATCGGCAGCCGGCTGTTGCCGGTTGAACACACCACCCCTGAATCCGCCGACCTGCAGCGGCTGCTGGCGGAAATGGCCGGCGAAGGGGTGCGGGCGGTGACCATGGAGGTCAGTTCCCACGCCCTGGCTCTGCATCGGGTGGACCAGTGTGAGTACGACATCGCGGTGTTCACCAACCTGACCCAGGATCACCTGGACTTTCACGGCGACATGGAGAATTACCTGGCTGCCAAACTGCTCCTTTTTACCGGCTTGGGACGCAATACTCATAAACCCGGCCCCAAGTTCGCCGTGGTCAACGCCGACGACCCGGCGGCGGATCGGGTCAAAGCCGCCTGCAGTGTTCCGGTGGTTACGTACGGTATCGAAAGGCCCGCCGACATCTCGGCCCGGAATGTGCGCATAACCACCCGGGGAGTCTCGTTCACCGCCGACGCCGGCGGGCAATGCGTCGACCTGGACCTGAAACTGACGGCCCGTTTTAATGTTTACAACGCCCTGGCGGCGCTATCCGCCGGGGTGGGGGACAATATCCCGCTGGATACAGTGAAAGCGGCCCTGGAAGAGGTGCCGGGAGTGCCGGGCCGTTTTGAACTGGTGGACCGGGGCCAAGATTTTGCCGTGGTGGTGGATTACGCTCATACGCCGGACGGGCTGGAAAACGTGCTGTCCACGGCCAGGGAGGTGGCCGCCGGCCGGGTAATCACCGTTTTCGGCTGCGGCGGCGACCGCGACCCCACCAAGCGGCCCGGGATGGGGGAGATCGCCGCCCGGCTCAGCGACCTGGCGGTGGTCACCTCCGACAACCCGCGCACCGAAGACCCGCACCGGATCATAGAAGATATACTACCCGGTGTCCGGGGGGTGAGGGACGCCGACTATTTGGTGCTGTCGGACCGGCGGCAGGCCATCGCCAGGGCCATCCAAGGCGCCGGGCCAGGCGACGTGGTGGTGATCGCCGGCAAAGGTCACGAGAATTACCAAATTGTCGGTGAGCGCCGCCTGCATTTTGATGACCGGGAGGAAGCGGCGGCGGTTTTAACGCGGCGATACAAAAAATTTTGACCAAAAATCAACCGCGGTTAAAGAAATTTCAGCTCCAAGCGGGCCAGGACTTTATCATCAGTCAAGGCGCTAAAGCGTGACTGCCGGGGAGGATACTTAAAATGAAAACCATGACCGTGGGTGAAGTGTACCGGGCTACCGGTGGACGGCTTGTGCAGGGTGACGAAAAGGTCGTCTTGCGCCGGGTGTGCGCCGATACACGCCGGATTCAGCCCGGGGATCTGTTCTTCGCCCTGCGGGGAGAGAGGTACGACGCCCACGACTTTATTGACCGGGCCGTGGCCGGCGGCGCCGGCGCTCTGGTTGTTAGTCGCGACGTCAATGTGGAACCGCCGGTGCCGGTAATCAGGCTCCAGGACACCCTGGCGGGTTTGCAGAGCTTGGCCGCGTACAACCGCAGGCAGTTCAACGTGCCGGTGGTGGGGATCACCGGCAGCAGCGGCAAGACTACTGTCAAGGATATGGTGGCGGCGGTGCTGGAAACGCGTTTTAATTTGCTAAAGACCAAGGGTAACCTGAATAATGAAATTGGATTGCCCCTGACTTTGCTGGATTTCGCGCCGGATCACGAGGCCGCCGTGGTGGAGATGGCCATGCGCGGCCCGGGGGAAATCGACGCCCTGTGTCTGCTGGCCAGGCCCACCTGCGCCATTATAACCACCATCGGGCTGGCTCATTTGGAGCGGCTGGGCACGCCCGAGAACATAGCCCGGGCCAAGGGGGAAATACTGGAACACATCGCCCCGGACGGGTTCGCCCTGCTGCCCGGCGACAGTGCCCACGCCCGGGAGCAGGCGCGCCGCTGTCACGGGCGGGTGCTGTTTTTCGGCCTGGAACCGGGATTGGACATATACGCCGCGGACCTGCGCCGGGATGGCGCCGGAAACCGGTTTACCGCGGTTATGGGGGATACCCGTTGCGACATCCACCTTCCCTTGCCGGGTTTGCATAATGTAAGCAATGCCCTGGCCGCCGCCGGGGTGGGAATGATGCTGGGCCTCGCCCCGGAGGAGGTGGCGGCGGGCCTGGCCCGGG
This sequence comes from Bacillota bacterium, assembly GCA_022360435.1. Lineage (GTDB taxonomy): Bacteria > Bacillota > Desulfotomaculia > Desulfotomaculales > Desulfallaceae > BRH-c8a. Next base: position 2,339 of record JAKSCU010000295.1, read on the forward strand.
TATCCCTGTCGGGCATGCGCACCGAAATAATGGAAGGCAAAAATTTTACCTTGATTAATGATACATATAACGCCAACCCCGAATCGACGGTGGCCGCCCTGCAGGCTCTGGCCGAACTGGCCGGTAACAGGCGGCGGGTGGCGGTGTTGGGTGACATGTTGGAACTGGGCTCGGCCACCGTGGCCGGACACCGGCGGGCGGGTGACGCGGCGGCCGGTTTCGGGGTAGCCCTTTTGGTTACCGTGGGCGACCTGGCCCGGGAAATAGCGGTGGGAGCCCGGCAGGCCGGACTGGCCGGCGGCGCTGTGGCGACATGCCAAGATAACCGACAAGCCTTGGAGATATTGCAAAGCGGCCTGCTCCCGGGTGACGTGGTTTTGGTTAAAGGGTCCCGGGGCATGCGTATGGAGGAAATAGTTCGGGGTTTGTTGAATGATTTCGGTTAAAAGATTGGTTGACACTATGCGAGCGAGGAGCCGGCGACTGTCATGACAATGGACCAGCAAATAATCCCGGCGTTTATCGTTGCCCTGGCCGTGACTCTGGCCCTGGGACCGGTTGCCATACCGCTGCTGCGCCGGCTCAAGTTGGGCCAAAGCATCAGGAACGATGGACCGGCCAGGCATTTCAGTAAGGCCGGCACACCCACCATGGGCGGGGTTATGATCCTGGGGGGCTTGACGGCGGCGGTGCTTGTTGCCGGCCGGGGCGACATTGACGCCCTGGTGGTGCTGGGGGTGGCCCTGGGTTTTGGGCTTATCGGATTCCTGGATGATTTTATCAAGGTGGCCTTGAAGCGTTCCCTGGGCTTGCGGGCTCGGGAGAAACTGCTGGGCCAGCTTTTGCTGGCGGCCCTACTGGGCGCGCTGGCTCCGGTCGTTTTGGACCGCGGCACCGTCATCACGGTACCCTTTGCCGTCCTGGTCACGGGTAACGTGGTGGAACTGGATCCCGGCCCCTGGCTTTATATACTGTTCAGCACCGTGGTTGTCGTGGGCGCGGCTAACGCCGTCAACCTCACCGACGGCCTGGACGGCCTGGCTTCGGGCATTACCGTCGCCGCCGCCGCGGCTTTTATACCCATCGGGCTGTTGGCCGACCGGCCCGGCGTGGCTTTGACCATGGCGGCGCTGGTGGGCGGCTGTCTGGGCTTTTTGTTTTACAACCGGCACCCAGCCAAGGTTTTCATGGGCGACACCGGTTCGCTGGCCCTGGGCGGCGCCTTGGGCGCGGCGGCGGTGCTTACCGGCGGTGAACTGGCGTTGCTGGTGATCGGCGGCGTTTTCGTGCTGGAAACCCTGTCGGTTATATTGCAAGTTTTTTCATTCCAGGTGTTCGGCCGGCGCATACTGCGCATGAGCCCGCTGCATCACCATTTCGAGTTGGTGGGCTGGAGCGAAACCGGGGTGGTGCGCGCTTTCTGGTTGGCGGCGGTGCTGTTCGCCGGTCTGGGATGGATAGGTTTTATAACCGGAAATTAAGAAGTTACTGATTATTTATTTGCATTTTGAAAGAGGGTAAGTCCTGAATTGATACTTAAGGGCAAAAAAACGCTGGTGGTGGGCGCCGGCAAGACCGGCCTTGCGGTAACCCGGTTTCTGCTGCGCCGGGGCGCGGTGGTAACCCTGACGGACAGCAAAAAAAAGGAGCAACTGGGCCGGGAGGTTGACACCCTGACGGCCGCGGGCGTCAGGATCGAACTGGGCCATTACCCGGAGGTTCGTCCCGGTGTTTTCGACTTGGTGGTGGTCAGCCCCGGCGTGCCGCCCCATGTGCCA
>JAKSCU010000057.1 GCA_022360435.1 Bacillota bacterium
CAAAAATAATGCCCGGCACCAGCAGGTATTTGAGACTGTCTTTTACCCGCTCGGCCATTTTAAGCATTGTTGAGCCAATGGAAGGGATGCGGCGCATTAACTGTTCAAATTCGTCCTTGCCCTTGGAATAATGGGGATTGGTTCTGATTCTGGTCAGGTAGCCCGACATGGCGCCAACGTTTTGAGAAATGCTCATTTCATTATCATTTAAAACAACTATGAGGTCTTTTTTCAGGTGCCCGGCATGATTCAACGCCTCAAAGGCCATACCGCCGGTCATGGCCCCGTCACCGATAACGGCCACCACGGAATTGTTGTCACCCTGCAGGTCTCTGGCCACCACCATACCCAAAGCGGCAGAAATGGAGGTGCTGCTGTGCCCGGTACCGAAAGCGTCATGTTCGCTCTCGTCAGGCCGGGGAAAACCGCTTATTCCACCATACTGCCTTATGGTGTTAAAAATATTTCTCCGCCCGGTGAGCAGTTTATGCACGTAACTCTGGTGCCCGACGTCCCATATTATTTTGTCCCGGGGTGTGGAGAAAACCCGGTGCAAGGCCAGGGTCAATTCAACCACGCCCAGATTCGGCGCCAGGTGTCCCCCATTGGCGGCCACCGTGCCGATAATTTTTTGTCTGATTTCCGCGGCCAGCTTTTCAAGCTGGGACATGTCAAGTTTTTGCAAATCCCGCGGAGAATCAATCCGGTTCAAGTAACCGTTCAATATAAAACCCTCGCTATCCAAAGTTCCTTGGTAATTATTTTTTTTAACAACATAGGAAATTATACTTCACGCAGGGACATTCATATCTATTCACCGCGCTTTACCGGCAGCCTGATGCCTTTTATTCCATTGAATGAGGCTATAACCCGGCCGACAAAGAAAATTACCTCGTTGGGGCGGCTGAGAGCGATTTTTTTGCCAAACCCCTTACCGCCCACGGTCAAGGCGGCAATTAAAGCTGTAAGCATCATATTCAGGGTGAAATGATTTATCTCCTGCCAGAGGGTAATAATTTGCAGTGCCAGCGCTATACCCAGCGCTCCGCTGACGGTCCCGGCAATATCGCCGACGACGTCGCAACAAATATTGGCCACCCGGTCTGCGTTGCGGATTAAATGCACACTTTCCCGGGCGCCTTTTACCCGTTTGGATGATTTGGCGTGAAAGGGCATTTCATCGGACGCCGCCACCGCAGTGCCTACAATATCTGCCAAAATGCCGGTGAGTATAATTACAATTAAAAATATGAAAGATAATGTAAGGCTGTTGACTGTCCGTGATAAAAATTCCGACAAAGAAAAGAAAATGGCGGCGAAGGTGAAAGAAACCAAACCGACAAATATGATATACTTGCCGGAAACCGAGGATTTATTGTTCTTCAAAGTGTTCACTCCGTGAATTGCTGTCAATAGTGTTACCGGCAACAAGTGACAACGATACGGGTAAATGTTGTGGCTTAGGTCCAGCAGGTTTTCCCAATTCCATACCGGCTGTCGCCATACCGGCGGTTTCCCTTTAAACGGAATCCCGGCCCGTCACCGAACCCGGAGCTGGATTACCACTCAGTCCACACTGCAATCCCCGTATCGTCCCTGTTTTCGCAACCGGACAGCCTAGGAGTTTTCCTCAACGGGAGTACCTTTTTCTAGCCTCTTTTGCAATGACGGTTTAAACCCACGGCGCATCGGGTAAGGGCCCTTACATCGGCGCGCCGTATCCCAAGCCTCCACCGCCACCACTCAAGGCAGGCTACGCTGCACGCAGCTTTCCCCACGTGCAGGTTTATACCCCAGCCATAGGTCGTCATGATAACGAGTCCACGCACTTGGGTCTCCGCGGGGGCAGGGTCATCGCCCACATGCCGTTGTGGGTCGCCCCGTCCCCTTAACTCCCAGTACCAACCCCCGACTGGGCGTCAGCAGCCAGCACCAGGAACTTCATTGATGTGCCCTTGACGGATTTTTAGGCCCGCCTTCAAAAAAGGGTTCCCGACTAGGATACTGTGTCACTTGCCAATAAAAACACTTCCCGGTGAGTAATTATAACATGCGGTGCATTTGGCGGCAAATAGCTGTATTTGCTCTTTATCTTCAATTATGGCCTGAATTACCTGTTTATAAAACAGGCAATCGTTTTGCAAATGCGCACGAAACCGGGTTCGTTTATATTCGATTTTAAATAAGTATGGGGTGTTTAATGTTCTCGGCTGATGACGAAATGCACCAACTCGCGCAGGAATTGGGCTTGAGGGCCAAACTCTTGCAGAGCCGCCAGTGCGTTATCCGCGGCTTGCCGGGCCTTTTTGCCGGCGGCTTCCAGCCCGTATAGGGCCGGGTAGGTGGCTTTTTTATTTCTTTCGTCGCTTCCCACCGGTTTGCCTATTTTTTGCTCGTCGCCCACAATGTCAAGAATATCGTCCACTATTTGGAAAGCCAGGCCCAGGTTGCCGGCGTATGTGGTGAGTTTTTGCAACTGGTGGTCCGAAGCGCCGGACAAAATAGCCCCGGTTCTAACGGAAGCCCTGATCAGGGCGCCGGTTTTGCGGGTATGTATGTATTCAACCAATTCTTCGTTAATTGTAGTTTCGTGCGCGCCAAGGTCCACCACCTGGCCGCCGATTAACCCGTTTATTCCGGCTGCTTCCGCCACTTCAGCCATCACGCGGGTTACCCGCTCATGACTTATGCCGCTTTGCGGCAGCTCCGCCAGTAAAGCGAAAGTGGCGGTGAGGAGGGCGTCGCCGGCCAGTATGGCCAAGGCTTCGCCATATACCTTGTGACAGGTGGGTTTTCCCCGGCGCAGGTCGTCGTTATCCATGGCGGGCAAGTCATCGTGAATCAAGGAATAAGTGTGCAGGAGTTCAATGGCGCAAGCGGCGGACAAAATGGCCTCCGTGTCCCCGCCCACTGCCTCGGCGCCGGCTAAAACCAGGCCTGGACGCAATCGCTTGCCACCCGCAAAAAGACTGTACCTGACGGCTTCGTTGATGGATGGCGGGAAATTGTCCGCCGGCGGCAGACGCCGATCAAGTTCCCGGTTGATTAACGCCGTCCTAGCGGCCAGTTCTCCTTTAAAGTCCATTTTTGCTTTTACAACTCCTCTTCCCTGATCAATGGCTCACCTTGCTGGTTCTCCATAATTAGGTAAATACGCTTTTCGGCTTTATCCAGGAAGTTACTGCAATACTTGGTTATTTTTATCCCTTCTTCAAACAGGTCCAGGGATTCTTCCAGGGGCAGGTTCCCTTCTTCCAACTTGTTAACCAGTTCTTCCAGCCTGCTCAACGCGTCTTCAAAAGTTATCATTTCAGTTTCTTTCATAAATATTACTTATGCCTCCAAACTTTTTATTTGTCTCATTATATATCAGTTAATGCGGCGGTCCAACCATAAAACCGGACAATTTGTCGTTTTACGCCCGGGACAAAAAACAGATCGCCAGGCCTTTATATATTATGGCAAATTATCCAGAACTCTCACTTTAACATTAACAATTTAATTTGTTTAAGTTGCATCCTCCACCCGACAAGACAGTATACCACGATACAGGTGCACGGTTACCACTTCACCTGGATTAACCTGGCTGCTATCCTTAACTACGGTGCCGTCAGGCAAGGTGGTAAAACTGTAACCGCGAGTCAGGGTGGACAGTGGACTAAGGGCGTTTAGCCGCCCGGTTAGCAGGGATAAGCGATTGGCCGGCGTGCGGATGGAATCCAAAGCGGCCTTGCGCAGTTGCTTGTCCAGCAAATCCAACACCTGGCGGCGTTGATCGCACAGGGCGGACACCGGTCGCGCCAGCACGCGGTTCCTGGCACAAAAATCCAGTCTGCGAAGATAGGTGGATACCTGCTGCCGGATGCAGCGTGTCATGCGTTGGCGGTACAGATGGACGGTCCGGGTTAATTCCCGGCAATCGGGCACGGCCATTTCCGCGGCGGCGGAAGGCGTGGGCGCCCGCATGTCGGCGACCATGTCGGAGATGGTAAAGTCGGTTTCGTGCCCCACCGCCGAGATTACGGGAATCACCGATCCGGCAATGCCTCTGGCCACTTTTTCCGTGTTAAAGGCCCAGAGGTCTTCTATGGAACCGCCTCCCCGGCCGATGATAATGATGTCGATATCCGGCAGCTTGTTCAGCATGTTTAAGGCGTTGGCCAATTCATCCGGGGCGCTCTCGCCCTGTACCTTGACCGGGGCCAGCATTATGCGCAGCGGCGGCCAGCGGCGGTGGAGAATATTGAGCATATCCCTGACGGCGGCCCCGGTGGCCGACGTTATGATACCGACACAGGCTGGATAACGGGGCGGCTTTTTTTTGCGGTTTGGATCAAAAAGCCCCTCGGCAGACAACTTTTTTTTCAAATTTTCCAGGGCGGCAAACATGGCGCCGGAACCAACAGGTTCCATTTCTTCGGCATATAGCTGGTACTGACCGTCCCGCTCAAATATAGTTATATAACCCCGCACCCGGACGGACATGCCGTCTTCGGGGTCAAACCGCAGGCGCCGGGCCCGGGAACGAAACATTACCACGCGGATACAGGAGGATGTATCTTTCAATGTCAGATACAGGTGTCCCGAAGAGGCCCTTTTAAAATTGGACACTTCACCCTTAACCCAAAGATTGGCCAGAATGTGGTCGCTTTCCATTATATTTTTAAGATACCTGGTCAGTTCAAGCACGGTAAGCTCTTGCATGGTTATCTCCTTGGCTTTTATTTTAAAGTGTGACTTGGCCTGGCAACAGCCGGCCAGCGACAAAAATCTCCCAGGTGTGGTTATTAATCCGCCCCCGGGAGATTTTTCGTCAACATGGTTTGTTGGTGCGGGTCTACTTGCTCTGCAGGCTATACTTGAAAGCTTCCAGGGTATTCTTCATCAGCATGGTGATGGTCATGGGACCGACTCCGCCGGGGACCGGGGTAATCAAGCCGGCCTTTTCTTTTACATTTTCAAAATCGACGTCGCCGGCCAGCTTGGCTTTGCCTTCCGGAGTCATGCCTATCCGGTTGACACCCACGTCAATAACAGCGGCGCCGTCCTTGACCATGTCGGCGGTTACGGCATTGGGCACCCCGGCGGCAACGATTAGAATATCAGCATCGCCGGTATATTTGGCGGCATCCTTGGTGCCGGTGTGAACCACGGTTACAGTTGAGTTGGCTCCCTTGGCTTTTTGCAGCATCATGTTGGCAATGGGTTTGCCCACAATGTTGCTGCGGCCCACTACCACCACATGGGCGCCGGCGGTTTCAACGCCGCCCCTGATTAACAGTTCCTGGATGCCGGCCGGGGTGCAGGGCTTGAAGATGGCTTCGCCAATGACCAGTCTGCCCACGCTGACCGGATGGAAGGCGTCAACATCTTTATCGGGGCTGATGGCGTAAAGCACCTTGGTTTCGTTGATATGTTTGGGAAGCGGCAGTTGGACCAGTATACCGTTTATTTGGTCGTCGTTGTTGTATTTGTCAATCAGGGCCAGCAGCTGTTCCTCTGTAATATCCGCGGACTGATTGTCTTGAATCGAATAAAAGCCCAGTTCTTTGGCGGTTTTTTGTTTGCCCGTGACATAGCTGACGGATGCCGGGTTTTCGCCGATAAGAATGGTAACCAAGCCGGGAACTTTGTCGTACTTGGCCTGAAGCCCATCAACCTCGGCCTTGATTTCGGCTTTGATTTGCTTCGACACTTCAGTGCCGGATATAATCTTAGCAGCCATGTTATTTCCTCCTTAGTTAATAATAATAAAAAACCGGATTCCAGTAATTACTTGGCGCTTAAAAACTCGTGGATGGAATTAGCCGCGGTGCGGCCGGCGCCCATGGCTAGGATAACGGTGGCCGCGCCGGTGACCACATCGCCCCCTGCGTAAACGCCGGGCTTGGAGGTGGCGGCTTTTTCGTCGGCTACGATATTGCCGCGCCTGGTCAACTCCAGGCCTTTGGTGGTCCTGGGCACCAGCGGGTTGGGACCCTGGCCGATGGCAACAACCACTGTGTCAATTTCCATGAAGTATTCCGAACCTTCGATGGGTACCGGGCGACGTCTTCCGGAAGCGTCGGGTTCGCCCAGTTCGAACCTGATGCATTTCATGCCGGTGACCCAGGCGTCGTCATTTTGAGTAATTTCCACCGGGGCGGTAAGGAAGGCGAATTTGACCCCCTCTTCCTCGGCATGCTCGGCCTCCTCCTGCCTGGCCGGCAGTTCATCATGGGAACGGCGGTATACAATCCAGGACTCCTCGGCACCCAGGCGCAGGGCGGTGCGAGCCGCGTCCATGGCCACATTGCCGCCACCCAAAACCGCCACTTTATTGCCCAGCTTGATGGGCGTATCCCAGTTGGGGAATTGGTAAGCCTTCATCAGGTTGGTGCGGGTCAAAAACTCGTTGGCGGAATAAACGCCGCAAGCGTTTTCGCCGGGAATGTCCATAAAGTAGGGCAAACCGGCGCCGGTGCCGATAAACACGGCGTCGAAGCCTTGCTCTTCCATGAGGGAATCAACGGTGGTAAATTTGCCCACCACCGAGTTGACCTCGATTTCCACGCCCAGTTTTTTCAGGTTTTCCACTTCGGCCTGCACCACCGCC
>JAKSCU010000587.1 GCA_022360435.1 Bacillota bacterium
AGATATTTACATTATTTATTACTTCTTCTACCGACTGCATTCCCACGGCAATCGAATGTATAAAGGGCAGTTCAAGGACAAACTTCATACTTTCGGCGAATGAGCCCAGCAGATTTCCCCCACCCAGGGGCTTCATACTATATATACCCTTTCCGCAGTCAAAAGCCTTGCTTACCGAAGCCAGCATCCGCTCTATGGTTCCGTCGCCTATTCCCAAGCCCTTTATGTTGATGAGGGGATGGATGACCTCAATTTCAGGTATTGAAACACATGCTTCCACCACTTCTATGTTGTGGGTAGATACTCCCACAGCCTTGATCATTCCTTTTTCCCGCGCAGAAAGATAGTACTCCAGTGCCTCCCTGTGGCCTTTCAATGTAAGCCGGCTTTCCTGCTCGTGCATCAGGAATATATCTATAACATCCAAATCCAATTCTCTTCTGGCTTTTTCCAGGCTATTTTTTGCCCCCCGGGCTGAATATGCATATGACTTTGTAGCTATGACCGGCTGTTTTTTTAAACCTTTTACGGCTTCTCTTATGTGGGGATAAGTTTCATAAAGCTCTGCGGTATCAATGAAGTTAACTCCCAGCTCAAGCGCTTTTCTTATCACCTTTGCCCCTGCCTGGGCAGGAAGGCCGGCCTGCAAAGGACCTATTACAAGACCTCCAAAGCATAACCTGGACACTTTTATCCCCGTATTCCCCAACTCTATATATTTCATAGGCTCTTCCACTACAAAGCCCCGTCTCAAGCGGGGCTTCCATCAATCCAGTTTTTCAAGATAAGATCTTACGATTTCCTCCAAGAGCTCATCTCTTTCCAGCTTCCTTATTATGCTCCTGGCATTGTTGTGATTAGTTATATATGTAGGGTCACCTGATAGGATATATCCCACAATCTGGTTGATGGGATTATATCCCTTTTCTTTCAAAGCCTGATAAATAGCAGATATGACCTCATTAGCCTCATTTATCTTATCTTTGTCCACCCTGAACATCATCGTTTCGTTGTCAGCCATAAAAATCACTCTCCCGCAATGTACGCGCCACTACAACTATTCG
>JAKSCU010000056.1 GCA_022360435.1 Bacillota bacterium
GTCGTGGGTTACGATAATCAAAGTCTGGTTGTGTTCCCCGGCCAAGGAAGTGATCAGCTTCATCACCTCCATGGTAGTCCTGGAATCCAGGTTTCCCGTCGGCTCATCGGCAAAGACGATTTCCGGGTTGGCAATAAAGGCGCGGGCGATACTCACCCTTTGTTGCTGGCCTCCGCTCATTTGGGACGGCTTGTGATGCAAACGTTCCCCAAGCCCCACGGCCTTCAGCATCTCTTGAGCGTTTTTTTCCCTGATATGCCTGGGTATCCTTTTAAAAACCAGGGGCAGACTCACATTCTCCAGGGCGGTGAGGGTTTCCAAGAGGTTATAGGACTGAAACACGAAGCCGATATATTTCTGGCGCAGCCGGGTGAGCTGGTTTTCATCCATTTTTTTCAGGGCGTACTTTTTGATGCTTATTTCACCCTTCGTCGGCTTTTCCAGCCCGGCCATCAAGTTCAACAGCGTGGACTTACCTGAACCTGAAGTTCCTAAAAGACAGCAGAACTCCCCTTTCCCAATAGTGATGCTCACATTGTCGAGGGCTATCACCTTTTCGCTGCCCATCCGGTATACCTTACGTACATTCTTCAGCTCAATAATATTTTCCATTTTTAGCCTGCCTTTTGAGCTAAAACATTTTTTTCGATAATAATATGGTTATTTGGTTTGCCAATATAAACTACATGACCAACGGCTTTGGCCTACTGAAAAAGCAATCATTGGATGAATGCCAACTAAAGTTCATGACAAAAACTTTTTGATATTCGACCATATTACCCACAGCTTAAGTGAAAAATTTCATAAAGCTATTATTTTCATACTTCTGCACGCAAGTTCAAATTTCCTCTTGAAAAGGAAAATTTATCTTAAACTTCGAGGAAAAAGCTTCTGTAACTTCTCCTATTGCCCTTTCTCTACTTATTGTGATATTTATAAAAGAATTATTGCATTTTTTAAAGAAACATGGCAAATAATGGTGCAAATGAATAAATAACAGTATTTTGCCGGAAGAGGTATCCAATGATGGAGCAGATGCCGCTGGAGGCCATAATCTGTCATCCCATACCCGAAAGCGCTCTCAAACAAGTGACACAAAAAGGGGCGCCCTGCGGGAGCCCCTTTGCACCTTGATTTTAAGTTCATTATATGCTTGCTTAGAAGAGCCCCATCACCTTGCCGGTTTCGGTATCCACGTCGATCCGCCGGTAGGCGGGATCGGAACTGGTACCGGGCATCAAACTGATAGTGCCGGTCATCGGGCACAGGAACTTGGCGCCGGCAAAGATGAGAACGTCGCGCACCGGCAGAACCCAGCCCTTGGGCACGCCCTTTTTGGCGGGGTCGCTGGACAAGCTCAGATGGGTTTTGACCATCATGGTGGCGAAATCCTTATACTCGGGATTCTCTTCAAATTTTTTGGCCTTGGCTTCGGCTTCCGGTGTCCAGGTTACGCCGTCGGCGCCGTACACTTCCCGGGCAATGACTTCAACCCGCTGCCGCAGCGGCATATCCAGCGGATACAGGAACTTGAAGTCCACTGAGTCGTTGCAGGCATCGATAACGGCGTCGGCCAGTTCCAGGGCTCCGTCGCCGCCCTTGGCCCAGTGCTCGGACAGGGCGCAACGGGCTCCGGCCGCCTCGGCGGCCCGGCGAACCGCGGCAATCTCATCCTTGGTGTCTGTGTGGAAGGCGTTAACGCAAACCACCGGGTTGATGCCGGCCTTGCGGATGGTGTTGATATGGTGCACCATGTTGTCGCAGCCTTTTTCCACCAACCCGACGTTCTCCTTGACATAGTCTTCGGGCAGGGGCCGCCCGGCCACCACCTGGGGTCCGCCGCCGTGCATCTTCAGGGCCCTGATGGTTGTGGTCAGCACGGATACGTTCGGAGTCAGGCCGCTGAAACGGCATTTTACATTCCAGAATTTTTCGAAACCTATATCGGCGGCAAATCCGCTCTCGGTGATATTGTAGTCGAACATCTTCAGCGCAATCCGATCGGCAATAATGGAGGACTGGCCGATGGCGATGTTGGCGAAGGGACCGGCGTGCACCAGCACGGGCTGGTATTCGGCGGTGCTCATCAAAGTGGGGTTAATGGCGTTGCGCATAAAGGCGGTCATAGCGCCGGCCACTTCCAGGTCCTCGGTGGTTATCGGGTTGCCCTTCTTATCGTAGGCCACGATGATTTTGCCGATGCGCTCCCGCATGTCCTTCAGGTCGGTGGCGACGGACAAGATGGCCATAATCTCGGAACTCACGGCAATACCGAACCTGGACTGCATCATGTAGCCGTCCATTTTGCCGCCGATGCCGATGATAATGTTACGCAGAGCCTGGGCGCAAAAGTCAATAATCCAGCCAAATTGCACGTTGGTGGGGTCGACATCCAGCCGGCGCAGGTTGCGCTTGGCCAGCTCGGCATCGTCGTAGTTGCGCTCATGCTGCATCCGGGCGGTGAGCGCCACCATGCCCAGGTTGTGCGCGTTCATAATGTCGTTTAGGTCGCCGGTCAGGCCCAGAGAGAATTCGGTCATGGGGATGGCCAGGGCGTTGCCGCCGCCGGCGGCGGTACCCTTGATGTTCATGGTGGGTCCGCCGGAGGGCTGGCGAATGGCCGCGCCCACGTTTACACCCCGCTTGCCCAGGCCTTCAGTAAGACCCATGGTGGTGGTGGTTTTACCTTCGCCCAGCGGGGTGGGGGTGATGGCTGTTACGTTGATATATTTGCCGTCGGGTTTGTCTTTGAGCCGATCAATAATTTTCATGAAATCAAGTTTGCAGATCCGCCCCATGGGAATTATCTCGTCTTTTTGCAAGTTCAGCTTTTCCGCCCACTCATAGGGCAAAGGCATATTCTTTTCCGCCTGTTCGGCAATCTCAAAGTCTTTCATTTTAGTTGCGTCATACGACATTTTAAATATTCTCTCCTCTCAATATATTTTGAAAATATCGCCGATATACCCTCCCCATAACCTCCTTTACCCGTTTTTTTAGTATTTGTGCTTGACCATGCAAATATATATTCTCTTTAACCGCTAAGAACGACTGGCTTTCTCAGCCACCCGCTGCAAAAATTTATCCACCGGTACAATAAACCGCTCGTGTGTGCCCTTTCCCACCTGCTCCGAGTCATCATAGGCCTCCACTTTAAACACCAGCCGACGGCCGTCAACCTCCAACAACTCGGACCGCGCCTCAACCGAACCGCCCACCGGCGTGGCGGCGGTATGCCGGGCATCCACCCTGATGCCCACCGTGGTATAGCCTCCTGGCAACAAGGGATCCACCGAACCCAAAGCGGCTTTTTCCATCAGGCCCACCATGGCCGGGGTGGCAAAAACGCTTACGGAACCGCTGCCGTAGGCCATGGCGGTATTGCTTTCGTCCACTTTAACCCGGGCCGTACCGCGCAGACCCACCTGTATCTTTTCGGTTAGGGACATGGCAAAACCTCCCTAAAAACACTTAAAAATCATTGAACTTAAAATTCTACATTACGAACTTTATTCCTGCCTGAATTAAACATAAAGTTGCTTCACCGGGCGGGTGACGGGAGACTAAAAAAGAGACGGGCAGCTTTTTTGCTTTTCTAAAAAGTTGCCCGTCCCCTTATTCGCGTTTGTTTAAAAGATACTCCGGCGCCAAACTGTTGGACCGAACCGCCTTGGTTTTTTTCGCTTTTTGAAAAAAGCGGCCTGTCCTCTTTCAGTCAGCGTCACTCGTATAACCAGACATCTATTTCCTTGTTGTAGTCAATGATTTCTTCCGGCGCAAAGAACAGGTTTATTTCCCTGGCCGCGCTTTCCGGCGAGTCGGAACCGTGCACCACGTTGCGGCCCACGTCCATGCCGAAACAGCCGCGAATGGTGCCTGGAGCGGCTTTAAGCGGGTTGGTGGCGCCCATCATGTCCCGGATGGTGCTCACCACGTCCTTACCCTCCAGCACCATGGCCACCACCGGTCCGGAGGTGATAAAGTCCACCAGCGGCCCAAAGAACGGCTTGCCCTTGTGCTCACCGTAATGCTCTTCGGCCAATGCGCGGGATATGCGCAGCATTTTCAGGGCCGCTATTTTCACACCCCGCTTTTCAAAACGGGCTATTATTTCACCCACCAGGTTTCTTTGCACCCCGTCGGGCTTAATCATAACATAGGTTCTGTCCAAAGTGGCTCCTCCTTAGGCTTTGTTGGCTTCGATGCCGGCTTCCCGCATGAGGGCGCCCAGTTCATTGGCCTCAATGATTTCCTTTTCCATCAGCTTGCGGGCCAGCAGGTGCAGGCCATCTATATTTTTATTCAGCATGTCCCGGGCACGGTTGTAATTTTTCTCAATGATGTTTTTAACCTCCCGGTCGATGGCCGCCGCCACTTCCTCGCCATAGTTCCGGTCCCGGGAGATGTCCCGGCCCAGGAACACCGTTTCCTGCTTGCGTCCCAGGGTCATGGGGCCAAGCTCGTCGCTCATACCGAATTCCATAATCATTTTGCGCACCATTTCCGTGGAACGCTCCAGGTCATTTTGCGCGCCGGTGCTGATTTCCTTCAGCACAAGGGCTTCGGCCACCCGGCCGCCCAGCAGCATAGTCACCTGGTCCAACAGTTGGGACCTGGTCATAAAGCGGCGGTCTTCCTTGGGCAGCAGCAAAGTGTAACCGCCGGCCCGCCCCCGGGGAATAATCGACACCTTGTGCACCGGGTCGGTATGGGGCAACAGGTACCCAACCACAGCGTGTCCGGCCTCGTGATAGGAAACCAGTTTCTTTTCTTCCTCGCTGATAACCCGGGACTTTTTCTCGGGTCCGGCGATAACCCGCTCAATGGAGTCCTCAAGTTCGGCCTGGCCGATCTCTTTTTTATCGCGACGGGCCGTCAGCAATGCCGCCTCGTTAATCAGGTTGGCCAAATCGGCGCCGGTGAACCCCGGGGTGCGGCGGGCCAAAACGTCCATATCCACGTCCCCGGACAAGGGCTTGCCTTTGGCATGCACCTTGAGTATTTCTTGCCGGCCGTTGACATCGGGAATATCCACCACCACTTCCCGGTCAAAACGACCGGGTCTTAAGAGAGCCGGGTCCAAAATATCCGGCCGGTTGGTGGCGGCAATAATGATAATACCCTCATTGGCCTCGAAACCATCCATTTCCACCAGCAGCTGGTTGAGGGTTTGTTCCCGCTCGTCGTGCCCGCCGCCCAATCCGGCGCCGCGCTGGCGACCCACGGCGTCTATCTCGTCAACGAATACGATACAAGGCGAATTTTTCTTGGCCTGTTCGAACAGGTCCCGCACCCGGGAAGCGCCCACCCCCACGAACATCTCCACGAAATCCGAACCGCTGATGCTGAAAAATGGTACTCCGGCCTCGCCGGCCACGGCCCGGGCCAGCAAGGTCTTGCCGGTCCCCGGAGATCCGAACAACAGCACACCCTTGGGAATCCGGGCGCCCAGTTCGTTAAACTTCTTGGGACTCTTCAGGAATTCCACTATTTCCTGCAATTCTTCCTTGACCTCGTCCGCCCCGGCCACATCGGTAAAAGTAACCTTTTTCTTGTCGTCGGTATGCAGCCTGGCCCGGCTTTTGCCGAAGGACATCACCCGGTTTCCGCCGCCCTGGGTTTGCTGCATAAGGAAGAAGAACAGCAGGACGAACAACAATATGGGCAACAGGGTGGTGAGCATACCTGCAAACCATGAGGGTTTGGGCGGGTCCGTCACCTCATAGGGTATATTCTTATCCAACATCATCTGCTCCAGCTTTTCCGTACTGTGCAGTGTGCTTTTCACCTGGAATTCCATCCCGTCGGTACGCTTGCCGGTAATTAAATTGGTGTAATCATTGGGCTGAATAATAGCTTCCTGAACTCTTCCCTGGTTCAGTGCAGCATAAAACTGGTTGAATTCCCATTGTTGCGGTTCCTGGTTTGGCGAAGAAGTAAATCTGATCAACGCTATGGTGATTAGAACAATGAGCAGGTATATGCTCAGGTTTTTCATGACCTTGTTCAAACAAAGCCACTCCTCTCATTGTGCCGCCAACTCAATTTGTAAACGATATTACAACAAAAAACCTGTTGGCATCAATCATTAATTTCGGACCGTCGGTATCCTCGTATTAGCTTGTCACAAAAACTCTCCCAGTAATCGTGAATAAACAGGTGCAGGCAGGTGGTCGTGGAACCGGTGAGCTTCCATTTCTCCCCCGGGCGCTGGCCCGCCACCCAAACAATTTCCTCCCCTGAAACCACCAGGGGCACACAGTCCCGCAAGTGGCGGGGAATCTTGCGGTCGATAAAAAACTTTTTCAGTTTCATTGTTCCTTCAAGTCCCAGCGGGGTAAAACGGTCACCCTGCTTACGTCGGCGCACCACCAGCGGCACTTTCAGCAGGCCATGATCCAATAAAACCGCATCCGGCCCCAACAGCGCCGGGTTGCCGGCCTCTGCGGCAGGTACCATACGCGCTCCTATTGACAAGCCTGCTTCCGGCACCGGGGTTATCCCGGGCACCTTTAGCTGGTGCTGGTAAAAGGGTATTTCCTTTTCCCGCCCAAACAGGACCAATTCCACCAGGTCGTAGTTTTTTTTGCATATGATACCCCTTGGAAGAATAGTCTGGCGAAAACCCCCTCCACCTTTTATTATTTCCATAACCTGATCAATATGTGAGAAACCAAGGTCTTCCCTGCCGCCGCGCATTTCCGACCAGGCCCGGCGCACCACCCGGCGCAGCATGGCGTCGGGCAGGGACAAAAGCTGCTCCCTGTCCAAAATGACGCCGTTTCCGCCTGATTCCAACCGGGCTTGGCGGAAAAAGTCTCCGGCTTGTCGCTCCAAATACTCATCTTCCTGGCGGCATATTTCACCAAGCCTGTTCAGGGCGTCGGTTATACCGGGGTTATAATTCTTTTCCAACAGGGGAATGAGCTCCAGCCTGATCCGGTTGCGCAGGTATTTAACCCCGCGGTTGCTGGAATCAAGTCTGGCGGGTAGGTTACAACGGCGGCAGTAGTCCTCGATATCACGTCGTTGCACGGCAAGCAAGGGGCGGATATAAAAGTTGTCCCGCAGCGGGAGCATGCCTCTCAGCCCCCCGGGGCCGGCGCCCCTAAGCAAGTGCAGCAATATTGTTTCCGCCTGGTCGTCTGCGTGGTGTCCCAGGGCAACCCGGGACGCGCCGGTCTTCAAAGCCACCTCGCCAAGAAAACTATACCTGATTTCCCGGGCCGCCACCTGGGCGGACAAGCCCTCCCGGGCACAATATTCAGGCACATTCCGTGTTTCAACATGGGATTTCAACCGCAGGTGACCGGCCAACTCGGTCACAAATCTGGCGTCTGCATCTGCCTCGGCTCCCCGAAACCCATGATTAAGGTGCGCCACCACCAAATTAAAGTTAAAATCATCCCGCAACCGGTAAAGAATATGCAGCATGGCCACCGAGTCCGGGCCGCCGGACACGCCCGCCACCACCGTTTCCCCGCCGGTAATCATGGCGTGCTTCCTGATCTGCTCGGCCACCCGCTTAACCAAAGGCATGGTTTCACCCACATAATTCCTGTTTTTTTTTACTTCAACGCGCGGTGGATAATTTCCTTCTATTAAAACGATAAAATGGCCCTGGGACCATTTTACCGCTTTACTGCCCGTTTTCTTCCACTCGAACCGCCACAACGGTCATATCGTCCGCCACCCGCCGCCCGTCACCGCCCCGGGCAAGCTTTACCACCAGTTCGGCCACTTCGGCCGGGGGCAAGTCAATAATTTCCCCCAACAACCCGGCCACCCATTCCTCTTTTTCCCCCTCGCCCCGATGAGCGTCGGCAACACCGTCGGTGGCCATGATCAGCATGTCACCAAAACTAATTTTTTTGTTTTCGTAAAACATTTTTATTTCCTCTACTATACCCACCGGCAGAGAAGCGGACCGGACAATGTCCACCCTGCCTTGCCTCACCCAAAAACTGGGGGCGGCGCCGGTTTTAATTATTTCGGCCTCGCCGGCGTACAAGTCGACCACCAGCATGTCCACGGTGGCAAAAGTATCTTCCGGCGAACGTCTTATCATCACCGAATTAACCGTGCGAATAGCCGGTTCTCCACTAAACCCGGCCCGCAGCAGTTGCTTCAACAAAGCCAAAGTGGTGCCGCTTTCCGCCGCCGCCACCGGTCCCGCGCCCATGCCATCACTAATCATGGCCACCACGCGCCCTCCGCCCAACTGCAGGACGGCGTAGCTGTCTCCGGAAACCTGGTTGCCCCCCGCCGTCGCACCGGCCAACCCCAACCGCAACCCGTATTTCAAGCCGGGGTACAGCCTGAAAGTACAAAAATCTTCTTTGCCCCGACACATGCAGTCTAAAAAAGCCGTCGCCAAGTTGTCCCCGATAAAGCGGCTCAACAGCGGCGCCACATCGTAACGGCACTTCTTCATGCCCCCGCACGCAGGCATGGTTACTTCCACCTCGCAGTTCCCTGTTCCCGGATAAAGAATCAGGCTGGAAACAGGCATCCCCGCCTGTTTCAACTCCCGCTTGTAAAATTCCTCCCGCTGACGCCAGTTCTCCTTGCCCGCCTCCATTTCCCGGGCCAGGTGTTCCACCACTCCGCGCATACCGCGCATATGACCGGAAACCAACTCCCGGCTTTCCCGCAGGCAATTCTCCCAAAAAACTCTCATTCTCTGCAACCTCGACAGGCAGCCGGCCCCCACCGCCATTTCACCGGCCCTGGAACAATGCCGGTAAAAATCGGTATCCAGCCTTTCGATGTCCAAACTTTTGGTTTGTTCCGCGGCATCCATCAGGCCCTGCAAATGCGCACGGGTCCGCTTCCCTTCTTTTTCCCAGCATAACCGGTGTACCGGGCAGCCGGAACAAACCATTTCCTTTAACTCGTCAACCGGACCGACCCGGGACCGGTCCTTTTTTCCCGGAGCCCCAGAGCCACCGGCCCGTTCGTAGGAGCGGGAGATTTCTTCCAACACCCGGCTCCAATGTTTAAGCCTTTTCGCCGCCTCGTCCTCCCTGGCCTCCTGGCCGGCGGAGCCGGTCAGGTCCCAGGGCTGAACCACCGGCAGGTATGTCCGTAACCCGTTCAGCACCACCGCGGGCAAAAATAAAAACACCAGAGCCGCGGACGCCGACTCGCCCAGCACGCTCACTATGTCCCGGCCGCTGCCCAGATAGACGGTTAACAAAATGTTGCCCAGTAAAAAACCGGCCACCACCCCCGGGCGCCCCAAGGCCCGGCCCAACCCGCCCAGCAGGCCGGCAAAGGCAGCCGCGCCCGCCGCGGCGGGAGAGATGGCGTAAACCAATCCGGGTAGCACGCCCATCACGGCCCCGGCCGAAGCCCCCAGGCCCCCGCCACCCACATATCCGGCCACCAGCACGGCCAAACCCGCCAATAATCCACCGGGACTTATATAACCCCATTGCACTTGCCCGGCTGCGGCAATAACGCTGACCAGCAGCAACACCAGGCAAAACAGCCCGTCAGCCGGCAAACGTTCCCGCCGGACCACCTGGCCCAGCCCGGAGAAAGCTTTGTAAAAAGCCACTGCGAACAAAAAGCCGAAAATAGATTCAAACAACACCCTTATGTAATCATAGTTACTGGGACCGGTTAACGCCACATAACCCGTGCCGGTTACAACCATTACCGCAAATACCGTGCCTCCCATAAGAAAAGAGTGAACCCCGACCCGGGCGGGCAGGGAAAGGACGGCCATTCCCGTTATGGCCAGCGACATAACGCGAACAACCAGGTCCCAACCCGCCGTCACCGAGAATAACCCGCCAATCGCGCCCAACAGGGCCGGCAAAGCCGCCCCGCGATAAAAAGCAAAAGCTGCCGCAACCATCGCCGGCCCGAAGGGAAACAACTCCCCCAGCAATGCCGACCGGCCCAGCAAAAAACCCGCCGCCGACAATAGCAACACCCCGGTTACACTTTTAATTGTCAACCGGTAAATATTTCTTTTATGACGGCTGTCGCCACTCCCGGCCGAAAAGCGCAGTTCATCCAGCTTCTCCTGATTGTCTTTTCTTCTCCGGTACTGGTAAACTCCGACCCCGTCAAGCAACAAATCCACCCCTTTGCACCATAATGCTACCAAACATTATAGTATAAAAGCATGGAAATGTATTAACTATTTTGGTATTTTATTACAATTAATTACGACATCCTTCGGGCTTCCAAAGCCAACCCGTATAAAATATCCGCTTCGCTCACCACCACCGAACCGGCTTGCAAACCATGCAACACCCGGCTTAGTATCCGCGCACCGGCGGGGATAATGTCGGCCCGTTCCGGCTGCAAACCCGGCAATCGCAGCCTTTCCGTCGGGGACATGGCATGGAGGGTCGTATCCATCCGGTCGATTGTATCCCTGTCCAGACGGTAGCCGTGTACCTGATCCGGGTCGTACCGGCGCAACTGCCGGGCCATGGCCGCCAGGGTGGTTACCGCCCCACCTACTCCCACCACCTCTTTATATCCGTCCCGCCTGACGGAAAGAAGGGTCTCTTGTATTAAAGACCTAATTTCCCCCCGGCCATAGCCGCCTTCGGTCATGCGCACCGCTCCGGCGTTCACACTGCGGCACTGCACTTCACCTGCGCGGTGCCAGATAAACTCGGTGCTCCCGCCGCCGATATCCACCACCACGCCCTCAGCCACGCCGCCCAAACCGCTAATAACGCCCAAATAGCCAAGCCTGGCCTCCTCGGCGCCCGACAGCACCAGCAGCTTCTTGCCCGAAACAGCTTCAACCCGGCGAACAAAATCGGCCCGGTTGGCGGCGTCCCGCACCGCGCTGGTGGCCGCCAAAACAACAGTCTCGGCCCCGGCCCGCTCCGCCCGGCGGGTAAAATCAGTTATCACCGCCAGGGTTTTTTCCACCGGTTCGTCCAAAAGCCGCCCACCGGTAAATCCCTTACCCAAGCGGGTGGTTTTCAAGTCCCTTAAAACCGGAAGCACACCTCCCTTGCCCGTTACCACAGCCACCAGCAGGCGGATGGAGTTGCTCCCCACATCAACGGCCGCGACCCGCATATTCCGGCCCCCCCGAAATAATAATTAAAAGCATCCCGGATGGAATGCTTTTTGGCAAAGTAAGCAAATATATAGGTTACCCGCGCTTGCCGGCGCCACGACCTCCCCGCTTGGATTCGGTATTCCGGCGCAAGCTTTGCTGGCGTTCATCACTGTCTTTCAAAAAACGCATCAATTTTTCCTCAAAGGGAACCTGGGGTTTTTGGCGGCGTGGCTTGTTCAGGGCCTGCTTAATGCTCAAGCCGATTTTTCCCCGGGCGTCCACCGAGATTACTTTAACTTTTACCTTGTCGTTGGTTTTAAGGAAATCATTAATATCCTTTACATATTCCTCGGCAATTTCCGAAATATGCA
>JAKSCU010000055.1 GCA_022360435.1 Bacillota bacterium
CGGTGAAGAACACCGCCACATTGAGTTCAGCGGCACCATCGAGCAAGGTCGTTTTCGCGCCGACCTCAAAGCTCAATGCCTCTTCCTCTTCGTATTCAAATGACCCCGGAGGAGTTATTATGACACTGTCTGGCGTCGCATTGGAACGCACATCATAACCACCGGATTTAAACCCCTGACTGGCATTGGCGTAGAGCATCAGATCTTCTGCAGCATCCCACTCAGCGGTAATTGACGGTGCAAAATTGTCCTCGGTGCGATCGCCACTCAAGTTCTGAGTTTCAAAACCGAATACTCCAGCCAATACAGCTTCAACTCCAGCTTTTAGCGCCGGAGGTACGATTGGGCTGCCATCGATATTAGTAACATCAAGTACCCGGGACGCCGACTTGTCTTCGCTGGAAAAACGGCCGCCGAACGTCAAACGCCAGTCAGTGGCAATATTCCAAGTGACCTGGAGAAAGGCTGACCACAATTCAGCATCCTGTTGAAAATCACGGGGCACCACAATATCGCTGATCAAATTACCGGCGCCCGGTTGCTGAGCATTCACGGCATTAATCAGAATACTATTGCTATCTACGAAAAAGTTGTCGTTAAACTCCAGATCACTATCCTGGTAATAGATACCGCCGATATATTCAAATGTCTCGCCGACGGCCGATGTGATTCTCGCTTCAAAGCTATACTGCTCATAATCCTCCTCGCTCAACAAGCTGAATACATTAGCGCCGGTAAAATCACAATCGCACAGTTCTTCATAGTCGTAACTATTGGAAGCGGCAATAATAGTGATAACGTTATCACCGAGATCATAATTGGCCGTTAGCGTAATATTATCGGTGGTGTTATTACTAAAATCACCGTTCGATGAACGCTTAAAGTCTTGCGTATTATTCAGTACGCTGGGGTCCTGTGGCGTAAACAGCCCTCCGGCGCCGACTGCCAGTATTTGCGAATAGGTCAAGCCTGAACCGGCGGCGGGCTCCTCTTCCACTATTTCAATTTGTCGACCGGTAACATCGAACTCGCTGTGCTCAACCTTCAATGTCACATCCATATCCGGATTGACATCCCAAGCCACCGTTAAACGAATGGTTTCCTCATCGCGGCCGGGTTCGTCGGTGCCCAGTGTCAGATTTTCCATATACCCGTCCATATCGCGGCTGCGATAGGCGAAACGGGCGCC
>JAKSCU010000054.1 GCA_022360435.1 Bacillota bacterium
CAGGGGACGCTGACTGGATTGGAGAGCAAAGAGTGAGTCTTTCGGAGGCGTTTGGAATCGGCTTGGAATGAGTTGATTCGCCCGGTGGAGGCCGGGCAGCTCGCGGAACAGGGCGAACGTAACGGCGGAGGATGCCCACGGGTCGGATCCCGCAAGTTAGCGTGTGTTTGCGTTGAGCCGTGTTGGACGCGAACCACATTGGAAAGTTAGGCGTAACGGAGTACTATGTAACGCCTGCGACAGTTATTTGCAGGTCGCGAGCGAACATGGCGGGCTGGTCGGTAATGGGGGCTAGACCAGTTCGACGAAACAACCCACCCCGGTCGAGCGTAAGCTTGGCGACAACGAAGGAAGACAGGCAGCCAGGTCACTGGTACCACGCCGCTTCCTGCACAAGCCACTGGTTGATTGATGGTTTTGGACTGATGCGATGGATCGGCGTGTGACCGATCTGCGTGGATGATTCTGGGAAACTCGGAAAGGAGTTCGCGATGTTTCTGCTCCCGGAAGAGCTGGAATACGTACGTCCGGCAAATCAGATGGATGAGGTTGACAACGAAATGAGAGCTGGTGACGCGATGAAAACCGGCAATGCTGCCCGCGATGATGTGGTCTGGCGAACATTACGCCTTGCGGCGTTCTGCGCTGTACCGCTGATGGCACTGACGTTCTACTTCAGCCGAACCCCTACGTTCGCCATTGTGGTGGTGCTTCCCGCCTGCGCGTCGTGCATCTGGGCGATCGTCGTGGTCAAGGCTGGCTGGCTGATGCGTATCACCCGGCAGTGGGTGCAGCGACGGTTCGGCCGCGCGGCAAACGCTCCATTGCGCTGGCGAAAAACGCCCGCCGCCGCTTAGATTAGCACTATAACTTTCTTCTAAACAATGATTAATGGTAAATTATGGGAGTGAACTAACTTTTTCAAGACAATTTTGTCTGTATAGCCCTTGACAGGTTGAACGGCAATGCTATCCTTTGATTGGTGACGCAAACAGGTCACCTATTGACAATCAGGAAGTCCTCCTAGCGGGGTTTCGCGGTTCCCGTGTTGCTCCTCGACCAACCTCCTCCCGTCTCAGCCCTCCGAGGCCCCGCGCTGGACTTCCTAAGACTGATGACAATCGCTCGGCTCCCCTCCGAGCGATTGTTCTTTTGTAGGCACGGAGGGTCGGTACCGTCTGGTAGTGCCCGACAAATGACAAGTCATGGCTGACAAATGACTGGTGACCCCAA
>JAKSCU010000251.1 GCA_022360435.1 Bacillota bacterium
GTGCGCCCGGCCTGCCCGGCGTCAAAGCGGGTGCTGTACTGCCCGATTAACCCGCTTATTTCCATGGATTCGATGTCCCCGGCGGAGCGGCGCGGGTCCACCACCCGGACCGGCAAATTTACCTCCAGGCGGTTTGACGTAGAGGTAATAATACCTCGGGTTATTTGCTGCTCCAGTACCTTGTAGTCAACCTTGGTCCCCTTCCGACCGGAAACGACAATCACCCTGTCGTCGGGCAAAATCTTAAATCCGGCGTTGGAAGGCTCAGCGATAATATCCGACATTTCATTGAGCACTTTACTCTCCAATTGCCGCCGGTCCAGAGTCAAGTGTGGTTCAATATGCATACCCTGATGTTTAATCCGCTGCCTTTTGCTGAAACGGCTGAAAACAGAACCGGTGTTACCGGCCCGGCAAACCTCGTCCAGCGTCTTTTCAACGTCAAAGCCGATACCCAGATCACCGGCGGCGGCATGCCAGGTATTATCGCCATGCGAAATGTACACCGGGGTTTTTTCCAGCCTGTGGGCATATTCGTCTAGTATGCGGGAAGCGTCACTTCGGGATAAACCGCCCATTTCAACCGGGCCCACGCGCACACCGGGCACAATCCCGTCCACGGCGAAGGAAACGCCGTACAGGCCAAAAAAGCCACCGGCCAGGAATAACATAATAAAAATAATTCCCAGGCCTATCCGATGCAAAGTGCACCCTCCAGCAAAAAAAAGATAAAGCTGGCCGCGTAAACGGTACGCCCAGCTCCATTAATTCTCAGTTTTAAAGGTATGGCTCATTATTCAACAACAAAATCGATTTCATCCAATTCTTCCAGGCACACATGTTTAACCTTTTCCCATTCTTCATCGTCAATTTCCACCATTATCTCATTACCGTCCTCATCCTGGTCGAACCTTAATACAAAAGCTTCTCCGCCTTCTCCGTCTTCCTTGCTTTCTCCGTCTTGTTCGACCTCATCTTTATCTTCACTCATGGGCGCCAAAATGGCGTACTTATTGCCGTCAACTTCCAACACGCCAAAAACGCATACATCATGTTCGTTTCCATCTTCATCCACTATGGTAATTATATCGTCTAATTCGGGCAAAAAATCCACCTCTTTCCAGAAGTTACGGCTATTTTAACTAAAAATAAACATATTGTCAAGATAATTAAAAAAAGCGCACTTATTCCGTTCCCTTTGCGTGCGCTTTTTAATACTCTTATCCTTGAATCCGGCCATTAATATGGCCGGAAGGATACTTTCCTAAGAGTATAAAAAAAGCGCACTTATTCAGTTCCCTTTGCGCGCGCTTTTTGATACTTTTTCCCTTTGCCCCATGCATATGGCAAGGTATACTTTCCCAAAGTACAAAATAACGCCTTTTGAGCATTGGAACTCAAAGCTTGTTTGGGCGAGCATTAAGGTACCCTTGCAGAATTATGGAGGCCGCCATCTTATCCACCACGCGGCGGCGCTTTTTTCTGCTTACATCCGCTTCGATCAGCAGCCGCTCGGCGGCCACCGTGCTTAACCGTTCATCCCATGTTTCCACCGGCAGGCTCAGCCGGTCGGCTAAAATTTCCGCTAAATTTAGAGCTTTGCGGGCTTGGTCGCCGATACTGCCGTCCATGTTGCGCGGCAGCCCCACCACAATTCTTTCTACACCATATTTTTGCACCATGGCTTTTATTTTATCCAGGTCGTTTTCAATTGTGCCGCCGCGCCGGATGCTGCCGAGTCCCTGGGCGGTCCAGCCCAATTCGTCGCTGACAGCGACACCGATGTTTTTTTCACCCGGATCAAGCCCGAGAATACGCAATAAAACACTACCTCTCCTAGATGATTTTAAGGCCAAATTCCGGGCAGGCGGCGGCGCAGTAGCTGCAGAGCCGGCACAGGTCCCGGTTTACCGCCACCTTGCCGCCATCCAGGCGCAAGGCCCCGGCGGTACAGGCCTCGACACAATTGCCGCAACCCCGGCACCATTCTTCCACATGGAGCCTGCGGGGCTGTTTGGTCAGGCTCGACGCCAGGCCGGGATCGGGCTGTCCACCGGTAAACTTTTGCACGTTGAAAATAACTTCCGCCCTGGATTGCATGCCCACCGCCACGGCGGCCAGTTCAGGCAGCGCCAGCACAAAATCCAAGGCTTTGCCGGTTTGCGGTATCAGGTGCCCGCCCCCCAGGCATTTCATGCCGTATATACCCTTGCCCATGGCGTGGGCAAGGGATAAAGCCTCCAGCATTTCCCCGAGGTCGCCGTCTTGGATACCGATACCGGCCATGTTGACAATGGGATGGATGACGTCTATTTCCGGCAGGCACGCCGCCGCCCGCACACCGGCCACGCAGTGGGTGGATATACCGACGGCCCGCACCAAACCCCTGTCGCGGGCGGACAACAGATAGTCAAGGGCTTCCCTGTGGCCCTTGATGGTGAAATACGACTCCTGCTCATGGAGCAAAAATATGTCGATAAAATGGCGTTGCAGCAAATCCAAGCCCGAATACAGGCTTTTTTTCATCTCTTCCCCGGTGTGGGCATAGGATTTGGATGCAATAACCACATCTCCCGGAAAATCGCGTAAAGCTTCCCTGATGTATGGATAGCAACCATAAATTTCAGCCGTGTCGATAAAGTTGACTCCCATCTCCAGGGCCAGGCGAATTAACCCGGCGCCCCGGCGCAGGTCCATATTCTGCTGCAGCGGGCCGATGGTAAGCGCGCCAAAACAAAGCCTGGAAACCGACAGGCCGGTGCCGCCAAGTTTTCTGTACTGCAACCTCTAGCACCGCTTAGCCGGCGGCCAGGTACTTCTTGACCAACTCTTCCAGCAACTCATCCCGCTCCAGTTGTCGAATCAGGCTTCTGGCGTTATTGTGGCTGGTTATGTAGGCGGGATCGCCGGAAAGCAAGTAACCCACAAGCTGGTTGATGGGATTGTAGCCCTTTTCCTTTAATGCGTCATACACCTGGAGCAAGATTTCCCTGGCCTTGTTTTCCTCGGCCTGGACTTTGAACATTACTGTATGCTCGGTATTTTCCCCGGACATGAGAAATACCTCCCCCATATGGATACCACCTTTGGCCCGCGCGTTGCAGGGTATATTTAGTATTATAACCGCTAACAGACACATTGAGAAGCTTAGCGACATGCTGAAACCGGCCCCAAAATCGACACATTTGCCAAACAGGCCGGTTTCTTCGGTGTTTAAGGCTGTTTTAGCTTGTTGTATTACTTAATTGCCGGTCTGAGTTTGCACCACCGAGCACACCTTTTCCAAGGCCTGATCCAGGCCGGCGGGGTCTTTCCCGCCGGCCTGGGCCATATCCGGACGGCCGCCTCCGCCGCCGCCCACCAGCGGCGCAATTTCTTTCAGCAGTTTACCGGCGTGCAATCCCCGGCTTACCATGTCCTTGCTCACGCCGGCCACCAGGTTGACCTTGCCGCCGGCGGCGGAGGCAAGCACAATCACCCCGGAGCCCATCTTGTCGCGCAGCAGGTCCACCATGGCCCGCAGGCTGTCCATGTCGCCGGCGTCGGCACGGGCCGACAAAACCCTGACACCGTTTACTTCCCGGGTATTGTCCAGCATACTCCGCACTTCGTACCGGGCCAGCCGCGCCCGCAATGTCTCGGCCTCCCTTTCGGCTTCGCGGAAATCCCGGGCCATTATTTCCACCCGCTGCACCACCTCGTGGGGAGGGGCTTTGACCGCCCTTGCGATCATACCCAACTGTTCTTCCCGGGCCCGGAAGTAATCCATGGCTCCTGCGCCGGTAACTGCTTCAATACGGCGCAGACCCGAACCAATGCTGCTTTCGCTCACCAGTTTGCATATCCCAACCTCGGCGGTGGAATTAACGTGGGTTCCCCCGCAAAGCTCCAGGCTCAAGTCCCCCATTTTGACCAGCCTGACCCGGTCGCCGTATTTTTCGTCAAACAACGCCGCCGCGCCCATGTCCCTGGCCTCGTCCAGGGTGGTGAGCATTGTTTCCACAGGCAGGTTGTGCAATATGGCCTCGTTAACCTTTTGCTCCAATTGTTCAATCTCATCCTGGCTTATGGATGTGTAATGGGTAAAATCAAAGCGCAGCCTTTCCGGCGCCACCATTGACCCGGCCTGGTGCACATGCTCTCCCAGCACCTGTCTGAGACACTTGTGCAACAAATGCGTGGCCGAGTGGTTGCGGGCGATGTTCATGCGGCGTCGCATATCCACCTGGACCGCCACCTCGTCATTGACGCTTACGGTTCCCCCGGATACCCGTCCCCGGTGCAAGCACAGCCCCTCAATGGGCCTGGTTACCTCTTCAACGACAATCTCCGTGCCTTGACCCGTAATGACGGCCCGGTCACTGAGCTGGCCGCCGGCTTCGGCATAACAGGGAGTGACATCCAGGACAATTTCCACTTCCCGTCCCTCCGCCGCCGTGTCCACTTGTTCATTGCCATCAAATATGGCCTTAATCCTGGCGCCACAGGAAAGGTTTTCATATCCGGTGAATACCGTTTCACCGGTTTGCTCCAGTATATTTTTCAGCAGAGCTGATTTTTCCGACAGGTATTTGGTTTCCTGCCTGGCGCTGCGCGCCCTCTCCCGCTGCTCTTCCATGGCCTCGTCAAACCCGGCTTCGTCCACCGACAGCCCGCTCTCACCGGCGATTTCCACGGTCAACTCCAGCGGAAAGCCGTATGTGTCGTAAAGGCGGAAAGCCTTGTCGCCGTCGATGAAACCTTTGCCCACTCTTTTGGCGTCCTCAACCAGCCTGTTCATCAATTCGCTACCCTGGGCCAGCGTTTCGCCGAATCTCTCCTCTTCGGTTTTAATCACCCGGGATATCATGCCGGTGTTTTCAAGCAACTCGGGATAGGCGCCGCCCATCTTGTCAATCACGGCGCCGGCCACCCGGTGCAGGAACGGTTCCTCCGCGCCGAGCACCCGGCCGAAACGGACGGCTCGTCTGAGCAGGCGGCGCAGCACGTAACCCCGCCCTTCATTGGACGGCAACGCCCCGTCGCCGATGGCGAAGGTTAAAGCCCGCACGTGGTCCGCTATCACTTTCAGGGCCAGGTCCACTTCGCCGCCGGAACCATACGCCTTGCCGGTGAGGTTGCCGGTAAAGTCCATGATGTCCCGCAGCAGGTCGGTGTCGAAATTGGTCCTGGCGTTTTGCAGCACCGAAGCCACCCGTTCCAGACCCATGCCGGTGTCGATACCCTTGTTTTTCAACGGTGTATAATTGCCCTCTTCATCCCGGAAAAACTGGATAAACACCAGGTTCCATATCTCCAGGTAGCGGTCGCATTCGCATCCCACGGCGCAGTCGGGCAGGTCGCAACCCCTATCCGCGCCCAGGTCGTAATATATTTCCGAACAGGGACCGCATGGGCCGACACCGATTTCCCAAAAATTGGTGTCCTTGTCCATGCGCACAATGCGTTCCCCGGGAATACCCACATCGTTATGCCAAATTTCATACGCTTCGTCGTCGTCCAAATAGATGCTGATCCACAGTTTTTCCGCGGCAAACCCCAGTTCCCGGGTAACGAATTCCCAGGCCCAAGGTATGGCTTCTTTTTTAAAGTAATCCCCGAAAGAAAAGTTGCCCAGCATTTCAAAAAAAGTGTGGTGCCTGGCGGTCCGGCCCACCGAGTCTATATCCGGAGTGCGCAGGCATTTCTGACAGGTGGCGACCCGCAGCACCTCGGGCTTTGCCTCCCCGGTGAAATATGGTTTAAACGGCACCATGCCTGCCGCAGTCCATAAAATACTGGGATCGTTATGCGGTATCAGCGAGGAACTGGGTAATATCTTGTGACCCCTTTGCTCAAAGAATTTTAAAAATCTTTCCCTAACATCATTTCCCTGCATTGCGGATCCACCCCCAAGTATGTTGGCGACTACCGCCGGGCCGCCTTTAACCACACGGCGCGCCCCGGCCTGTAAAATATAAAAGCCTTTCTTCCCCGCCAGGGACGGAAAGGCTCCGCGGTACCACCCTGCTTAACAGTATCCGGCGCAGGCGGAACTGTTCGCTCTTTTAACGTTAACGCTGTCCGGCGTCGGGATTTGGCTGCGTTTCATCCCGCATTTACCGGGAAACGGCTTTCAACCCGCGGGAACGGAAACTTGCACCCACCGTTTCCTCTCTGCGCATCCCGCCCAGCTTACTCTTTTCCCAAATTTTATGTTATTAAATTATGCTATAATTATACAAAACCCGCTCAATTGATGTCAAGAAATGCATCATTAATCATTGCCGGGTAAATACTTGAAAAACACAAAGCGGAAAAGCACCCGCAAAATGGCGGCCACCGGCACCGCCAGTATTAAGCCGGTAAGGCCGTATAGCTGGGCGCCGGCCAATAACACCAAAATCACGAACAACGGGTGCAGCCCAACCCGGTTGCCTATTATTCTAGGCCCTATAACCGTGGATTCTATTTGTTGAATAATTACATAGGCAATAATTACTTTAAGCACCATCCATTTGGAAACCAACAGGGCCAGCGCCACCGCCGGTATGGCGCCGATTAGGGGTCCAAAATAAGGGATTAGGTTGGTTAAACCGGCGAATATGCCCAACATCAAGGCAAATTCCATGTTCAGCAGGGTCATGGCCAGACCGGTTAAAAAACCGGTAACCAGGCTGACCAGCAGGTAGCCGCGGACAAAGCTGTCGATGACCCGGCTGATTTCACCGCCCAGGGTCAGCACGTCCTCCCTGCTGCCCGGCGGAATGAAAGAGACCAGGCGGCTGGTGAAAAGCTCGTTGTCTTTTAACAGGTAAAAAGCGAATATGGGCGCCAGTATGATGTTGAAAATATAGCCGGCCAGACCCAGCAGTATTTCCACAACCCTTTCGGCCTGCCAAATGATCATTGCCTCCAGCCAGCTTATGCGCTCGTCGATAATGTGGCGCAGCGCTTCCGGGATGCCCGCCCTGGCGTACTCCGTCTGCAGTGAGGCGGTGAACGACTGCACTTGGGCCGCATACCCGGGTATCGCATCCGCCACCTTGTACAGTTGCGATATAATATGGGGCATGCCGTAAAGCAACAATCCGGCCGCAATGAAAAATGTGGCCGTGTAGACAATGACAATGGATGCCGTGCGGGAAACCCCTCTTTTTTCCACGGCTTGCACCAGCGGGTGTAAAAGATAGGCCAGTACTACGGCCAGAATCAGGGATAAAAAAATATTCCGCAAAAGGTAACTAAAATAAACCAGGAGCGCCAATAATATCCCGGACATGATATACCAATAA
>JAKSCU010000208.1 GCA_022360435.1 Bacillota bacterium
TCATACCCTCTTTGGTTTAAAATATAGCGAAAGCACCCTTGTTGGGATGGTGGTTCGGTGTATAAAAAAACATGTTTTTTTTGCAAAGGAAATTCTTATTCATCTTCCACGGGCAAGTGGATATGCCCGTACTGCGGGGCTGATTTGACAATATTAATGCCAGAACCGGCCGGGGGCGTAGAGCAAACCTCCGGTGAGCCGGCGGAGGACAGAGTGGTGTGCCTGAATAAAAAAGCCGGCTGTTCGGGTAAAGAGAAAAAAAAATTTTTGCCCTGGTAGTGTTGTCCGTCAACAAAGGAGTACCTATATATAGGTGTTTAGATACGGTTTGTACCAATATTTAGTGCAAAAGACAATTTGATAACAAGCTATTGCAGGAAACCAGAAGCTTACAGCGCTGGTTTTTTTGTTTTCAGGACTAAAGGACTATTGAAGGATTTCGATAATAAGTATAGAATACTAAGTGGGGAAAAGTGGTGGAAAGTGGTTGGTTGTGTACAATGCAACCAGCCGGTGGGGTGCCCGGCATGTTTTTGGGTGAATACCAACATACTATTGACATAAAGGGAAGAGTTATTATTCCAGCCCGTCTCCGCGAAGGTCTGGGAGACAAGTTCGTTGTAACCAAGGGTTTGGACGGCTGTCTTTTTGCTTACCCCCCTCAAGAATGGTCAAATCTCGAGCAAAAGATGCGGTCGCTCCCTTTTACAAAGGCGGATGCCCGGGCCTTCGTTAGATTTTTCTTTGCCGGCGCCATCGAATGTGAAGTGGACAAGCAGGGGCGGGTTCTTATACCCGCCAATCTCAGGGAATATGCGGGATTGGAGAAAGATGTTGTGGTCATTGGCGTTTCCAGCCGCGTGGAATTGTGGTCCCGGGAGCGGTGGGACGACTATAACTCGGAATCGGCCTCGTCGGTGGAGGAGATTGCCGAAAAAATGGTTGATTTAGATTTGGGTATATAAAACCCGGGGTGATGATGTGCCGGATTATCCCGACAAGACTACGGTTTTAAACAGCAATGCAGCGGCGGGCGGCGGCGTGCCTTTTGCGCATCGGCCGGTTATGCCGCAGGAGGTGCTGGAGGGGCTGAACCCGGGAGCGGCGGGGATTTTCGTGGACTGCACCTTGGGCGGCGGCGGGCATGCCCGCCTGTTGCTGGAAAGTACCGGCCCCGGCGTAAAACTGGTGGGACTGGACCATGACCCCGAGGCGTTGCGTGCCGCTGAACATAACCTGGCCCCGTTTCGGGGTCGCTGCACCCTGGCCCGGTCCAATTTCGCCGCCCTTAAAGACATACTGGATGGTTTACATATTACGGCGGTAGACGGCTTCCTGTTCGACCTGGGAGTCAACTCCCATCAACTGGACAACCCGGCCCGGGGGTTCAGCTACATGCGCGACGCCCCCTTGGATATGCGAATGGACCCCGCCGTGCCGGTAACGGCGCGGGAACTGGTAAACAGTTTGCCCGAAGGAGAACTGGCCGGCATTATCCGTCGCTTCGGGGAGGAACGATGGGCTTCCAGGATAGCGTCGTTTATTTTACGGGCCAGGAAAAGGCAGCCCATAAACACCACCATCGAGCTGGTGGAAATAATCAAGGCGGCCGTTCCCGCCGGGGCCAGGCGGGAAGGGCCGCACCCGGCCAAGCGCACCTTCCAGGCCCTGCGGATAGCGGTAAACAATGAACTGAACATTTTACCCGGCGCGTTTCGGGAGGCGGTGGCCCGCCTGAAACCGGACGGCCGGATATGCGTAATCTCGTTTCATTCGCTGGAGGATCGCATAGTTAAAGAAACCTTGGCGACACTGGCCGACCCGTGCCGGTGCCCGGCCCAACTACCCTGTGTTTGCGGGCGTCAGCCCGAGATCAGGCTTGTAACCAGGCGACCCGTGGTACCCGGTGCCGGGGAGGTTGCCGAAAATCCCCGGGCGCGCAGCGCCAAACTCCGGGTGGCGGCAAAAACAGGCCCTGTTCTAAAAAACCGGAAGGGTGAATAATTTTTGATAGTAGCGAGAGAGAAGGCGCAACACTACAGTTTGCCCGCATTGCCCGGGGAAAAGAAACGTCCCCGCAGACTTCCGGCGCGCGGGAGCCTGGCCATAAAGGAACAACTGGCGCTGACCGGCCTGGTGATTTTGTTCTTTTGTTCCAGTGTGTTCATCGCGTTTTATTACGCCCAGGTGTTGGCCACCGGCTACCGGTTGAACAGCGCCGAAACCGAACTGGCCATGCTGCGCAAGGAAAGCGACGACCTTTATACCAAGGTTAATCAGATATCCAGCCTGGAAAACGTGGAAGCCCTGGCCGTGAGCCGCCTGGGCATGGTCAAGCCGGGCAACGACCAGATTATTCTGGTACAAACCACGGTTCCGGCGGAGCAAGCGGCAAATACGGTGATTGCCGCCGCCGGGTCCGAAAGCGTCATGGAGGATGGACGTCACACCGGCGGGGAACATGAGCGTAATTGGGTAATCCGGGCTTTTGTCAAAATGGTGGGCCAGTTGGAGGCCAGCATAAACGCGGGGTAACGTGCGCCGTTGTCTGGAGGGGCTCGGATGTACGGAACAAATATGACCGTGCGCAAGCGGTTGACAATTATATTCATTTTGTCCAGCCTATTTTTTGTGTTCCTCATGGGCAGACTGGCCTGGGTGCAGTTTGTCCATGGCAGTGAACTGCAGGAAAAGGCTTTGGAAGTGCGCATGCGGGATATTCCGCTGGAACCCAGGCGCGGATCCATTTTGGACCGTAATGGAAAAGAACTGGTAATCAGTATCAGCGTGGATTCGGTTTATGCCACGCCACTCCAGGTGGAGGATGAGAATGCCCGGGCGACGGCGGATAAGCTGGCTCCTTTGCTGGGCATGGACGCTGATAAACTGCATAAGCGGTTAATTAAAAAATCATCATTTGAATGGCTTAAGCGCAAAGTCGATCATAACACTGCCGAGCAAATCCGGGCCCTGAACCTGCCGGGCATTGAACTGGTCGAGGAGAGCAGGCGTCATTATTTGGACCCGGGTCTGGCTCCGCACCTGTTGGGTTTTGCCGGCATCGACAACCAGGGCCTCACCGGGATTGAAAGGAGCTACGACAAGGAACTGGGGGGCCGGCCCGGGCGGATTGTCATCGAACATGACGCCGCCGGCCGGAAAATTCCCGAGGCCAAGCACTATTACATACCGGCCCAGCCCGGACACGATCTGGTGCTCACCCTGGATGAAACCGTCCAATATTTTGTAGAGCGGGAATTGGACAATGTTGTGGCCCAATACAATCCCAAGTTTGCTTTGGCCATTGCTATGGACCCGGAAACCGGCGGCATCCTGGCCATGGCCAACCGGCCCAGCTTCAACCCGAACAACTGGAGCCGGGAGCCCAAAAGCGTGTGGGATAAAAATCCGGCCATCTGGTACAATTACGAGCCCGGCTCCACTTTTAAGGTTGTCACCGCCGCGGCGGCCCTGGAAGAGGACACGGTCAAGCCCGATGACAGTTTTTTCGACCCGGGTTACATAAAAGTGGCCGACCGCAATATCCGCTGTTGGAAGGACGGCGGGCACGGCAGCCAGTCCTTTGTGGAAGTGGTGAAAAACTCCTGCAACCCGGGTTTTATACAAGTGGGGCTTGAAACAGGCGTGCCAAGGTTCTATAAATATGTGGAGGCTTTTGGTTTCGGTTCCCGCACGGGCATTAATTTGCCCGGTGAAGAAAGAGGCATAGTGATCCCGGTGGACCGGCCGGTCACCAATCTGAACCTGGCCACCATGTCCATCGGCCAGTCCATCGCGGTTACGCCTATACAATTGCTCAGCGCCGTGGCTGCGGTGGCTAACGACGGTGTGTTGATGAAGCCCCAATTAGTGCGGGAGATCAGGGCCGACGGCAAAACCGTTGCCCGGATGCAGCCGGAAAAGGTGCGCCAGGTTATTTCGGCCAACACCGCCCGCCAGCTTAGAGGTTTATTGGAAAATGTGGTGGCCGACGGCACGGGCCGCAACGCCTTTGTGGAAGGCTACCGGGTGGGCGGCAAAACCGGCACCGCCCAGGTGGTGGGTGAAAGCGGCGGTTATGTCAGTGGCCGCTACGTGGCTTCTTTTGTCGGGTTCGCCCCGGTGGAGGACCCCAAGATGGCCCTGCTGGTGGTAATAGCCGAACCCCAGGGCGGCGTCTACTACGGCGGCGTGGTGGCGGCGCCGGTGTTTCAGGCCATGGCCAGGGATATTTTGCGCTACCTGCGTCTGCCCGAGACGCCCGGCCTGAAAAAACCCAGGAAACCCTACGAGGCGGAGGAACCCCGGGTTGAAGTTGATGTGCCCGATGTGGTAAATTATACTGCGGAAGAGGCTGGCCGTATTCTCGAATCAGCCGGCCTGCGGTACCAGACCCGCGGCGAGGGCGGTCTGGTGCGGGAGCAAACCCCCGGGCCGGGCGCCAGGGTGAATCAAGGCACCACCGTAATCCTGGACTTGAAGGAAACCGTCAGCCGCAGCGGTGGTACGGTGGCGGTAACCGTGCCCAATATGCGGGGGATGACCATTAAAGAAGCCGGCCATGTCTTGGAGAATATGGGGCTGCGCATAGTGCCCGAGGGCAGCGGTGTGGCCGTCAGGCAAAGTTACAGCCCCGGCGCGGCGGTGAAGCGCGGCGCCCCGGTCAAGGTGGTTTTCCAACCGCCGGTTCGGGACAATGACACCGGGCCTGGGGCGGTCACAACCCGGCAGCCCGAATCGCATATAATCCAAGGCCCCGATATACACTGATTGGCCGGCCCCGGGGGCGCCGTCCTCCGGCGGGCCGTTAAACCAGGTAAAACAAGGGGACGTTTCAGCGTCCCCGGAGCGCAAACATTGGGCCAAAGGGCGGGCGATGGAACCGTCCCCTTGTTTTATAGTCTTGGCAGTTCGCCGGGCCGGTGAGTACCGTCCCGGCGTAAGTGTTTTTCAGTCTTTTAGGTTAAATATAGAAATTATGGAAATAATAATTAGTAATATAGGGAGGGAATGCCGGTTGCTTTTGTCGAAAATATTGGCGGAATTGCCGCTGGAAGCACCGGTGGCCGACCGGGTTGTCCGGGGCATAGCCTATGATTCGCGGCGGGTGGAACCGGGCTTTTTGTTTGTGGCCATAAAGGGCTTTAAAACCGACGGGCACCTGTATATACAAGAGGCCGTTCGGCGGGGAGCCGCGGCGGTGGTGCTGCA
>JAKSCU010000053.1 GCA_022360435.1 Bacillota bacterium
GCGAAGCGGCGAAGAAGCACATTCAATGGCTCATCGATTGTTGTGCTGCGGTCGGTTCGCCGATTGTCATCGGCCCGCTTTATCAGTCACTCGGCAAGTTCTCCGGCAAGGGTCCGAGCGAAACCGAGATGCAGCGCATCACCGAAATATTAAGCGAGCTGGCGCCCAAGGCCCAGGAAGCAGGGGTCATGCTGGTAATCGAAGCGATCAACCGTTTCGAGGCTTACATGTGCAACACGCTCGCGCAGGCGACGGCGATGGCGAAGCGGGTGAACCACCCCGCAGTGGGCATGATGGTCGACACCTTCCACTGTCATATCGAAGAGAACGATCCGCATGCGGCAATCCGCGAAGCGGGCGATGCCATCGTACACGTGCACTTCAG
Source organism: Bacillota bacterium (assembly GCA_022360435.1). Taxonomy (GTDB): domain Bacteria; phylum Bacillota; class Desulfotomaculia; order Desulfotomaculales; family Desulfallaceae; genus BRH-c8a. Next base: position 386 of record JAKSCU010000053.1, read on the forward strand.
CGAGAACACGCGCGGCACGCCGGGTGACGGGCAGGTCGATTTCCCTGCCGTTATGAAGACGCTCCGCGAAGTGGGCTACGACGGGTGGATCGTCAACGAAGTGTTCGGCAGAGCGCTGCCCGACCTCGCCGCGGCGACGTGCATCTGGCGGGATCTGTTCGAGTCGCAGATGCAGTGTGCGATTCAGGCCCATGCTTACGTGCGCGGGGTGATTAACGGGTGAGGTCGGTTGGGCGCGTGAACGTTTTTATGGCGGCTGTGCGCCTTGATCCCCTCCCGACCCCTCCCTGCGAGGGAGGGGGGCCGACATCCGATAATTGCTTGCTCATCAGGTCTGTTAAGGCTCATAAACGCCAGAGTCGGTATGAACGGACGGTTTCACGCCCATTTGCTCCGAAGCGTGGATTTGGCTGAATCGGCTCACTCTGCGGATCGATGCTGGGGGTGAGTCATGAACAAGAATGTCACCAAAATGATCCTCGTCGCGGTCGCCTTGTGCGCTCTGGTTTATATCCTCGTGGGCCAGGACGTCAGCGCCTTGGTCGACCGTCCGCTGATGTCAGTCGGACTGGGGCTAATCGGGCTGGGGATGATTGTGGAAAGCCGCAAGCGAATGAAGAAGAACGATGCCGGGTCTCCATCACCGCCACGCGACGACAGGGACGAGTTCACAAGCATTCCGGATTTCATCAGCCACATCAGCGGCATGCGATTTTAAGAGACAATCGAAGCGCAGGAACGCCGAGCCCTACATCAACGGGGACGGCGAGGTGTGGCACCGGGTCGTTCGTCATGACGTCATTTTTCCGGCGCAAGTTGTTTGGGTAATTTGATGTCACGTTTGAGTTGGCGAAGGCGTTGCTGCCAGCGTTGTTCGACCATTTCCAGTACTTGCAGTCGATCGCCGGGATAGGGAAACATGCCGCGCAGTGCCCGGCTGGAGGCGAGCGTCATTGTGCGCTTGATCACCTTGCCGTCGCGCAGCACTTCGAAAGTGATCTGTTCGCCTGCCGTCATTTGCTGAACAATGTCGCCGAAGGTATCGCTTGCGGCGTTCTCGGGCATGGGCATGCCATTGACTGAGAGAATCATGTCATCGACGCGCAGGTGCGTGTGCCCGGGGAAGCCCGGCACGGTGCGGGTGACATGCACGGCAGGGCGTGTTTGGCCCGGCATGGTGCCCGGCGGGGCGAGCAGGTGCGAGACGCCAACCGCGGCGGGGCCTACGGTATCCATGTGCTTGATGCGGAACTCGCGCAGAAAATGATGATGCGCGAGCGAGATCAACCGCTTTTGCGCTTCGAGGTTCTCTGCAAGTTTGAAATAGCGCTCAGCATGCTCGTTGAAATCGTCGCGCTTGAGGAGCAATTCATGAGCACGGCGGCGGTCGTCGTAATGCTCGCTGCCAAGTTTCGCGATGAGCTGCTCATCGTCGAGTGATTCGATGGGCGGCGCGGCTTGGTCATCCGCCGTTGCGTTGTCGTCGGTTTCGGGAGGCGTGGTGCTTTCTTCCGGCTCTTGCTCTTCTGCCTTGTCGGTCTGCGTTGGGGACGTCGGCGCAGCGTCTTTGGTGGAAACATCATCGTTCGCCGGCTGGGCAAATGCACTGCTTGTATGCAACAAGAGTGTGCAGACGGCAACGCACAGGATCATTTTCATCGGTTTGATCATGGGTTTGCCTTCGCGCGATGCTGGGTGCGTGGCTTCAGGAGTCGAGCGATTCGACCAGGCGTTCGGCATTGTCTTTCAGCCATGTCACCTTGCGCTGCACCATTTGAAGGAATGGTAGGCCGTCCATTCGTGCAAAGGCACCCGTCGCGGCGATTGGGATTACGGCTTCGGCGATCAGCGCCTCCATCATCAGCCAGGGCAGGCATCGCAGTTCCGCCCGGCTAAGCACCGCGCCGGGCACCGCGTCGTTGCCGCGGATGAATCGCTTGAGTCTGCCTTCGTCGAGATACTCGGGCCAGGTCGCAGGGTCTTCTGCGCCGCCCAGGATCGCAAACTGCAGCGCCCCGTTGGCGACGTCGA
>JAKSCU010000361.1 GCA_022360435.1 Bacillota bacterium
CTTCGGCGCGCCACATGATTTGCATTTGCCCGGCTTACAGCGCCCTTCCAATTCAGTGCCGCAAGACTGACATTTCCAAACAGCCATTAATCAGTCACCTCCTTGCATTTTTTTGAAAGTCAATGCCGGAATATACTCTGTAGCGATATTTGTAGCGTGCGCTCCGTTGGCGCCGTTACGCTCGCTCCGGATAACCACCGGAGCGCCTTGAAGAGGTTGATTTGCATCCTTTGCGCCGCGCCGGCGGCAAGGGGGCCTTCCTAATATTTGGCATTAAAGCCCGGGTCCCGAGCCGGCCGCTTCCTTTAGTTCCTTTATCGCTTGGGCCGGGTCGGCGGCGCCAAAAACCGCCGACCCGGCCACCAGCACCCCGGCGCCGGCCCGCGCCACTTCGGGAGCGGTGGCGTTGTTTATACCGCCGTCCACTTGGAGCCATGCCTCGGGTTTTTCCGCTTCCAACAGCGCAGCGACGCGCCTTATCTTGGGCAGCATGGCCGGGATAAAATCCTGGCCGCCAAAACCGGGATTAACCGTCATCACCAACACCAAGTCCAGCAGGGGCAGCACATACTCCAGCCCCGCCGGCGGGGTGGCCGGGTTATAAGCCAACCCGGCCCTCCTGCCGGTTTGTCTGATCATTTGCAGGGAGCGGTGTAAATGGGTGCGGGATTCGGCATGCACGGTAATGATATCGGCGCCGGCGGCGGCAAAATCCTCCACATATAAATCAGGATTCTCGATCATCAAATGCACATCGAATATCAGCCCGGAGTGGGGTCTCAATGCTTTGACCACCGCCGGTCCCAGGGTTATATTGGGCACGAAACGGCCATCCATGACGTCGATATGCAAAAGCTCGGCGCCGGCCTCCTCCACCAGGCGCACATGCTCCCCAAGCCGGGCAAAATCGGCGGAAAGAATTGACGGGGCTACTTTAATCACGGCTATCTCCTTTTCGATTCGATAACTTCCTCCAACATCATTACATAATTTTGATAACGCCGGCCGGAGATAAATCCTTGGCGCATCGCTTCCTTGACGGCGCAGCCGGGCTCGCGGTAGTGCAAACAGCCGCTGAACCGGCACTGAGGCGTGAATTTGCCAAACTCGGGATAAAAACCGCCTAATTCCTCGCGGCCAAGGGGCGGCAGGTTCAGGCTGGAAAAGCCGGGGGTGTCCGCCACCAGCCCCCCGCCGGGGATGGGGATTAATTCCACGTGCCGGGTGGTATGTTTGCCCCGTCTCAGCTTATGGCTTATTGCGCCTGTTTGCAGTTTCAAGCCGGGCCGCAGCGCGTTTAAAAGGCTTGATTTGCCCACCCCGGAAGGCCCGGCCAGCACGCTTACATGGTTCTTCAGCAAACCGGCCAATTCCTCCAGCCCGAAACCTGTTTTGGCACTGATCTGTAAAACTTGGTAACCGGTATTTTCATAATGGGTACATATATCCGCCCCGGTATTGTCCAGCAAATCGTGTTTGTTAAAACATATGGCGGGAGTGATACCGGCCGCGTGGGCTTGGACCAAAAACCGATCCAGCAAAGCCGCGCTTGGTTCCGGCCGTTTGAAAGCAAAGACCACCACGGCCCGGTCCACATTGGCCACCGGAGGGCGGGTCAGTTTGGTGCGGCGCGGCAGTATTTCCTCCACCACTCCTTCATCGTCGCCCGCCGGCCTGACATCGACCATGTCGCCCACCATTGCCTGTCCAAGCCGACGCCGGATTTTGCCCCGGATGGCGCATTTGAGCACCGTTTCTCCGACAAGGACAAAATAAAACCCGCCGACGGCCTTGACAATTATTCCATCCATAAAGTTCTCCCTATAACGTTTTTTCAATCACCGGCTCCGGCTGCTCGTCTATAAACACTTGCAACTCTCCGTGACCCCGGTAAGTTATATTTTTCCTAATCACTTCGCCGTATGTGTGCATGTCGGTGTAACGCACACTTCTTCCATTCAGGTCTTCAACAATTATTTCCACCTTGTGCTCGCGCCCGTCATCCGGTATCTCATCTTTAATTCTTACCGTTACCTGCTTCTCAGGCGGCCCGGGACCCTTGCTCACAACCAACCGCACATCGGTCCCTTCGGTCACCCCGGTACCGGGAGCCGGCTCCTGGCGGATAATCTGACCCCGCAGGTACTCGGCGCTTTCTTCCCGGGCGACATGGCCCTCCTTAATAATCAAGTTTTTTTCCGCCAATAAGGACATAGCCTCGTTAAGCGTTTTGCCTCTTAAATCCGGCATGTTGTGAGACTTCGGTTTCGGCCCCTTGCTAACTGTTATTGTAACCGAGGACTCTTTGGCAACATTACCGCCGGCGGCGGGATGCTGCTCAATAATCAGGCCTTTTTCCACATCTTCACTGAAATCCTCCACAGGGGGCTGGGCCAAAATCAAGCCGGCTTTTTTCAGTTCCGCGCTTGCCTCGGGAACAGTATTTTCCGACAAGTCAGGAACTTTTACCATTTCCTGCCCCTTGCTCACCGTGAGGGTAATTTCCCGGGGCGGTTTTACCGGCGGGTCGTCGGGGCCGTGGTCCTGGTCGATAACTTGGTCTATTGGCGCCTCGTCATATACTTCCTGAATTTTTACATCCAATTCCAATAATTCCAGTTCATTTGTGGCCCGTTCAATATTTTCACCAACAACGTTGGGGACTGTGATAGGCTCGACGTCCATGTATTTAAAAAAACCATATATGACCCCGGCCAGCAATCCGCCCAGCAGAACCGCCAGGCCAATCACCCACGACCATTTTCCCGTTAGCGACATATCCCCGGGCTTCCCCGGTCCGGTGCGTGGTTCTTTGCCGCCAACCGGCAGTATAACCGTATTCTGAGCCGTATCGTCCAGGATTATTTCCAGGCGCCGGGCCAGTTCGGCAGCGCTGCGATATCTTTCTTCCGGCCTTTTTTCCATGGCCCGTTTTACCACCGCCGCCAGGTCGGCCGGCACCTGCGGGTTGACCTCGTCCACCGGCGGCGGAGTTTCCTGGATGTGTTTTAACGCAACGGCTATGGGGCTGTCGCCGCAATATGGCTGCTGCCCGGTAAGCATTTCATACAACAGTATGCCCACGGCGTAAATATCCGACCGGGGCGTGGCCGTCTCACCCCTGGCCTGTTCGGGACTCAGATAATGCACCGAGCCCATGATGGTGTCGGTGCGGGTAATGGTGCCCGAGGTGGCCTCCATGGCGATGCCGAAATCCGTCAGTTTGGCCCTTCCCTCGGTGGTAATCAGTATGTTATGCGGCTTAACATCCCGGTGCACTATGTTGTTGGCGTGGGCGTGATCCAGGGCTTCACACACCTGCGCCGCTATACGCACGGCTTCCTCCGGGTCCAGGCGGCCTTTTTGCCTGATTATATTTTTTAGATTGTCGCCTTTTATATATTCCATTACCAGGTAGTGAACAACGTCTTCCCGGCCCACGTCATGGATGCTGACAATATTGGTGTGGGACAGGCTGGCCACGGCCTGGGCTTCACGGCGAAACCTGTGTATAAAATCGTCGTCCGAGGTGAATTCCGGACGCAGCACTTTGATGGTCACCAGCCGGTTCAGGAAGGTGTCCCGGCTTTTATATACAATGGCCATGCC
>JAKSCU010000052.1 GCA_022360435.1 Bacillota bacterium
AAATACCATGAAACAATGTGATGAAGCTGATACTGCCGCGATAAGTCCATTTCTGCGCATCAAAAAGCATAAACTGTTGATCAATAACGAGTGGGTGGCGGGCAGCGGCGACGCGATGATCCCCAGCGTAAACCCCGCTAACGAACAGACTTTGGCTCAGGTTACCGCAGCGCAGCCGGAGGACATCGACCGCGCGGTTGTCGCCGCGCGCGCCGCGCTGCGCGGCCCCGACTGGACAGCGATAACACCGGCCGGGCGCGGCGAGCTGTTATGGCGCCTGGCGGATCTGGTGGCGGCGAATATCGATGAACTCTCTGCACTGGAAACGCTGGACCAGGGTAAACCGCTATCGGTGTCGCGCTGGGCGGAGCTGCCGGCGGTGATCAAGCAACTGCGTTTCTTTGCCGGCGCCGCGTCTAAAATCGAAGGCAGCACTATCCCCACGTCGATTAGTCACCAACCGCAAGGTAAACGGATTTTCGCCTATACCAGTAAAGAGCCGATCGGTGTTGTCGGTGTTATCGTGCCGTGGAACTCACCGCTGGTATTAACGGCAATGAAGCTGGCGCCGGCGTTGGCGGCGGGTTGTAGCGTGGTTCTCAAACCGGCGGAAAATACCTCACTGACTGCACTGAGGCTGGGTGAATTGATTATCGAAGCCGGATTCCCGGCCGGCGTGGTCAATATCGTTACCGGTGACGGCGCCACTGCCGGCAACGCCCTGGCGCGGCACAGCGATGTCGACAAGATAGCGTTTACCGGTTCCACCGCCACCGGCCGCGCTATTCTGGAGGCGGCCAAGTCGAACCTGAAAAAAGTATCGCTGGAACTGGGCGGCAAATCGCCGGTGGTGGTATTGGCCGATGCCGATTTGAGTCTGGCCATTCCGGCGGCGGCCAACGCGATATTTTTTAATTCGGGGCAGGTTTGTGTAGCCGGGTCGCGCCTGTACGCACACCGATCAGTATTCGATAAGGTGCTCGAAGGGATTTGTGCTATCGGCAAACAATTGCGCGTCGGCGATGGCATGCGGGCGGACACCGAGTTAGGGCCGCTGGTAAGCGCCGGGCAGTTGGCACGGGTCAGTCATTTTATCGACACTGCCGTCAGCGACGGGGCGGAGGTGGTCAGCGGCGGCCGCTGTGTGGAGCGGGATGGATTTTTTATTGAACCGACGGTGATTGCCAATGTGTGCCAGGACATGCAGATCGTGCGCGAAGAAGTGTTCGGTCCGGTTCTGGTGTGCCAGCGTTTTGATGATATTGAACAGGTGACAGACCTCGCCAATGATTCCAACTACGGGCTGGCCGCCAGTGTCTGGACTGAGAATCTGTCGGCGGCGCACCGCCTCGCCGCGGATATTCGCGCCGGTACCGTATGGCTTAACTGCCATTATATGTTTGATCCGAGTTTGCCGATCGGCGGTATGAAACAGTCGGGTTGGGGACGGGATAACGGTATGCAGGCGCTGGATAACTATCTCGAAGTCAAAACAGTTTGCGCGGCGGTGTAGCGGGTGACGAACGGCGTGTTATCAATACTATGAAAGTTATCCTGTCAGTTATAGCGCTCATCACTGTTGTCGCTGCGGGCATTGTCTACAGCTACGATCCGCTGTTTTGGTCTCGCTATGGCGGATTGCTTAAATCGCAGTTACTGCAGCAACCGCGCGGCCTGTGGTATAGCCCGCTGGAAACGGTGGCCGGCGGGGAGGGCAGTCCGCTGCGGTATTGGTCGCAGCAGAATCTGCAGATACCGGCGGCGGCATTGGACAACGCCGAGCATTATGTGGCCGCCCGCCGCACGTCGAGTTTTATTGTTTGGCACAACGGCGCCGTTGCCCGCGAACGTTATTTTGACGG
>JAKSCU010000319.1 GCA_022360435.1 Bacillota bacterium
GACGAGTTCTCTTTTAATCGGATAGTCGGCCCCAGGAGTTCCGACGCCGGTTATAAAAGCGCCGACGTGATCATCAACAATGAGTTTGTGGAAGGCTTGGGCGGAGGAGTGTGCCAGGTTTCTTCCACCTTGTACAATGCGGTGCTGCTGGCCAATCTCCGGATAACCGAGAGAAACAACCATTCCCTGCCGGTGGGTTATGTGCCTATCGGACGCGATGCCACCGTGGTATACGAAGCTGTTGACTTTAGATTCGCAAACAATACCGATTTTTATGTTTATATCAAAACATGTGTCACTGGTAACGACCTGACGGTAAAGCTATACGGAAACAAGGATAAAACGCCCCGGGTGGAGGTTTCCAGTTGGGTCACCGAAACAATTCAGCCCCATGTTGTTTACGAAAAAGATCCCAATCTGGCCGCCGGAGAAAAGGTAGTTAAGCAGGAAGGCAACGACGGTTTTAAAGCCGCTGCCGTGAGAAATATATGGCAAAACGGCCGGAAGGTGACTGAAACGCTTCCGGCCAGCCATTATCACCCGGTGCGCCGCATCGTGGCCATAGGTACGGGCGCATCAAAACCGGCGGTTGTGTTCCCGCAGGATCAAGACCTGACTCCCTCCGTTGACCTTCCCGGCACAACTTTCGTCGACCAACCTGTGGCGCCGGACACCGGCCCGCAGGACGAAACTGAAACCGGCGGGGATACGGCCAAAAACGACATTGATAACGGCGCCGCCATAGGCACCGAGTCCGACCCGGGCGTCGCCGCAGGCGACGGCTATTTCGAAAACACGGCGGAAACAGGTGAACAAAACGGCAATGACGCTCCTCCCCCCGGCGACGCCGGGGCGCAGGCGCAACCGGAGTGATTGAATATGATACCCGTAGTCAAAAAAAACTCCCGGCCAAAAAGAAGGAAGTTTCACTGGCGGCCCCGGTTGATAATCATATTGACACTGGTTATTGCCATGGCCGGGTTTATAGCTGTGCAAGCACAGTTAAAGCCCGCAGATACTGCGGCAGCCAGGCAGGTGACCCTGGAAATACCCCAACAGGCGACTACGTCGAGCATTGCCGCCCTGTTGGAGGAGAAAGGATTAATCCGCAGTTCCTTTGCCTTTCGCTTGTACACCAGATACCAAAATGTGGACGGCAAGCTGAAACCGGGGGCTTACATGTTGAACTCGGCCATGTCGGTGCCGGAAATTGTTCAAAAGATGCTTAAAGGGCCGAATGAAACCATTGTAGTCACCATTCCGGAAGGATTTACGGTGGAGCAAATTGCCGAACTGTTGGAGAGCAAAGGAGTCGCCGGCCGGGAAGATTTTCTGCGCTTAACCGAGAAAAAATGGGATTATCCCTTTGTGCAAAATATCGACCTGGCCCGAAACAACCTGGAAGGTTATCTTTTTCCCGACACTTACCACATTGGACTGGACACCGGTCCCGATAAGCTGCTGCAAATGATGTTGGAAAAATTTCAAAATGTTATTGCTGAACAAGACTATGTGCGGCAGGTGCGGGAACGGCGTCTTACACTGCACGAGGCTGTTATTTTCGCTTCCATGGTGGAAAGGGAAGCCAAGATGGCGGATGAACGGGCCCGGATCGCCGGCGTGATTTATAACCGGATTGAAAGCGGCATGCCGCTGCAGATAGACGCCACTATTCAGTACGTGCTGGATGAGCCAAGGGAAATATTGTTATACAGTGACCTGGAGGTTGACTCGCCCTACAACACATACCGGCATTACGGTTTCCCGCCGGCACCCATCGCCAGTCCGGGCTGGGCTTCACTGCGGGCCGTTATAGAACCGGAAAGCCACGATTATTTATATTATGTCGCCAAGCCCGACGGTTCGCACGCCTTTTCCCGCACCCTGGCGGAACACAACGCCAACATAAGAAAATACCAATAAACAGTGATGAGTTATGCGCAAACACGAAATAGTGGCTCCGGCGGGGAGCCCCGAAAAACTTGCCTATGCCGTGGCCTATGGAGCCGACGCCGTCTATCTGGGCGGAAACAATTTCGGGCTCCGCGCCGCCGCGGCCAACTTTGACCGGGACGCAATGACCCGGGCGGTGCAATTCGCCCGCCGCCATAACGTGAAAGTTTACGTTACTTTAAATATATTCGCCCGCAACCAGGATATAGAGGCTCTGCCCCGGTATGTTCATTTTCTGGACCAAATTGGCGTGGACGCCGTTATTGTTTCGGACCCCGGCGTTATGTCCCTGGTTCGAGCAACCGCCCCCGGCATGAAAATCCACGTCAGCACCCAGGCCAACACCACCAACTGGCGCAGCGCCCGGGTGTGGGAATCCCTGGGGGCCGAGCGGGTGGTGCTGGCCAGGGAATTAAGCCTGGAAGAAATCAGGGGTATTGGTGAACAATCCGCTGTTGAACTGGAAGTGTTCGTGCATGGGGCCATGTGCGTGTCTTATTCCGGCCGCTGCCTGCTTAGCGGCTACATGGCCGGGCGGGACGCCAACCTGGGTGATTGCGCCCAGTCTTGCCGCTGGAAGTATCAACTGGTGGAAGAAAAAAGGCCGGGCGAATATTTTCCGGTGTGCGAGGATGACGGCGGAACTTACATACTCAGTTCACGGGACCTTTGCCTGCTGGAGTACCTGCCCGCCCTGGTCCAAGCCGGAGTGACGGCGTTTAAAATCGAAGGGCGGGTTAAAAGCGCGCATTACGCGGCAACTGTCACCCGGGTATACCGCCTGGCACTGGACGCCTATCTTGCCGATCCGGCGGGTTACCGGGTGCAGCCCGAGTGGCTGGCGGAAATCGGCAAGGTGAGCAACCGTCATTACACCACGGGTTTTATCAACGGGACCGGTTTTTTAAATTCCCCGCCGCCCTTGGAATCAATATACCGGCGTCGGTATACATTCGTTGGCGCCGTCCTGGACTACGACCCCCACCGACGTCTTTTGCAAGTGGAACAGCGCAACCGTTTTGCCCGGGGCGAGCAGTTGGAAATACTGTCTCCGGGCATGCAAACGCAACCGCTGGACGTTGCGCAAATCCTGGACGGGGAAGGGCGCAGCCTGGACGCGGCGCCACACCCCCGACAGGTCGTTTATCTCCCCTGGTCACACCCGCTTCCCGCTTTCTCGCTGCTGCGCAGGGCAGACAAGGTTTAATCCCTCCGCCGGACGGGCATCATATCAACAACTGTTGCTGCCGGCTCTTCGATTAAATGACTGGAAGGGGTTTTACCGTTGTCACATTGGGGATCAAACCGCCTGTTTTTATGCCGTTGGTTGCTTATAGCGGCATTTTTGGCTATTGCCGGGCACTTGTATGTGATTCAGGTGCTGCAGGGGCCGGCTTACGCCGTACAAGCCCGCCAAATATCCGCCCAAGAAGTTGTGCTGGAAGATTATATGCGCGGTGAAATAGTCGACCGAAACGGGGTTCCCCTTTCCGGCGGGTACCATGCCAACCGGGTGGCGGTTTTCCCGGGTCTCATGGACGATAAAGAACACACCCTGAGAACCTTGTCCGGCATTCTTGACATCCGGTACGACCAACTTCTGCAACAGGCCGGCGGCGGAGCCTTTTTGACAAGCGTGCCGTCCGCTGGCGCCCAGCAAAGTGTTTTGCGGCGCAACGGCTTGCCGGGGGTGTTCCTGCTTCCGGTTTACCAGCGATATGGGCCGGCTCCCCTGGCGGCTCACATAACCGGCCATTTGGGCAAAATTGAAAGCATGGAACAACTGCGGCGCTTGCGCTCGGAAAATAAAAAACACTACGCACTGGGAGACTGGGTTGGCAAGTCCGGCCTGGAATACTTTTACGAAGGGGAACTAAAAGGGCAGGGCCCGGCACGGGCCGCTTATGTGACCCATGACGCGCTGGGCAGAATTATAAAGGGTCCGGGTTTGATAGTCACCAATGCCGGTCCCGATCCGGCAAGGAAAAATGTGAAAACCACTATTGACGCCCAAGTCCAGCGGGTGGTTGAAGAGGTGATGGACGCGCACATTTTCCAAGGCGCGGTGGTGGTGATGCGCGCCGGTGGCGGCGATATACTGGCCATGGCCAGCAGGCCGGGTTATCATCCCTCTCCGGCCAGGGTTGAGGATTGCCTGCGGCGCCCCGCCGGTGAAATATTTTTGGACCGCTGCACCGCTTTGTTTCAACCCGGTTCCGTGTTCAAGGTGGTTTTGGCCGCCGCCGCCCTGGAAAGGGAGAGTGTTTTTCATCAAAACACATACAATTGCGCGGGTTCCGACGCCGAACCGGTGCATTGCTGGTTCGAACAAGGCCACGGTGCAATAAATTTCGCCGACGCCTTTGCTCATTCATGCAATCCCGCTTTTGTGCAACTGGGGCAAGAGCTTGGCCCCGATACAATCGTCAAGTACGCCACCGGCCTGGGCCTGGACAAGCAAAACATAATCGGTTATCCCGCGCAACCGGAATTCAAACAGGATTTATCTTTGGTCGGTAAGGATTACAACCTGGCCAACAGCAGCATCGGCCAGGGCCCGGTGCTGGTTACGCCGGTGCAGGTCACGGCCATGATGAACGCCATTGTCAGCGGCGGAACATACCATGCGCCCCAATTGGTCGCCGGGTTGACCGATGCCGAAAACCGCATGGTGTACCGGATAGACGCGCCGGAGCCGCTACGGGCGCTAAAACCCGCCACCGCCGACCGGCTGCAGGAGATACTGCGCCGGGTTACGGCGTCCGGCGTGGGTAAAAAAGCCGAACTGCCCGGCTGGGGAACCGCGGGTAAAACGGGTTCGGCCGAGGTGGCCGGCCCAAATGACACGGTTAACGCCTGGTTCACCGGTTATGCGCCCGCGGACACCCCCCGTTTTGTGATCACCGTGCTGGTGCAGGGAGGCCAAAGCGGCAGCGAAACGGCGGCTCCGGTATTCCGAACCATCGTGGAAAAATTAATGCTCCTCTAAAACACATCCATCCGGATGCTATTTGATACTTTAAGGAAAGTGTACCCGGCTATATTTATAGCCGGAATTAAGGAGTAAAGTATTAAAAGCGCACACAAAGGGAACTGAAGGAGTGCGCTTTTTTTATACTCTTAGGTAAGTATACTTCCGGCCATATTAATGGCCGGATTCAAGGATAAGAGTATCAAAAAGCGCAC
>JAKSCU010000050.1 GCA_022360435.1 Bacillota bacterium
AATTGAAGCCGATATAATAGTATTGGGGGCGCCCACTTTTTACGGTGCCGCTTTTGGGATTAACGCGCTGACCCACTGTTTCCTGGAGAGATGGTTTGCGCTACGCCACCGGGGAATTAAGACAAAAATTAAAAAGGTTATACCGGCGGTAGTTTCCGGGGAAGGTCACGGCGAAATAGCAGTGGAAAACCTGAAGAATTTTTTCGGCCCGTACCACAATATTGAGGTAACCGCCGGTGTTGTCGCCCGGGGAAAAACACCCTGCTACAAGTGCGGATTCGGGGAAGAATGTCCCATTAGCGCGGTTGTTTACCGCCACGGGAAAGGGGTTACGATTACAGGCGATATGGTACCCCCCCTTGAGAAACAGGCGGAGGTTTTGGAGCAAGTGCGTCAATTAACTGTTAACCTTTAGGAATTGGCATATTGGTTGGTATACAGACACTTGGGGTTATGATAGAATCTTTTCAAACCAGAGGGGGATGGTTTTATATTGTAATTAAGCCTAATCAGGGAGACGAGTATGGAGCAGAACGCCGCGCTTAAAAAATATACGCTTATGGTGGCCGCCATCACCTCTTTTTTGACACCGTTCATGACCAGTTCCGTCAACCTGGCCATACCTGCCATTGGCCGGCAGTTTGGCGCTGACGCTTACATGCTCAGCTGGGTGGTCACCAGTTATATACTGGCCTCGGCGGCGTTTCTTTTGCCTTTCGGCAGGTTGGCCGATATAGTGGGCCGAAAAAAAGTATTCCTTGTCGGGGTGCTTTCTTTCGGCCTCTTTTCTCTGCTCTGCGGGATGGCCTGGTCCGTCCAGTCGCTAATTGTTTTCAGGGTGCTGCAGGGTATCGGCGGCGCCATGATTTTCGGCACCGGCCTGGCCATCTTGACCTCGGTGTTCCCGCTCCGGGAAAGGGGCAAGGTGCTGGGAATCAATGTGGCCATGGTGTACATCGGCCTTTCCCTGGGACCGGTATTGGGCGGAACCATGAACCACAACCTGGGCTGGCCGTCCATTTTTTATTTAACCGCCTTATTGGCGGTTCCGGTAGTGGCCCTTGCCGTTACCAAGCTGAAGGGTGATTGGGCGGGCGCCGGGGGCGAGAAGTTTGACCTGACCGGGGCTATATTGTATATCATAGGGCTGGTGGCGCTGATGTACGGGTTTTCTTCCATGGCCGCCTCGGAGCAGGGTGTGTATATCCTGGCGGCCGGTCTATTGCTGATGCTGGTTTTCATCAGGCGCGAAAGTAACCTGCGGCAGCCGCTGATGAACCTGCGTCTTTTCAGCCGCAATGTCACCTTCGCCTTTTCCAATCTGGCGGCATTGACTAATTACAGCGCCTTTGCGGCGATTTTCTTGCTTTCACTGCACCTGCAGGTGGTACTGGGGTACGATTCCCAGGCGGCGGGGTTTATTATGCTGGCCCAGCCGGTGATAATGGCTGTGATATCTCCATTTGCCGGCCGGCTTTCCGACCGGGTGGAACCAAGGGTGGTGGCTTCCTGGGGCATGGCCATGACTACTCTGGGACTCCTGGTCTTTTGTTTCATTTCCCGGGACACCCCCCTGTGGCTGTTGGTTGCCAACATGTCCTTATTGGGTACGGGCTTTGCGCTGTTTTCTTCGCCCAACAGCAACGCGTTGATGAGTGCGGTGGATAAAAAGTATTACGGTGTCGCTTCTTCCACCCTGGGCACTATGCGGCTGGTGGGACAGGCTTTCAGTATGGCCGTCGTCACCATGCTCCTGGCCCTGCACGTGGGCAGGGCGGAATTGGCTGCCGCCAGCGCCGGGCAGTTTTTGGACGCCGCCAGGATGTCGTTTATAATACTTACGGTGCTTTGTTTGGGAGGATTTTTCGCCTCCCTGGCCAGGGGCAACCTCAGGTCCGGTGAAGCCCCGGGCGATCCTTAAGCTTGGGCGGGCGGGGGCCGTAATACTGGTAATAATGTGTTTGGATATTTCCGTTATACAGCTTTCTTTTCTTGTCGGCCGATCGTCCGAACAACTTTTCAAATTGTGGATGGGCGGTAAGCACATAGGTGGACCAGGTATCCAGCTTGCTGAAAGACTTGCCCATTTCCCGGTATAGCCTTTCCACATCACGCATATCACCGAGCCTTTCCCCGTAAGGCGGGTTGCAGATTATCTTGCCGTATTTCTTTTTGGTTTGTATATCGGTGACCGGCAGACGTTGAAAATGGATACAGTCCCCGACCCCGCCGGCGGTGGCGTTCTGCCGGGCTGTTTTTAACACCCGGGTGTCGGCGTCGGTGCCAATTATGTCCAAGGGCAGGTCGAATTGAGCCAAGTCGCGGGTTTCCTGCCGGGCCTGCCGCCACATCTCCTCCGGTATGGTGGGCCAGTTTTCGGAGGCAAATATCCGGTTCAGACCCGGGGCGACGTTTCGCCCAATAAGAGCGGCTTCTATGGGTATGGTCCCCGAACCGCAGCAGGGGTCCCACAGAACTGTATCAGGATACCAGCGTGACAGCATTACCAGCGCCGCCGCCAGTGTTTCCCGCAGCGGTGCTTCACCGGCCCCGGCCCGGTATCCCCGCTTGTGCAATCCCGCCCCGCTGGTATCAATGGTCAGGGTGGCGGTGTCTTTCAGCAAGGCCACCTCTAGGCGGTACAGAGGGCCGGTTTCCTCGAACCACTCTTTTTTGTATTTTTTCTTCATACTTTCCACCACGGCCTTTTTTGTTATGGCCTGGCAGTCGGAGACACTGAATAACGCTGATTTTACCGACTTCCCGTCCACCGGGAAAGCGGCGTCGGCCGGTATCAGTTCGGGCCAGGGCAAGACCCTGGTTTTTTCAAACAGTTCGTCAAAGGTGACGGCTTTGAATTCCCCGACTTTAAGGCGCACCCTGTCGGCTGTCCGCAGCCAGAGGTTGGCCCGGCAAAGGGCGCCGGTGTCGGCGGTAAATGTTACTTTGCCGTTATCCACTTTTACATCGGGATAACCCAGTTTTTTTACTTCTTCCGCCAGCACCGCTTCCAGGCCGAATGCGGCCGTGGCGATTAGCTCAAATTGACTCATTAATCCATCTCCCAAGTTTGCTTTTTTACATTATAATAATTTAAAGATACTTTTACATCTTACCTGAAAATACCTCTGTAAAGATACTTGTAACGGGCGACCCGTTGGCGTCGCTCGGCTCGCTCGGGATAATTGCCGGATCATCTTGGAAAGGTTGATGCTCCGTTTAGCGGTATGGGCGCCTATTCATATTGTTAACCAGCGGTGGTCGGGGCAAACGGAAAATAATTAGTCGGGCGAACTTTTTACCCGTCTCGTTCGTCATTACAGTAAGACAAAAAAATGTCCGGTTGATGGCATTAACGCCGGGCACTTATATGGGGGTAACAATATGCGCAAGGCAGTGCCGTTATTTTTAATCTTAGTGTTATTGCTGATTTTAAACGGTTGCGGCGGAGCATCAAACAGGGAGTCATCCGATTCCGACCAAATGGCGGTTGAAGAGTATGCTGATGAAAAGTCGTTTAAAAGTGGAAAAGAGATTGGGGTTGGCGGCGACAAACCGGACTTGGTGCAGAAAATTATTAAAAACGTCTCCATGAATATCGCTGTGCCTGATGTGGAAAAGGCTGTGGCGGAAATTGAATTAATGCTGCAAGGCACCGACGGTTACGTGCAGGACGCCAATCTGTGGCAGGACGACAATCGTTTGAGGGGCCACCTTACCCTGCGGGTGCCCTCTAATCAGGTGGACGGTTTAATACCGCGCCTGGAAAAGCTTGGCCGGGTGGAGCGCAAAGATATCTCGGGTCAGGATGTAACCGAGGAATACTACGATGTCCAAGCTCGTAAGAACAACCTTGAAAAACAGGAAGGGAGATACCTGGAACTGCTGGACAAGGCCGACACGGTTAAGGAAATGCTGGAGATTGAAAACGAGCTGTTTAGGGTGCGCGGCGAGATTGAATCCATGGAAGCCAGGCTGAAGGTGTTGGACAACAAGGTTAACTTGTCCACCATACGCGTTGAGTTGCGGTCACCCGGCGGCTTGTCCACCGGCGAAAGGTTGAAAGACCCCTTCGATCAGCGTATCCAAGCCGCTTGGCTGCGGGGCGTCAACGGCATGATAAGCTCTGTCCAGGGTTTTGTGGTGCTGTTTGTCGCGTTGCTGCCCTACACGCCCATGGTTGCCCTGGTCGGGTATGTTGTTTACCGGGTGAATAGAAACAGGCGGCAAAGAAAAGTCAACAGTGTTGAAAAACAAGAATAGTAAAACACGAAATACCACGCCGATAACGGAGACGCAGTCCCCTTTTTGTTTTTTTCTACT
>JAKSCU010000230.1 GCA_022360435.1 Bacillota bacterium
AAGTCGGGGGCCGGGGATTTTTCCGCCTGGCCGGTGATTTGGGCCGCCGAGGAATCCATTCTCAGCATTTCCTTCGTTTCGGCGCCAATACTCCCCGCGGGCATAAGGCCGCGGCCGTAAAGCCTGGAGAATTGCTGGGCCATTTGGGTGTTTTCCTTAATGTAACGGGCCAGCTCTTCGTATGAGGCAAACTTGGCCGGTTCCTCCGCCGCCGAAGGCCCGGGTTTGAAGGACATCCCGGCCAGCAGCGCGACGGCCAAAAGACCCGCGAACAGTATTCCGCCTATAATTCTATGTGGTCGCATTTTTTAGGTCACCTGCTTTCCCGCATTTTTATTTGCAGACGCCGCAGGCCGGCAAAAAGTTCCCCTTGGGGGCCGGATGTTAAAAAGAATGCTGTCCTTTCACTTGTGACACCGGCTGGTTGGCTTGATAATATGCCGGTTTATCGGTTAATGCAAACCTAATCACTGCAACTGAAACTATAGCGTAGGCCCGAGGGCGGTTCGAGGTCCCCGCAGTTTGGTGAAGGGCTGACGGAAAGGCGCGGTAAACCGTCCCCGCGTTTGCTAAAAGCAACAGCACCCCTATTGGGTGGGGTGCTGTTGCTGAGCGGTGGAGTGGGAAATAAAGTTTTGCGGCGTGGCCGGCAGTTGGTACCAACCCCGCTGGGACATGAAATTGTAAATTTCGTAGGACATCTCGACACAGTTTCGGGACATGTTGGCCAGGGCGTTGCGCAAGTGCGGTTCGGAGCTCTCCAGGGCGGCCCTGGTGTGGGTTTCGGCGCCGCACTTGTGGAACATCAACGCCCCTTCGGCGATAACCCGGTCGTTTAGCGTGGCCAAAACCTGGCTGCCCGGCTGGGCAACGGTTTGCGGCCCGGCTGCCGGCATGCCGGGCGCTGCCTGATTGCCGGCGGTGTAACCGGCGCCGTACTGCATGCCCACATGTCCGGTGAAATTCTGCTGCTGCATGCCGCCGTACTGCGGCGTTGGCATCTGAGCGCCGTATTGGGCCGCGCCGGTGGTTCCAGGGACACCTTGAGCGCCGCCCGCGCCTGTGCTTAAAGTGGCCGGCAGCGGCATGGTGCTGGTATCGATGCCGTGATTTTGGGCCATTTGTAAAAGCCGCTGGAAAGTATCCAGGCTATGTCTTTGTTGGCGGTCCAGTATGGCGCGTAATTGCTGGTCCTGGCAGTTGCCCAGGTAAAGATTGTAGTGATCGATGATGCTGGAGTTCGTCCGCAACACTTCACTGAGCACCATGGCTTCACGGGCTCCTTGTTTCATGGTATTCCTCCCTTTGCAGTTTTGTTTGCTGGCTTTATTATTCAGGGATTTACCGGAAAATATACGGGGTTTTGGGGATGCCATGAACAGCGAATTTAAAAAGTTTATAAACAGGCTCTGTATTATAATAATATTAAATTTAACAATTAAATATGTTTATGATAGTATATTCATTGGGGAGAAAGGGGGTGGCGCCCCCCCACGGGCTGCAAACCCGTTGGCCTGCCTGCGATCCGGGCGGGAGTCCGGTTCGATTCCGACTTCTCCCCTCCAAATAATAACGAGGCCGATTTAGGAAATACCTACTTTGAAGGAATATCCCCAATATGCGAAAAGGGGACACACCTCCTGCGGAGGAATGTCCCCACGAATGTCCCACGTATGAATATCCCCTATCTTATGCCGGCTTGATGCGTTTTTTCTCTTTGTATCCCATACCGTACACCGCCATTTTACGGCGGACGAAAGCCAACTGCATTTGCAGCGGCAGTTCCATGGGGCAGTTGTCGTCACAGGCCATCAGACCCATGCAGCCAAAGGCGCCCTCCTCTGAGCCCACCACTTCAAAATACTCACCGGGAGAGCGTTCGTCCCGGGGGTCCACCATAAACCGGGCCACCCGGTTGATGCCCGCCGCGCCAAGGAATTCGTCCCGGATGTTGGCGGTGGCGCACCCGGCAATACAGCAGCCGCACTCGATGCAGCGCTCGGCTTCATAAATCTGCAGCGCGGTGGCGTTGTCCATGCGTTCCTCTTCCACCTTGGGATCAGGAATTTTGCTGGTATGCACCCAGGACTCGGTTTTCTCCGACAGGTACCTGAACCAGGTGCCTGTGTCCACCGCCAGGTCGCCGACGAGCTTGAACACGGGCAGCGGGAACAGCTTGATCCTGGCCGGCAGAGTGTTGGTCAACGTTTTGCAAGCCAACCGCGGTCGCCCGTTGATAACCATGGCGCAGGAACCGCATATGGCGGCTCGGCAGACAAAGTCGAACATCAGGGACGGGTCCTGCTCCTCGCGTATCATGTTCAGGGCCACGAATATGGTCATGCCCGTGGTTTCTTGCAACTTGTAGGTCTGCATGTTGGGCTCGACGTCGGGCTTTTGCGGGTTGTATCGGAATATTTCCAAGGTTAGCTCACGATCAGCCATTGTTGCCGCCTCCTTTTGATTGGGCCGATGATTCACCATAACCGCGGTCCCCGGGCGGCAGTTCGGTGATGGTCACCGGCTCGTATTCCAGCTTGGGCAGATCGGCGTCTTCGGGCCAGTAAGCCAGGGTGCGCTTGAGCCAGTTGGTGTCGTCCCGCTTGGGGAAATCTTCCCGGGCGTGGCTGCCGCGGCTTTCGGTGCGTACCAGCGCGCCGTAGGAGATACACAAGGCCAGCCTGATCATGCCGGGCAGGCGCAGGGCCTGGGCCAGTTCCGGGTTGGGGCCCTCGCCGCCGGACTTCAGGCTGATATTCAGGGAGCGGCGGTAAACCTCCCGCAGGTTGTCGACGGCTTTTTGTAAATCCGGACCGTTGCGGAAAATGCCTACGTAATCCATTAGATTTTTTTCCATCTCGTTGCGCAGCTCATATACGTCTTCCTTGCCGTTCCAGCCGTGCACCAGTCCCTTGATACGGTTTTCCTGTTCTTTGACCGCCCGGTCAACCTGCGCGTAACTGTAGGACAGGGTGGCGCCCAGGGTGTACTCGGTTACCTTTTTGCCGATGATTCGGCCGGCGGTGATGGTCTCGGCCAGGGAGTTGCCGCCCAGTCGGTTGAACCCGTGCAGGTCCCAGCAGGCCGCTTCGCCGGCGGCAAACAGCCCTTTTAACCCGTAAGCGTAGCCGTCTTTGTCGGTGCGCACGCCGCCCATGCTGTAGTGTTGGGTGGGGCGTACCGGGATCAAGTCCTTCACCGGGTCCACGCCGGCGAAGTTGCGGGCGATGTTGGCAATCTCCCGCAGGTTGGTATTGATATGCTTGGCTCCCAGGTGCCTGATGTCCAGCCACAGGTGCGGGCCGTAAGGGCTGTTCACGCCGTAGCCGTTGCGGATGTGCTGGGTCATGCGGCGGGAAACAACGTCCCGGGAGGCCAACTCTTTTTTCTTGGGCTCGAAGTCGGGCATAAACCGGTATAGGTTTTTATCCAGCAGGTAACCTCCGTCACCCCGGGCGCCCTCGGTAATCAGAATCCATACCGGCACCATCCCCGTGGGGTGGAACTGCACCGCTTCCATGTTCCCCAGGGGAACATGGCCGGTGTTCAGAGCCACGAACATGCCGTTGCCTTCGTTGATTACGGCGTTGGTGGAGGCGCTGTAAAGCCGGCCGTAACCGCCGGTGCAAATTACGGTAGACTTGGCGATGTAGACCCGCAGGTCGCCGGTGCGCAAGCAGAGGGCCACCACACCGGCGCATTTTTCTCCGTCGTGGATCAGGGAGATGGCCTCGGTGCGGTCATGCACAGTGACGCCCATTTTGATCACCATGCTGTCCATGGTGTATTGCAGGGTGTGGCCTGCGCCGTCGGAAGTGTAGCAGGTACGCCACTTGGCGGTGCCGCCGAAGTCCCGGGCGGTGATCAGCCCTTCTTTTTCTTTTTTCTCTTCAATCTCCCGGCCATCGGGCAATGTTCGCTTGCCCGCCACAACGCGGTTCCAGGGCACGCCCCAGACAGCCATCTCCCGCACCGCCAGGGGAGCGGTCTCCACGAACATCCGGGCCACGTCCTGTTCGCAGCCCCAGTCGGAACCCTTGACGGTGTCGGCGAAATGAACGTCCGGGCTGTCGCCCTCACCCATGGCGCAATTGCCCAAGCTGGCCTGCATACCCCCCTGGGCGGCGGTGCTGTGGGAACGGCGGGGCGGCACCAGGCTGAGAATAATTACATCAAGGCCCTGGGAAGCGGCTTCAACGGCAATCCTCTCGCCGGCCAGACCCGCGCCCACCACCAGCATGTCAGTGATGTGAGTTTGGTATTTACTCATTTAGGCACCTCCTCCCAACCGGACAAAGACAACCATGGCTGCCAGCCCCAGTATTAGTATAATGGCTGTAATAACCTTGATGA
This sequence comes from Bacillota bacterium, assembly GCA_022360435.1. Classification (GTDB taxonomy): domain Bacteria; phylum Bacillota; class Desulfotomaculia; order Desulfotomaculales; family Desulfallaceae; genus BRH-c8a. The sequence continues at coordinate 4,354 of JAKSCU010000230.1, forward strand.
CGTGGCCCACGGGCCTGCGCCGGAACCAGCCCCACTTGACGAACTGGCGGTACAGGCCGAAGCCGGCGTGGTACTCGCCGAGAATCAGCAGCGCCAGGTAATACCACCAGAAAGCCTCCATGCGGTCGGCGCTGGTCATGGCGTGGATAGGCCAGTCGGCCAACACTACCCACACGTGAATACTGGCCAGCACCAAAATGGCCATACCGGTAACGGCCTGGAAAACCCAGGTCCAGGTGTCGAAATGTTTCAGCATTTTGGCGTGCTGCCAGACTATTTTTTGTTCCTGGATCCGGGTGGGAATCCGGCGTCCGGCGATAACAAAATGAAAAAGAGCTACAACCAGGATAAAGGGAATGCCTACGTAAGAGAGATAATAGGTGTCCAGAAACTCGGCCAAGGTGTTGAACATTTCCTGGGAGATCAGGATGGTGGCTACGAATAACATGTGTGTCCATAAGAATCCCACCAGGAGAAGCCCACTGATTAATTCAATCAGATCCAGGTACAGGTCCGTTTTGTTGCTTCTGGTCAGGACTTTTTGTAGCAACATTTCTTCTCCTTTCCCGTGTATAAGGTTCACCTGAGTAATTTATAAGACAACCAATTATTATAAAAACTATCGCCATACCTCCTTGGAAAAACTAATGATCAATAAAGACGGCGGAACCGTCCCCGTGGTTTGGCAAGCATAGCGTAGTAAGCAATATTACCCTGTGATGACGGCTATATATATAAAAATTAGAC
>JAKSCU010000049.1 GCA_022360435.1 Bacillota bacterium
ACTTTTACCGGCATGGGTATTGATAATCTGGCTGAGATGGTTGGGCAGTAGTTCCATTTGCTCCGCCAGTTCACTGAGTTTCAGGCCGTTTTCCAAATACGGTTGCCGCCGTTGCATATGGGTTTGCAATTGGTGCCACAGCGTCTCCGATGCCTCGCGGTTCAATCCGGATTTTACATACTTCGCCGCCGGCGTATCGCGGTTTTGCGCACCGTCGCAAGCTGCCTGCCGGTGATCGTCGACGATCCATTCACCGGCCCCAAATATCGCCGGCTGGCGAATACCCATAATACCGATGCCGTAGATCATCAGTACCGACATCAACAACGAGGCCAAAATACGCGGCCCCAGATTGAGGTCGGTGCCGAGCCGGGTCAATTCTACCAGCGCGCTGATCAGTGCCGTTGCCAGGCAAAACACGATCAGCAGCTTTAGCCAGCGCAGATTAATCTGTTCAATGGCCGAGAACTGCGTTGTGATGATCGCCCGGTAGGGCTTTAACAGGCCCAGCGATCGGATCGCGTAAATAAGCAGCGAGACAAAACCCGTGATCGACAGCGCGATGCCCCAGCGATAGGCGGCTGATTGTTCGAACTGTGAGCTGTCGGCGTATTGCTGCTGCAGCTGGCTAAAAATAACACAACAACACAGGCCGGCAATAACCATTGGCAATAGATGCAGCCAGTGCCTGCGGTAGAGGCAAAAGTCCGGCTGTGTCATGGCGCGGGTATAACCGTAGAGTAGCGGGCCAATGGCGTAGTTCACATTCAGTAACAGATAGAGATACAGCCAGTCGACGGGCAGTATCCAATCGCCATAGGTAAACATCAGCATTGCCAGACGCAGCGATTCGGCAAATAGAAAGCAGGCCAGCAGCCGGTTTGCGAGCGGGCGCCCGCGCTGCAGCGACAACACGATAATGCCCAGCAGTAAACCCTGGCTGGCGCCAAACAGAGCGGTGAGACTGAGTAGCGGAATATACATACTAGGGCCTGTCGCCGCGCAATAGCAGCATCAGTGTATCGACCAGCGTATCGAGGGACTGCTCCGAGGCCATATCGATACCGGTGACTTTGTGTGTAAGCGGAGCAACATACAGGGCATAGGTTAACGCACCGGAGATAATATGTAACAGGTGGATGGCCGGGGCCCTCGGCAACAGGCCGTGCTGCTGGGCCAACTCGATAAAGCGGGTGCCGTCGGCAAAATCCTGCTGCAGATAGTGTTCCACCAGCCAGTCCAGTCGCGGGCCGGGCGCGGAGGCCTCGCGAAACATAATGCCGACCCAGGCGGGATGGTCCCTGGCAAACAGGATAATCTGTTTGAACAGCCGGCGAATATCGCTCTGCTGTGTCATCGACTTGTGGTCGGCGCCGGCCGGCTGTCGCAGGTAATTGGGCAGCGCGTCGCGCAGCTCTGCCCACAACTGCCCGATCGCGGCTTTCCACAGCTTGTCCTTGGTTTCGAAATGGTATTGCACCAGTGCTTTTTGTACACCGCAACGCTTGGCAATAGCGGCCAGTGACGCCGCCTCAAAGCCGACCTCTGCAAATACCTGCAGCGCGGCATCGAGAATTTTGCGGCGGGTTTGCTGTTTGCGTTGCGCGCGGCTGGCAGTGGCCATAGTCGACGGGCTTATCGATAGTATTGGACCAGCTTGGTGGTCGAGTGGTTAACGCTGTTAACGGTATGCCGATACTATAGGCCGGACAAGTATGCCGGACAGGGTGTCGGATAGACCGAAAATGACATTTATACGGGACTTTTATGTCATTGACAATACGATCACATAGTTAAAAGATACGGACGCAGCCTACAGGCGGTTGCACGTACCAGGACAGCGGCAAGAGAGGGCGGTATG
>JAKSCU010000380.1 GCA_022360435.1 Bacillota bacterium
CCGAGCCGCCAGTTCCACCAACGTATTACAAGTTTCCCACACCGGGTAAAAGGGATCGGTCTCGGGCAGCGCTTTTCCGGTCAGGTCCGGGGGCAGGCACAGAGCCACGGAAACCCCGGCGGTATGGCGGATCAGGGCCGACAACACAGCATACTCCCTTGGGGTATAGCCGGTAAACCCGTCCACCCAGACACGAGCGGAGGCCAGCCAGCGACAAGAGCCGATTTTCTCCGCCGCCAAGGTCAAGTAATCGTCGGGGTCGGTAAACCGGTCCCGAATGAAAGTTTCCAAATCGGCAAAAATCATCTGCAAATCGTGCAGTTTGTTTATCAGCGCCGCGCCGCGTCCCGAACCCCGCAACCTGTCCCGGCAGCGCCCCAAGTCCTCGGGGCCGACCCGGTATGTTTTCATTTCCCCCAGGACGCCGGCAAGCTGGTCCACAAAACCGGGCATATCAGCGGCCCTTTGCAATATCCGCAACTCAGCCCGCCGGTTTTCCAGCAACCTGCGCAACACCATGCGCTTGCCGGTCTCTCCCAGGGGCACCTTCACGGCGCCGCCCGCCTCCTGCAAAACCCGGTGAGCCAAACGCCGAAAACCGAGCACCTGGGCCCGCATATACCCGCCGGCCGCCGTGGCGCCGGTCAGCGCTCTCTCGGTTTGAAAGGATGCCTGCTCGGGCACCAGCAGGATCAGCGGGTCACCCAGGGGCTTTCTTTCCAATTCCTGCCGTATCTCACGCAGACAGCGGGTGGTTTTGCCGGTTCCCGCCCGACCGGTGATGATATTCAAGAACATATCGTTCAACCTCCCGGTTGTCCATAGGTTGACTGATAACTATATAAATTGATTTTACCCGCTTCACCGGACATTTTCCTGTCCCTATAAAAATAATTTTACAAAAATAACCCCGGTGGGATGCTTTACTCCAGGGCTACGCCTGGTATGTAACCCCATCAAAAAAATTACATCAAAATAACCACCAAAAATTAAAAGCCCTTCGCCAAATTAAGCGAAGGGCTGCGATACCATTGTACCCACCGGGCCGTCACCTCAGTTTTTCTACAACCCACCTCTCTCAGGTGGGTGCCCGACCGGTGATTTTTGCCTTCCGCCCAAAGCGGCCTGGCATTGATTACCGGACCGATAGCTCCCGTAACTTATCTGTAGGTTAGAAAAACAAGGGGGCAACGGGCCAAGCAGGTGCACATGCCTCATATGTACAGTTTATATTATACCATAAAAACAACACAACGTGACAGGATTTGTAATTTAAAAGGAAATATTAATATTTTCCTTATTTCCAAAAGGTTTTGGTGTTACCGGAAGGAAACGCGAAAGCCGGCAGTGATATTAAGAACACCAAAACCCCACCAAGACCATTTAATGCCTAACCAAATAAAAAAACCGGAGCACGACCGTAAGCGAGATTCTGTTTCAGCAGTCATCTATCTAAGCAAACCGGTCGGTTTGCCTCCCCTTGCGGGGTGCCCCTACCCGCGGTTCAAAGACCGCCTATTTGGGTTGCACGCCGGCGGAGTTTACCCTTGCACTCACCGGTTGCCCGGTGCGTTGGTTTCTGTGGCACTTTATGGCTACTCAAAACCCGGTGGGTTTCTTTGGCCGTCGTCAGGTCGCCCTGCCCCGGCTTGCGCCGGGCGCCTTACTACACCGTCCGCCCGTAGGCGCCCGGTGTGCGTGTCTCGACTTTCCTCTACCGCCCGGCATCAATCCGCGCGGCAGCGACTGCCCGCCATACTCCGGCTCTATTCGGTAGGTACATATAAAATTATAAATCATTTGGGGATTTTGCGCAAATGCAAACTATGCCACGGCGGCGACCGGAATTTGCCCCCACTTAATTCACCGGCCGCGGGTTATAATTTGCGCCCGGCCCTGCAATGACAATAGTCTTTTGCCTTAAGCCAACTTTATTTTCCAGTGAACCTGTCGCCGCACTTATTTCACCAAAAACCGAACCAAGCCCACCGGCAGATAAGACTGCGTTTACTTAAAAGCATTGACTAAAAAGCGGTTTAAATGATAAATTGAATAAAAAAGCGGGTTGCCGGGGGAAGGAGGAGAACAGTTGGATCAATACTGGAACTGGTTCTATATCATAGTGGGTGTGATGGCTGTGGTGGGCGTTTTTTCCAAAATATTTACCAATCGCATCAAACAGGCCTTGGATAACCTCAATTATTATGCCGATGGGAAGGTAACCAGCCACCACAGCTATGTTCCCTACGATTGAAGCCGCATTGAACACCATGACCACAAAACTTGTTTTTCAGCCCCGGAGCGGCGTAAACCGGGGTTTTTTCTTTTATTATGGTCACACAACATTATTAATGTTATACTTACATATATACAATAAAGGAAGTGGGACATATTGCAACTACCCAAAAACAAAAACACAGCGCGTAAGTCATGGGCACTGGTTTTTTTGGCGTTTCTTTTAACGGTTGTGGTTGCGGGTTGTTCATTGCCCGGTAACAACGGCAATGACAATAAACCGGCAAAGGCTGCCGATGAAGGACGAAATGCATCAACCGAACCAAAAGAAATGTCTATAAATGTATATTTTGTTGAATTCACCGCCGACGACGCTTACCTGATTCGGGAGGAAAGGGTCATTCCCCATACCGAGGAGGTGGCCAAGGCGGCTATTGAAGCGTTGGTGCAAGATGATAAAACCATATTCCCGGTTGGAACCAAAGTGCTAGATATAACCCTGGACAAAGGCCTGGCCACGGTGGATTTCAGCAAAGAGGTGCTGAACAACACCAATGTCGGTTCCTCCGGCGAAGCGCTGGGCATTCAAAGCGCTGTTAACACCCTGACCGAATTTCCCAATATCGAAAAGGTGGCCTTTCAGGTGGAAGGGAGTTCCAAGGGTCCGGCCCGGGACTGGTGGGGCCACATCGGGCTTTATGATCAGCCCTTTGACAGGGACTTGTCCAGCGTTTATAAACCCGCCATCTGGGTGACCCACCCCTCTTCAAACCAGATGGTGGGCATCCCCCTGCTAATCAAAGGCAGCGCCAGGGTATATGAAGGAACCGTCAATATACGGCTGCTGGACAATTCGGGCGCGGTTCTGGCTGAAACTTACACCACGGCGTCCCAGGGAGCGCCGGGGCGGGGCGATTTTGAAACCAGCCTGAAATTTGACCCGCCCAAGGAAGGCAAGGGAACCCTGGAAGTGTTCTGTATCAGCGCCAAGGACGGAAGCGAGCAGGATAAAGTGTCCGTCCCGGTACAATGGCCGTAATGGCGGAGGTGAAGGTAAACATGACTAAAACCGGAACAGTATCCCCCCCTGACAATAGGAATCCCGAAAAGCTGCTGCAACGGGTCAGGACCGACCTGACATGGATTGTCATTAGTGTGGCGGCAGCCGTTGCGGCGGCCGCGATCGCCTACGCTATGATACCGTAAAAAAGCCGCTCATTCGGTCCCCGGAGCGCGCGCTTTTAATACTTTTTTTAAAACCGGCCATGGATATGGCCGGTTTTTTCCTATCCTCATGCCCCTGACGGGCACAATTAAATTAAATAGTCCTGGCATGTTATTTTCTCGGGGACCGGCTAATTGAAAGAAGCCAGTTGGAGCCGGTCCCTTTTTTTGCCGCCATCTGTTGTCACTGAAAGAAAAAGTACCAAATGGCGGCAAACAAGACCATGCCCGCCACCTTGGCCACCGGCGCCTTCTGTTCGGCCACCATCCCCCTGTACTTTAGCCACTCCACCAACCCGGTGGGCATTACAAACACAATAAAAATAGCCTTGGCTATCGGTACCAGCGCCGGGTGTCCGAAGGAAAACAACCACAAAATAAATCCCCACATGGCCATGGCGAGCGTAATGCGCACGGGCTGGGGTAAATTGCTTTTTCTCTCAGCCATTTTGCTTGTTCCTCCCCCTCTCGCCCTAATATTTCAACCCTTCGGGGGCAAATTCCTTCTAGGCGAAACTTCCGGGGTGTCTTGCTAAAAGTAAATAAAAAAAGCGCACTTGTTCAGTTCCCTTTGCGTGCGCTTTTAATACTCTTATCTTTGCATCCGGCCATTAATATGGCCGGGTATACTTTCCTAAGAGCAAGAAAAAACCCGCCTTGCGGCGGGCTTGCTGAGAGAGAATTAGGAGGCTGGTTACTGCAATGTGCAGTGTTTATATTATGACCCGGTTGCCTCCAAATTATCCCCGGTTTTAAATTTATTTTCCTGATGTAGTCCCTTGGGTTTCGAGTCTTTTAACAAATGACCGGCCATGGCGTGAAACGAGCCGGCAAAGGAGTTATAATGGATGGACCAGGTGTCGCCCATACTCATTACACTAAAAGGTTCGGCCTTGTATACCTCTCCGTCCGGCATGGTATAGGAAACCTCCACTACCGCGGCGCCGGCGCCCGCAGTAATGCAGCTTTCAATCCGCCAATCCAAAGGGTGCAAAGACTCCACCTCCCGCTGCAGTTCCTCCAGCGAAACTGTGCTCCCTGTTTGATCCAGGCCGTGAAAACAGGTTTCGGCTTTGGACAAATCCTTGATGCGCATACCTTGCAGCAATGTGGTCAGCGTCTCCTGAATCCCGGCTATTCTAATACCGTGTTCTTCTGGCCCGAGCACGGGGTTTTCTTTCTGTCCCGCCACCGACCCGGCCGCCTGGACGGTCCCCAGTTCCGGCCTTTGCTTTCTCTCTTCCCGGCCCTCTTGCCGTTCCTGCCGGTTCACAGCCTGTTCGTCGCCGCTCCCCGGCCACTGGGGCCATGAACAACCGCCCATGATGAGCCCCAAAAATACTATAACCAAAAAAAACTTTTTTTTGCACATGTCAACCTGACCCTCCAGGTTCCTTTAATCTAATTACCACATAATTATAAAACAAACGCACAATCAATTAATAGAAGGTGATTAAAATGGATTGGGAACATCAATACTTGGATAAGCTGGAAAAAGAGATCTGTGAAATGCGTAAACAGCTTAATGATATGGAAAAAAAGATGACCGAAAACTTGGATCGCGCCATGGCCCGATTGGTGACATCCAATAAAGAGCGGCTCCAGGAATACATGGGCCTGAATCAACGACTGGACCGTATGGGCGACAAAGTGGACCGCTCCGTCCAATGGACCTTAAGGTTCACCGTGGGCACCTTTTTGGCCGTAAGCGGTTTGGTTGTCGCCATAATGGTCAAATTAGTTTAAAAGTTTTCCCAAGGCTCACGGCCTTTTTACCAAATTACACCGCAAGAATACCATAATTTTTGTCTTTATTCAACTAATACCAGCATAATTGAACTGTCCTCCAACAATGGCCATTGCCCGGCTAATCAACAATCCGACACCCCCCGGGGCGTTTCACTTTGTTGGTAACACTTCCCTCCCAGGCTGCATATTATGAATCGGCGAACAAAAAAATCCTTTGAAAGGAGGAATACGCTAATGGGTTATGGTGCTGGAGTATCTGTCCCCGGTTACACCAATTTTGACGGCAGTTTCATTCTCTTTTTGGTGCTGATTCTGCTGGTTTTTGGAATGGGGTTCTTTGGAGGCGGATTTGCTTACGACGCCGGGAAGTAAATAAGGCGACCAAGAGCGCTCCACCGGGGGCGCTCTTGGTTGAATACGCTTCTAATGGCAAGCGCCCTGCGCGGGGGCGCTTCTTGTTTTACTCCCCAAAAGCATACCCGGCCATAAATACGACCGGAGGTATACTTGCTAAGCCGGAATCAATATATAAACCCTCAATTGGAGTAAGCGGTTTACTTACCATGACGGATTTTTCGTATTAAACTAACACAAGCAGCAGCTCACAGCCGAGTACGAAAACAGCGCCGGTATTTTCGTATTAAGTGTTAAAAATAACTATTTGAACGTAACACGTTTTATATCATTTGAATAGTTTATATATTAACACTAATAAGGAGGGGTTTATAATGAGCGGTACTTTTTTTGACGGCAGCTTTATTCTGTTCCTGGTTTTGATTCTGCTCGTATTCGGCATGGGTTTCTATGGCTTCGGCTTCGGGTACAGCGCCGAAAAATAAGCGGAATAAACCCGACAGAAAGGTGCAAAAGCTGGAAGCCCGTTCTCGTAAACCGAGATCCGGGTTTCCAGCTTTTGTTGTTTTCGGAAGTATGCTTTCTCAAAATACAAAAAACCGGGGATGAAGCTTCCCCGGCTCTGGGTGGAGGCGACACCCGGATTTGAACCGGGGAATAAAGGATTTGCAGTCCTCTGCCTTACCACTTGGCTATGTCGCCGCACACGAAATGGAGCGGAAGACGGGGTTCGAATCCGCGACCCTCGCCTTGGCAAGGCGATGCTCTACCACTGAGCTACTTCCGTACACATGTCTTGCTGGTGCCACGGGACGGAATCGAACCGCCGACACGAGGATTTTCAG
>JAKSCU010000048.1 GCA_022360435.1 Bacillota bacterium
CGTTAATATTGAGCCGCTTGAAAAGAAAATTGAGGCATTCAACTGGAAGGTCGTCGAGGTGGATGGACATGACATGGACGCTCTCGTAGAAACGTTAAAAAATGCGGCTGCCGATTCGGCACATGGCCCTGTGGCTGTTATTGCCCATACTATTAAGGGCAAAGGCGTAAGCTTTATGGAAAACAAATGTGAGTGGCATGGCAAGCCGCCTAATGACGAGCAGTTAAGGGCCGCCTTAGCTGAGCTTGAGAGGGGCTGTGAAACATGAAAATGAACCTTAAAGATTTAATTATGCAGAGGCTGGTATTTGGAAAGACTCTTGTTGAATTAGGCGCTGAGTATGAAAATCTCGTAGTAATGGATGCCGATGTGGCTCAATCTACACAGACACATTTTTTTAGGGATGCCTACCCTGACCGCTTTTACCAGATTGGCATAGCAGAGCAGAATATGGCGGGCATTGCTGCAGGAATGTCAACATTGGGATATATTCCTTTTATTTCGGCATTTGCGGTATTCATGACACAAAGAGCAGGAGACCAGATAAGGAATTCAATAGCACATCCTCGGGCAAATGTAAAGATAAACGGCGGCTATGGAGGTTTGCCTACCGGAAGAGGGGGAGCCACCCATTCGGCTGTTGAAGATATTGCTGTTATGCGCTGTTTACCCAATATGACAATTCTGGAACCGGCTGACCCGCGTGAAACGGAGTTATGCACACGGCTGGCAATGGAAATAGAGGGTCCGGTATACTTAAGAACTGTGAGATGTGAGGTTCCTGTTGTATTTCCCGAGGACCACAAAGTGTTACTGGGCAAAGCATTTAAAGTCAGGGACGGCAAGGATGTAACTATAATTTCGTCAGGCATGATGACACCTAAGGCGATAGACGCGGCAGATGGTCTTGCAGCGCAGGGAGTATCGGTTAATATGATTCACATGCCTAGTATTAAGCCTATTGACAAAGAGGCGATTCTGGAAGCTGCCGAGACGACGAAAGCAATTATAACTGTAGAAAATCATTCTGTAATAGGTGGATTGGGTAGTGCAGTTTGCGAAACAGTTGCTGAAGGATATCCGTGCAAAGTATTCAGATTTGGATTTAAGGATGTTTTCC
>JAKSCU010000047.1 GCA_022360435.1 Bacillota bacterium
AGGCTGTTATAAATATTGAACAAACCGGCAAGCTCATCCACTCCTAATCCCAGGTCCATGTACCTTAGTAATTTTGATTCTACTATCTCCAGACCCTCAAACCCTGTCTCACTTGCAAGTCTGATTTCAGTTTTAAGGTTACAATGCATTGTGGATAATCCATGCATAGTTATTATCATTCCGAACCAACCCCCTCATTATAGTTGACATACTCAATAATTATAGGTTAAGGTTAATTTATATTAACTTGTACCTTTTAATTCTCTCCTCAACCTGTTCTCTATCAGGTATTCGAGCGATACTGACACCACCTGTTTTTTCAATTAATATTGAGGATGCGGCACTGGCAAACAACCCGGCTTTATAAATATCATCAGTTAAGAGGTATTCTGCCAGAAAGGCTGCCATAAATGTATCTCCGGCTCCAGTAGTATCTGCCGCGTTAACCGGTATAGGCGGAATTTCTGTAATCTCTTTTTCAGTTCCTATAACGGCGCCTTTTTCTCCGAGTGTTGTTATAGCTATATCAATACCGATTTCCAGAAGCTGCTTTATAGCATCCCTTGAATCATTAAACTTCCTGCCAAAAAGATGAGTGCAATCTTCAAGGCTGGCTTTGGCAATATCAATATTTTCTGTGTAATTTCGCAGGTTGCTCATTCTATTTCTTGAAAACTCATTCCTAAAATCTTCACTGCTATGAGCGCCTCCAAATCCTCCCATGTCTGCAGCGGTGATTTCTGAACGTTTCTTGATTTTTTTAACCGTTTCTGCCGTTATTTCAAAATTCACAGGGCAAAAATACATAATTTTAGTGTTGAAATATTCTTCCGGTATGTCTTCACATGTTATATCAGGGGCTTTTTTTAAATACTTTATAGTCTTATTGCCATTTCTGTCATATATTAATATATTGGTAGTAGTTGGCGTATCATCCCTGATATTTAAGCCCAATGTATTGACATTGGATTCATAAAAAGGTTTCAGCAAAGCATTTGGAACATCCTTCCCCAAATTGCTCACAATACCCGCTTTTGCACCCAACCTGCCCAGTGCAACCGCAGAATATGATACAGTTCCGCCAAGTAATGGCCCTATCTGTTTGTCAGGGAACCGAATGTTTTCATTAAATACAAGTCCCATTGCTATAACATCAAACACATCTTCCATTTATTACTCCCCCAATAAAAACAGGTTTTGCCGGAGCCGGCAAGTATTGCACTGAGAATATAGTTACCGGTTCCGGCAGTTTGAATCGGATAGATTCAAACTCTAACTACTCTGCTTTGTCACTCCGTCACCAAAAATAGTATTGCTATATCCTTCATCTTCTATTAGTCCCCCACTGTCTATCCATTCTTTTATATACTTTAAAGAATGCTCAAGCGTATACCTGGGTTCAAAATCCAT
>JAKSCU010000046.1 GCA_022360435.1 Bacillota bacterium
ATCAAGTTTTTCCTTAAATGTATTATTTTCCGGCCATGCGTTTCAATGAAATCAACCTCAAGGCTTTTGTGCCATGTATTATTATTCATAGATTTCATTATAACGCATAGGAAAAGTTAGTTCTACCTGCTTGTATGTTTTCCGGCCATGCGTTTCAATGAAATTTACCTCAAGGCTTTTGTGCCATGTATTATTATTCATAGATTTCATTATAACGCAATATGCTTATTTTGTTAATGTTTTTTCCTGCGCTTTTACCTTTTTCATACCATTTTTACCTGTAGAAATAATACACCCGTTATTTTTTTCTAAGGGCGAAAACAGTTTACATAAATTGTTCATTGAATTTTCCTCGTATGTTTTGTAATGTATAAGGTAGAGAGGGTGAAATATTGTGGGGGTTAAGGGAATAGTAAATAGATTACTCAAGTATACCGGAGTGTTGGTATTAATTCTTGCGCTGACAGCGCAGCCGACTGCTTATGCAAATGTGAATGCACAGAGCAGCAAAAAATATGAAGAAAAATTCAACATGTCATATATATATTTTGGACAATCTGACTTATATAATTCTCAGGTTGCAAAAACCAAGAATTCACTAAATGAAATATCTCCAAACTATTTCAACATATCCAAAGACGGAGACATGGAGCTTACACCTGCCGTAGATGCTGAGTTTATCGATGAAATGCACAGCGAGGGAATAAAAGTTGTTCCTTTTCTGAGCAATCACTGGGACAGTGAGGCGGGAAGAAATGCATTGGAAAACGGTACATCCCTTGCAGAGGAGCTGGCAGATGCGGTCAAGGAATATAATCTGGACGGTATCAATGTAGACATAGAGGGGCTTAATGAAAATGACAGGGACAGCTATACCGAGTTTGTGAAAATTCTGAGAAGCAAACTGCCTGAGGGCATTAGTCTCTCGGTGGCTGTAGCTGCAAACCCCAGGGATTTTACCATAGGATGGCAGGGCTCCTATGACTATGAGTCTCTTGCAAAGTATGCCGACTATCTTATGATTATGGCCTACGACGAGCACTATGGCGGTGCAAAACCTGGTCCTGTAGCCAGTTCAAGCTTTGTAGAAGATTCTATAAAGTATGCCCTGGAAAGAGTGCCAAAAGAGAAGATAGTACTTGGCATACCCTTCTACGGGCGCTACTGGAA
>JAKSCU010000199.1 GCA_022360435.1 Bacillota bacterium
TCGGCAGTGTCACCTATTCCTGATAGCATGAGTAGCTGGGGAGAGTTGATAGCACCACCACAGAGCACGACGCGCCGTGAGCGGGCTTCGTAAGTTTTATTTTTACTTTCATAGCGCACCCCGGAAACGCAGTTATTGGTAATCAATAGTTTATGGACATAAGCATTAACATATAGTGTTAAGTTTTTCCGTTTCAATGCTGGTTTAAGGAATGCGTCTGCTGCGCTACATCGCAACCCCCCACGTTGAGTGAGCTCCGCATAGCCAACTCCTTCCTGGCATTCACCATTAAAATCATTATTTACCGCGTAGCCTGCAGTCTGAGACGCTTCGATAAACGCATCAGTAACGGGGTGGGCACCTTTAACAGTTTTAACTTTTAAGAGGCCGTCATTTCCTCGAATGTCTGATACCTTATCGCTGCATTCCAGTGATTTGAATAGGGGCATAATGTCTTTAGAGGCCCAGCCCGTATTTCCCATGGCTGACCAACGATCATAATCAGCAGTGTTTCCGCGAACGTACATCATGCCGTTAATGCTACTACTTCCTCCGACTACACGACCTCTTAGCCATTGCTCTATTCTATTATAGCGTGTGGGGTCCGGTTCTGAGTTATAACCCCAATCATTTTTAGCGATAGTTCTAGCATGGCTGATACCGGCTGGGATTTTTAACCCTATGGCGTTATTTTTGTCGCCTGCCTCAATAAGTAGTACACTCTGTTTTCCTGATTCAGATAGCTTATTTGCAAGGACGCAGCCAGCACTTCCGGCACCTATGATAATATAATCCCAAACTTTCATTATTAGGCCTTTTGCATCTTCAGTTGTTAACTAAACTCGTTTGATAGTTAGCGATATCGGTCTACCCGTGATTAACCCACATTACCTGACGACGTAAATACGCCTCTAATCCAGCTTGGCCCATTTCTACACCAATACCAGATTGATTATATGGCTCTATAGATATTGAAGTAGCCCCTTCGCCAGCAGGTAAGTCAGAGTTAACAAATACCATTCCCGATCGAATACGTTTTGCAAGCGGTATACCGATAGATAAATCGTTCGTCCACACATGTGCAACTAAGCCGTATAATGTGTTGTTAGCAATATGGATAGCTTCTTCCAAATTATCAAAGCTTATTACTGATAGGATGGGGCCAAAAATCTCTTCCTGGGCGATTGTGGCCTCTGGTGAGACGTTATTGAAGATCGTCGGCTCA
>JAKSCU010000289.1 GCA_022360435.1 Bacillota bacterium
GAAACAGGGTGACCGGGACCGGCCGAACCCGAGGCATTGTCCGAGCCCCTCAGCTCGTTAACGCGATGGGGCGCCGGTCCTCGTATTCCACAGGGCCCGCAGCCAATAGGGACTGCATACGGAGGCCGGATAGATGACGGCAGACCCAACCCGTCTTCAATCGTCAAAACCACTTGCAATCAAGGGGGCGGCCATAGAGGACAGTGCTGATCGCTGAATGCTCCGTGCGGCCGTATAAGTTAACGTGTAAGAGCCATCGCGAAGCCTAAAATTAGTCAGCTCTTAATGTGTCAAGGCCTTCCATAGAGTTGCATCCCGAGATGACCCCATGTCCATAGATGATAATGCGGAATCAGGTATTATTGGCTCCTGATCTCCGCCGTTCTATCGAGAATCCATTTCCGGAAGGCGGAGATTTTTGGTTGTTCTGCCGTTGGCTGGGGACAGACGAGATAATACCCAATGTTAGAAGGAATTGGGATCGGAAAAGGTTCGACGAGGCGCCCCGCCCGAATGTCATCGCTCGACAAACGGCAAAATCCCAGAATCACTCCTGCCCCGTCGATCGCGGCTTGTATAGCGTGGTCGGCTAGTTCGAGAAATAGACCATTTCTCCCATCCACATTTTCGACGCCAGCATATTTCAGCCAATCTAGCCAGTTCGGCGCCCCCATCAGAGTATCTTGAAGGTAGGTGTGAAGAAGTACGTGGTATTTCAATGCCTCGGGTTTGCGCAATGGATGGCGTCCTTCTGCCAACTTTGGACTGCACAAAGGCGCGAAGCGTTCTTCAAACAATTGGTGGACTCGATACCCCGGGTAGTTTCCGTCGCCGATTCGGATCGCCAAATCGGTTGCCAAGGTTTCAAGTTCAATGGGCTCTATTTGGGTGGAAATACGCACGTCGATATCTGGGTGCAGTATCCGAAATTCATGGAGCCGGGGAACCAGCCATTTGATCGTGAAAGCCGGGCCCACTGTAATACTGAGAACGGATCTATCCGTTCGGCGGATCGCCTCCACGCCTTCCGCGACCCGTTTGAACCCCTCCTGAACATATGGGAGGAGTCTCTGACCGTTTTCGCTGAGAAGAGTCTCCCGGCCCTTTCGGTGAAAAAGAACAACACCGA
>JAKSCU010000051.1 GCA_022360435.1 Bacillota bacterium
CAAATCGGTTACTTGGGAAACCCCATCGACAATTTCGGTCAAGGCTTCCGCGGTTTTGCTGGCAATCGAGGTACCCAAATTGACCTTTTTGATGGACTCCTCAATCAGGGCGGTGGTTTCTTTGGCCGCGCTGCGGGCAAGCTCCACATCACAGAGCACCGCCGCATCGGTTCCGTCCTGGGGGTAGCTACGCACGACAAAACAAAGTTGGGGGGCAGGGCGCGAGCACTCAGCACCCCAATCCTGGTTGATTAACTGCTGGATACGCCGCGCCGCGATCAGGCCGCCAGTGCTGCCAGCCGCGTGCAAGAGGATGGCCAAGTGATTGGGCGCGAGTCTGCCCACCTGATCCGTGGGGCGCAGCCGCTCTCTCAGCCGATCTACGAACTGTGCTAGAAACGACTCGATGCTGTCCGGCGTGGCTGGGATTGCATCCGGATCGTGCTCCACCCACAGGTGCACGACTGAAAAACTCAGTTGTGTACGCCGCGAGCGCTCTACTTCCTGAGACACCTGGGACTGGAATCGATCGTGTGCGGCGCTCACCGTGTCACCGGCCGTTTGATTCAAACGAGCGGTCTTGACCAGCAGCGCGAGCATCGTCACCTGGGGGCCGGTTTCGGCCACAATCCAGTCAGCCTGGTTCTGAGGTGCGAGCAGAATCAACTGGCCTTGGTTTTCGCCGAAACAGTCCAGCGATACGGTCAGGATTCCGTCCGACGTGGCAAGCGTGTCTGCGGCTGAGGCCGCCTGCTCATTGAGATTGGGAAGCTGAGTGGCGAGCAGATTCTGCGGGTCGTAGGAATAGAGAATCGGCTGGGCAACGCCTTCATCAGCGGCGGATAAGATCGCTCCGGCTGGCGCCGCAACCTGCTCACACAAAGTGCGCACGGCCTGTACAACCGTCTCTTCGACGGGAATGGAGCGCACCGATTGCAACAACTGAAGTAGCAGGTTGTCGGTCTGCATTCCATGTCCTTAACGAGGCCGTACGTTTCTCAACGTACTGGGTAATCGTCCCCACTTACCTGACTCTTCAATTGAAAGGCCCGATCACATGCCGGCTACAGCAGGTGACCTAAGCGAAATCTCTAATTTTCAGGCTGAAAAGCTGGTTTGTGGTGAAGAAGTGCTTTTGTTATGCGCTAGATAGAAACTCAGCCGTGTTGCTCGGGTAAGCTCCGGTATTCAATTAGCCGCCGGGGGCAGTATTATAACGATACGGTTATCGTTAAATCTAGAACGGCTGTCAGTCATCTCGTCGCGAGTGATCGTTGAAATTCGCCAGATAAAACAAGTTATTATCCGCTACGAATGAATAGCACTTGTTCTAGAAGCTGTACGAAAAGGTGATGATGAACCA
>JAKSCU010000058.1 GCA_022360435.1 Bacillota bacterium
CTCCAAAACCGTAGGCTGCGGGTTCGAGTCCTGTCTCCCCTGCCAGAAGAATACCAAGAGTCGCAAGGGTTTGCGGCTCTTTTGTTTTTGCTGAAAATAGCTTAGATCTGGTTTTGGTTGACTATTGGTTGACTGTTTTGTAAAAAATCTATGATAAATGGCGCCTATTTATAACAAAAGCCCGGCAAAGGGTTTGTGTTTAATGCATACCCCTTACCGGGCTAATTTTTTTCCTCCACCCTTCCAAATATCTCTCCGCAGTTACATCCGTAGCATACCCGGTCCGCGCCGCTGCCCTCAAGTATGCTGATGATACTTACATCAGAACACATAAAATCATCCCCGCACCCGGGGCACTCCCGGCCGGCGGTATAGTTTTTTGCCATTACCCGGACGTAGGCGCCGGTCCGGCTCACCCAGCACCGGCTAAGGACTATCCGGTCTGTCCGGTACTTCTCCATCATCATGCGCAGGACTGAGTGCATTACGTTCCGGGTCGCACCGTACCTGGTGCGCAGAAAAACATCCAGTGCCGCTTCCATAACAGATAAATCCTCTCTTGTCGGGTGACTAAGCGCAATTTCCATATTTTATTTGCCCCTTTCGCGTTTTGTTAATATAATATATGCATGTCAACTTAATATGTTGACTAAATACTAATAACTTATATTAATATTTTGTTAGTTTTAGTTACGGAGGTGGACAGATGAAAGCCATAGAGAGATTGCGGCAAATTATGCATGAAAGGGGGCTTACCCAGGCCGATGTCGCCCGGATGTGTGACATTCACACATCACTAATGAATGAGATTTACCATGGCAAAAGAAAAACTCTCGGGATGAACACACTGATAAAATTGTCGCGGGGCCTCGGTGTAAGTATTGATAACCTGGTGTTTGGAGAACAATCACGGGACGACATAGAGTACATTAACCTGGTACGGGAGTTCGAGGAACGGGGTATCAGCATAGAACATATGAAGGAATTTCTGGAGTGGCTGAGAAAAATAAAACTTTAACAGTAATGGGTTGGGAACTTTACATTTTACTAATTTCGGTATATACTCTTTTTGGAAAAGGAGTTGATGCCGTGTCTCCTAGTAAAACACCAACTAACCCCCGTGGTGCCGGTCGTAAACCTAAACCGCCAGGGGAAAAATATGAATCTCATAACATAAAATTCCTTCCGGCTGAATGGCGTGAAATAGTCGCTAAAGCCGCTGCTGAAGGACTTAATACAAGCGAATACATAAGAAAAAAAGCCCTGGAATAAACCAGGGTTATTTTAGTGCTTTTTTTAATTTTTATATTGACAGAAATTAAAACGCATGATATATTATTAAAAACGGTAGGTACAGAAATTAAGGAGGTGAACAATGACAAAGGCAGAAGCCAAGCGAAAGGCTCAATACCACATCCTAGTAATGATGGTTAACGCCATATATGACGCAACGGAATCACCGGAATATGGCTACACAAAAGAGGAAACAGAAATGATTGTCAATGAGATACAAAAACAAGGAGATAGAGTTGCAAAGCTATTCAGGTGGGAGGGGCATGAGGAATACCCTTTTCTGTGGAGTTAAAAGGAGGGCGGAATAATGACAATAGCAACGAAAGAGCAGGAGCGCAAAGTTCTGGAGAAGGTCAGGAAGATGATCGCCGAGTTAGGCGAAAACAGTTACCTGTCCAGCGCATTTGATGGAGCGTTCGCACTCGCAGAAGAGAACATCGAAAATGACTTTGGGCTTAGTGCCCGGGAGTATATCGAAAAGGCACGTAGCGCCGAGAAAACCATCACAGATATGAAAGAAGATGTCAAAAAAACCATGACATACCTAAAAGCCGAGAAAGAATCGCATGCTGGCACCATAAAGCTTTTAAACACCATCCAAGAGAGAAACCGAGAGCACGCTTCAGAAAAGGAAGTCATGGAGGAAGCGCTCAAAGCAGCGAGGCTGGAGATTATCACGTTAAAGGCCAGACTATACGACTTTATGGTGATAGAACAACCCGGGGCGTAAGCCCCGGGTTGTTTTTATCCCAAACTAAAAAGACCATAGAATGAACTATATTAGTCCCACACCCGTTCCAGCACCCAGTCACCTTCCCCGCCAAGCGTCAACACGCAGCTCATACCCTGGCGCGTCTCACACCTGTATAGCGGGGGCCTGGCCGGCCGCCGCCACATGCGCGATGCAAGCCGCTCCTGCACGATGCAGTTGGTGACCTGGTACCACTGTCCACGCCAGTGGAAAACGACAGGCATACCGTCATGGGTTTGTACTTCGATGTGTTGGCGGTACAACTTGGTCATGATTAATCACTGTTTATACTATATCAGAACAAGTGTTCCTTGAAAACCAAAACCCCGGTGCCAAGGACCGGGGTTCGTTCGTGTAAGAGAATTATTTCCTTTTCTCGGCCTTCGGGTCAGCCAGCACATCATACCCACCTATGGTGGCCATAGTAACAATAACAGCGTTTATCAGCGCCAACAACACAGTAATCGCTATTTCCCGTACAGCGGCATCAAAAAGCCCTTGGTGCCAATACATAACCAGCACCAGAACTATAGCCCAACTGAAGGCATAGGCGCGAACCACCCAATCATTGAACGTCTTTTTAAATAGACCCTTTGTAAACTGTACGACCAGGCCAAGAACCAACACCATCCCGACAAACGTAAACAGGTAATCAGTGGTCACAAACTCGTTGGGCATAAATTATCACCTTATCCTTTCCTTATACGGTTCAAAACGGTTGCAAATTCACCCCAGTTTACCGGTTGCCCCGGCGTCCGTGGGGTATTGATAGTTCCGTCCGCCAGCAACGTATCAATTTCCGCCTGTGGGTCCCAGGCCGGCGCCGGGCCATACCGAATGCCCAGGTACTCCGCA
>JAKSCU010000078.1 GCA_022360435.1 Bacillota bacterium
CACCGCCATCGGCGGACTCGCGATGGTCGGTGCAACGTGGAACGCGATCCAGATCAACGTCCTCTCCGACTCGCTCATCAACGAAGGCGGCAACGGGATCATCTTCATCGCACTCGCCGCGATTCCGCTGGTATTGGGGCTGGTGATTCTTTCAAAGCTGCAGAAGAAGCGCGAAGGCGACTGATCGAAAGACAGCGTTGATGAAGTGGCTCGCAATTATGATCCTGCTGGTTCTGGTCATCCTCGCTGGGGTGACCTATCGTGCCATCCAGGTGGCACCGTACCCGATGGGCGGCGGTCGTTACGAGGTATCTCCGAACGGCCAATACGAAGCCCACGCCTTCAACATGTACGATGAGGATTTCTGGGGCTTCAGTCGCTCCTTCTACGCTTTCGAGGTCCACGATAAATCCGGACGCGTAATGCGTTCGATCGAGTTGCCTCAGCCTGCGAATGGACTCGGGTTTCGAGGTGGCAAAGGTCAGATCATGTGGGCCGCAGATTCAAGGTCCGTGAGCTTCGGCACGCCGCAGTAGATCATCTGGTCGACGGCAGTGCCATAATTCCCCCGATATAGACGGACTCACTTTGGTATATACTTGCCACTCAGTAGTCCTACTTTCCGTGGAGACCTCTCATGCAGCGCTTGATCATCGGCATCGCACTAACCACCGCCCTGCTTCTCACATCCGGCTGCATCGCGATCGGCGGGCGCAACGAGACCAGCACCAATCCGCCGACACTCGGCAAGGAGCTGATCGACCTCAAGACCGCCCACGAACAGGGTGCCCTGACGGATGCAGAGTTCGAGAACGCGAAAGCACAGCTGATCAGTGACTCATCATCCCGGTCATCGCGGCAGTGAAACTCGTGTGTGATTCCGCTGGGTGTCAAACCGCTTAGCCGCGCTCGCGCAACCATGCCCGCAACCCCGCGATCAACTCATCATTAGCCTCGGGAAACCTGGACTCCTCCAGCTCCCCTACCCCCACCCAGCAATGCTCCACAACACCCAGATTCCGTGGCTCACCAGCGACCAGTCTGCAGACCCGCGGGTGCAGCACGACGTGGCCGTGGGGGTAGACGTGCTCCACCACCTCCAGAGCCGCGACAGGCTCGACTTCGATGTCCAGCTCCTCGGCCAGCTCACGCACCACCGCCTGCTCGATCGTCTCGCCAGTCTCAACCTTGCCTCCGGGAAACTCCCAGTAGTCGGCGTAGACGGTGCCTGCGGGCCTGCGGGTAATCAGCACCCGAACCGGATCTGCCTGAGCCAAGCTCATTGGAGACGCCCTCACTGACGGTGCTGAAGGGAGGTTTTCCACATCCGACCCCAAGAGCACAATACCGATGGCAATATCTTTTTTCAAAGAATCTTGTCCCACATCTGCGAACCCCGCCCCACCCGTCGACCGACGCAAAGGCTCACAGCGTCAACATTTAAGCAAATCCAGCCCCGGAAACCGGCTCGTGGGCAATGGCCTGCCTGAACAGCGCCCGTCACGCCGATACAACCTTAAGTTAAATAAAATTAACAACTTAACGATTTTCAGCATTCCTCCAGAACCTTCGTTGACACAATCTCAAAGCTGCCGATAGGATAAGAGCGGCTGAGTAACCGGCCACCCGATATTTGAGCCGTGGCGCGCCTCCGCCCACAGGATCGGAGCCCTGTGGCGGAGGTCTTTTTTTTCCACAGCTCACCTCACATCCATCAGCATCACATTGCCTCGAAGGTCTGCAGCTACCAGTTACCGACAGCTTTTCAACGATCGAGAAGTGTGAGTTCAATTCCATTACCGACAGGTATTCCACAACTGACAGCGCCCTTTAAACCACGAAGGTGATCCACAAACGGTGCAAGCTCATCCGCATGCGTTGTGGTGTTATCCGTTATCACAACAGCGCGATTGGCAAGCTTCGGCATCAATACTTTAAGGTAATCGAAACACTGCGCTTTGATCGCGTCAATGAACGCAAAGTCAAATGGTTCATCGGGTTGCAAATTTTCCACAACCTCGCGCGCATCGCCCGTGTGCAACGTGACGTAATCGATCAGCCCCGCTTCCTGCAAATGCGCGCAGGCAGCTTCCGTTTTCCGCGGGTCGATGTCAATCGTATGGACATGTCCTCCGATCTCACACGCCGCGGCAGACAGATGCAATGTGGAAAACCCATAGCTTGTACCGATTTCACACAGCGAGCGACACCCACGAAGCCTCACAATCTGCGCGAGCAACAGCGCTTCGTCGCGCGGAATCTGCCAGTGGTCATCGACCTGGTCGCGCAGCTGATCCACATGCTGCATGACCGCAGCAACCTTCTCATCAAACATCAGATGCTCCAGCGGTTGGGGTGAACGGCATGCGTGAAGTGTAGCGGATGCGACCCGCCGTTACGCTCCGCCCGGAAGCGGGTGGCGCTCAGTTGAGCGTGTAGCGCAGTGTCACCGAGGTGCGGAACGGTGCCGTTGGCGGTTTTGGAAAGGGGGCCACGCGGCGAATGAGCTGTTCTGTTGCGCGATCGAGCATAGCGTGCCTGCAACTCTCATCCACGGTGACCTGGTCGACGTTGCCTTCGTTATCAACGATG
>JAKSCU010000045.1 GCA_022360435.1 Bacillota bacterium
GGCATGCTATAACGCATGTTCAAATAACGCAGCGCCGCGGATAACTCACCCTCCGGCCCGCCGTATTGAGTAATCACATACTTGGCCATCCTGGGATCTGGCCGGGTAACTCGCACGGGGATTTGTAATTTTTTTTCGTAAACCCACATATTACAAATTCCTTTCAATTATTATATACTTTTTCGTAATTACAGTATCGAAAAGCGTAGGCAGCGGGAACTGAATGAGTGCGCTTTTTTTATACTTTTAGGAATGTATACCTTGCCATATATATGGCAAGGGCAAAGGGTAAAAGTATTAAAAAGCTCACGCAGCGGGAACTGAATAAGTGCGCTTTTTTTATTGTTCTAGTATTTAATCTCCCAAGGCCAGGGGCTTTCCACCCATTGCCAGTAATTATGAACGGCCGGGGAAAAACCGTAATTTAATAAAGGGCCGTAAGTTTGTTCGTAATTGCGCACGTGCTGGATCAACTCCTGGTGTTTTTGATTGAACATGGTCAGCGCCTGCTGGTCTTCGGGGTGGGTATCCAGGTACAGGTTCAGTTCCAATGTTACGAATTCCAGCTGCTGAATCCGAAGCAGCATTTGGGCCTGGTGTCGGGTATCCACAAGGATTCACCTCCAAATCTATTAAGGGTAGGGGCGATACAATTCGGGAAACAAAGTACCGGCTTCAAGAGCTTGGGCAGGAGGGTAAACTCGCCCCAGTTTTTGAATGGGAATATAGGCTCTGGCCAATTCCATCCCCGGATAGGTTGTGCCCGGGTGGTGCCCGGTCCGGTGGTTTTTGTCTGGGTAGTGCGCTTGGGTTTTGTTTGGCCGGGTATTCTTTTTTTCTTCATTAGACAAGGCAATCATCTCCATTATTATGCTATTGTTCCATAATATGCGCATATTCTTTGGCATGACAGGAATTCCTAAAAAAACTTGATGAAAAATAATTACGCATAAAAAAAACATCCGAAAAAATCCGCTTTGCATATTAATTAAATTGCCGAGCAAAAAGAAATTGATTATGCCGCTTTATTTGAAAAAAGCTATGAAAAGATTATTCTTTTTTTGCAGTGGTTGCGGAGCGCAAATCAGGTTGCGGCCGCCGGCAGCGTAATTGTAAAACACGCCCCTTCGCCGGGCCGGCTTTTTGCGGTTATTTGCCCGTTATGGCTGCGGATTATGCGCTGGGCAATGGACAGACCAAGTCCCTTTTTGCTCTCACAGGTTGAGAAAAAGGGTGTGAATACAGCGTCCAATACCTCTTCGGACATACCGACGCCATTGTCCGCAACAACGATATACACCCGGTCGTTTTTTTGTCCGGTGGTGATGCTTATTTGGCCGCCGACGGGCAGAAACTCCACAGCATTGTCCATCAAATGCGTTAGCGCTTGGCGCAGTGAACGTTTGTCCCCCATTGTTTTTATGTCCGGTTCCAATGACAACCGCAGTTTGACAACCTTTTCCTTTAACCGGCTCGCAATCAATTCGACGGCTTTTTCAACCAACTTGTTTAAATCCACCGGTTGCATGTTTATTGGTTTAAAACTGACTATATAAATGAAATTGTTGATCAGATTGCAGATTGATTCCAGTTCGGATAACATAATATCCGAAAACTCCTGCACCATGTCCGGCGTCAACTTGTTTTCGCCTGATTTTTGTTTTAATACCTGCACCAGCCCCCTGGTGGTGGTTATAGGATTTAATATTTCATGGGCCATGCCCGCCGCCACATTCCCCAACATGGAAAGCTTGCTTGACTCCTGAAGATCCTTTTGCAGATCGTATATATGGGTTACGTCCTTGAATATACCTGCGGCCCCAATCACCTTGCCACAGTCGTCCTTCAACAGCACGGTGTTGGTGGTGACGTATCTGTTATTGAACCGGGCCTTGCTATAGCCTATGTTTTTGAACTCTTTGCCGGTTTCCAACGTAATCAGGGTAAAACGCTCGTCGGGAGGTATTTGGGCGAAGGCTTTCGAATAGTGCTTGTCTTTTATATTGGCAAAAGATACGTTTAGAATTTCTTCACAGGCGTGGTTGGCATACGCCACATGTCCTGTGGCGTTAATTACAATTATGCCTAAATTTATGACATCAAAAATCCCTGAAATGCTTTGCCCAATGGGGTTGATTTTTTCACTACGGGACAATTCTACGGCCTCCTAATTTTTAAGAAGTTCGTTAAACCTTTTTTTCCTGGAGCCGTCCCAGGCCGCGCATATAACAGGTTTTTGGCGCATAACCAGTTGGATGCATACATCGCAGTCGGCACGGCACGGGTTGATTTCGCCGCCTCTTCCCTCTTGTGCTTTGAGAGGCCATTGGGGGTCGGCCAGCAGCACCCTGGACAGCCCGATCAAATCAGCCTGGTTGGCGTTAAAGATCCGCTCGGCGGCATCCGGGGTGGCGATGCGACCGGCTGCAATTACAGGCGCAGCGACCACTTTTTTGACGGCCCCGGCCAAATCGGCCATGTAATTTTCCTGCCTGGACAGGGCTATCTTGTCCTCGGTAAAGAAGGACTCATAAAGCCCCGCGGTTACGGACAGGTAAGCAACTCCCAGCTTATCCAGTTCGCCGGCGTAAACTTTTGCCTCGTCCAGTTGCAAACCGTCTTCCAGCCACTCGTCGGCCATGAACCTGTAACCGACCGGGTAATCCGGCCCCACCGCCTCCCGTACCTTTTGAACCAACTGCAGACCAAAGCGCATACGGTTCTCCAGGCTGCCGCCGTAGTGATCGTTACGCTTGTTGGTGCGGGGCGATAGAAATTGCGCCGGCAGGTAACCGGTGGCTCCATGAATCTCGACACCGTCAAAGCCGGCCAGCTTGGCCCGCAAAGCGGCGGCAACATATTGATTGATAACCGTTTCAATCTGGGCCGGGCTCATTTCTTCGGGCGCCGGTCCGTCAAAGGCGGGCACCGGTGAAGGAGCCATGGGATTGGTTATAAAAGCGTAACGGCCGCCGTGATTAATCTGAACAAATGCAGCCGCGCCACCTTTCTTTATTACGTCCGCCAGTTTGGCCAGGTCGGGGATAACGTCGTCCGTGTCTATGCGCATTAACCTGCCGAACCTGGAGCGCTTATTGTCAATAATCATGTTTTCCACCACCACCAAGCCAACTCCGCTGGCGCCCATGTCCCGGTAATGCTCCAGCACCGCCGAACTTATCGTTCCGTCTTCGTTCCCGTAGGCCATAAATGTGGGAGTCATTATAATTCTGTTTTTCAATATGCAGTTTTGGAGCTTACATTCTTCAAAAAGAACGGAACTCATTATATTTATCCCCCCTAAATATATTTGTATAATTACACTATTCTATTTAAAAACAGAAAATCCTACCATATATTTCTTATTTTTATAAAATATTTTTAAAAAACGCGCTCATTCAACTCCCTCTGCGTGCGCTTTTTAATACTCTTATCCTTGAATCCGGCCATAAATATGGCCGGAGGTATACTTTCCTAAGAGTACAAAAAAGCAGTCCCCCCGGACGGGGAGGACCGCTCAACAATCACTCATTATTTTAACTTGTGGTCATTTCTTTACTCGGACAGAACGGTATAAAAAATCAAGCTAAAATTGCTGAAAAGATTTACCTAAAGCATTGCATATCGGACAGCGTTCGGGAGGTTCGTTCTCGGCCACATACCCGCATACGGGACACAGGTGGAACGAATCGACCCGCATATCCTGCCCGGCCTCCAGTGCTTCCAGTGCTTTTTTATACAACACGGCGTGAACTTTTTCTGCTTCATTTGCAAATTCAAAGCTCTTAGCCGGCGCCGACGCCCCCTCTTCCAGGGCTTTGGCGATAAAATCGGGGTACATGCGGCTGAATTCATAAGTTTCGCCTTCAATGGCGGTCTTAACATTATCAGCGGTAGTTCCCACCTTGCCCGCCGTTTCCAGGTGTTTAATGGCGTGAATTGTTTCCGCCTCGGCCACAACTCGGAAAAGGCGGGCCACCTGGGTTTTGCCTTCTTTTTCGGCCTTTTTGGCAAAAGCCAGGTACTTGCGGTTGGCCTGGGATTCTCCGGCAAAGGCGGTCATTAAATTTTCTGTTGTTTTAGACCCCATATTAATCCTCCTTATTTATAATATAATTGACGTAATGACATAAAAATTATTAACGGCGTTTGTTTAAATCGACAATTATTGCATTTTCCTTATCGTTAAAATCGGCGGGAAAACTACCTTTAATGTCAATGCCGAAGTAAGCAAATACCCCTCTGGCGCCTATTTTGTTGTTTCCGATTTTCATGCCACTTTCATTGGTTCCCTTGATACGAAGTTTGTTCGATTGGCGGTCATAAGCTATTTCAGTTTTTTCGCCGTTCAACTGACTTAAAAGATTACTTCCGATCCGTATATGGTGTTTTGTCAATGTTACCAAATTGTTGCTTGATGCTCTTGGTATGTAGACTTCAAAAGCCAATTTTAAAACCCCCATGTGTTATAATAATTTTAATAACATTATTATAACCTATACTATCATAAATATAAACAAAAACAAATATTTATATTTCAATTACCTCCGTGGATTATTTCTATCGCGCTCCTTTGCGAACAATCATTTTAGGCACCGCTGCGAAGATTGATTTGATTTCGGTGGATAATATCCAACCGGCAATGATGGCTGTTATTGGCGCCACCAACACAAGCCCGATGCTGCCAACTACGGTCCGCATTATTTCCGCCGCAATAATTTTTAGGTTTATTATACGTATAAAGCTGCTTTCCTGGGTGGTGAAAAGCATCAGCAACGAAAGATAACCACCGGCATAGGCCAGTAAAAGAGTGGTGGTCATGGTGCCTATTACCGCCCGGCCCACGTTGAAACCCGATTTAATCAGTTCATATACATTAATATCGGGTTTTTTGAGTTTTATTTCTTCCATTGAAGCGGCTATGTCCATGGCTATGTCCATGGCCGCCCCCGAAGCCCCTATTATTATTGCGGCATAAAAAATGTGCTGCATGTTTAAGTCCAGGTGACCGCTAAATAGCAATGTTTCAGCAAAAGGCGAGGTCATTCCGTTTAACGCGAATTGTTCACCGAAAAAAATTGTTATCATTATCGTTACAAATAAACCAAACATGGTGCCCGCAAAGGCCGCGAAACCTTTTTTGCTAAAACCGGCAATAGAAAACATGATTAACGCGGTTAGCAAGGTTAGGACAAGAAATACAAGCAATAAGGGCTCTTTGCCCGCCAAAAGGCCGGGTATCAAAAACTTCCAAATTATAAAAAGAGCTGCTAAAAAGGAAAATAAAGCTCTTAAACCGATTACCCCGGCGTAAATAATCAGGCATAAAACAAAAAAACCGAAAAGCAGCAAAAGCGAATCCTGTCTGTATATCTCCAGAGCTTTGGCCTGAGCGATTTCCCCATTTTCTATCAATAATGCTGCTACAATTTTATCCCCCGGCTTAAAAAAGCTGTCAATTTCCAATTTGCCCAGGAGCTGATTATCGGCGGTAACTATGTGCCCTTTATATTCTCCATGCATAATTTCTACTTCAAGAAATTGATACCCAATACTTGATATTCCCGATTGTATTACGTTGGAGTTGTCTGTTTCCAATACCATCGCCGTTATTTCATGGACATTTTCCACCTGGCCGTTATTTTCATCCATGACAAGTATGGACACCATTAAGAATATTAATCCCAAAAACAGGCATAGGGTTATTGCTTTTTTCACTATCATTCATCCTTTTTTTAGCATAAAACTATATAAATAACCGGAGGCTCTCCCCCGGTTATTTATATTTTAGGAAATTATACTCGGCCATAGATATGGCCGAATTCGAGGAAAAAAGTATCAAAAAGCGCACACAGAGGGAACCCGAATGAGTGCGCTTTTTTTATATTGAATTTAAATTAAATTAATTTAAATAGCCCAGCTTATACCCCATTAAATCAGCCATAGTCTTGGCTATTTCAGTGTTGTCCTTGTAACCGCCGAAGTTGTCCGCTCCCACGCCAATGGCGGACATCGGGATAGCTGTGGCCGAGTGAGCGTAAGTGGTCCAGAAAAGGTTGGCCCTTTCGGAAATCACATGGGTTGTTGCGATGGCTACCGGATCGTATCCCCCGTATACGTCGCCGGTATCCGATTTATTGTCTACCAGATGCATAGCCTTTTCAATATCGGCTTTTTCAGCGTCGGTGATATTATCCAGACCCATGTCTTTTTCTATAAAACGGAAGTAAGCTGCCCGATCGCCGGTGTATTTTCTTTGCAGAGTGTCTTCAACGGAGAATTTGACATCAAACAATTCGTCCATGTTTAAGAAATAGTTTTTGGCGAAGCCCAGTCCCATGCCGCCGGTTTCGTGGTCGCCAACAACAACGATTAGTGTTTCCCGTGGGTGCTTTTGGTAAAATTCATAGGCTTCTTTAACAGCCTCATCAAATGCCAACGTGTCATGTATTGAACCCGCCGGGTCATTGGCATGACAGGCGTGGTCGATTCTGCCGGCTTCCACCATCATGAAAAAGCCCTGGTCATATTTGGATAAAACTTCAATGCCCTTTTCAGTGATATCCGCCAGGCTGGGCACATTGCTTCCGCTGTTTATCCTGTCCAATTCGTATGGCATGTGACTATAAGTAAAAGCCGCAAATACTTTTTCTTTGCCTGCCGGGTTGTAGCTTTTAAAATCTTTACATCCGGAATCACTTAAAAAGACTTGGTAGCCGTTATGGGAAAATTTTTGGGCAACATTAACGCTGTCTTCTCTTTTGGATTTGCCCCATTCCCAGTCCTGGGGCACAAAGTGTCTGTAGCCGCCACCGGCCAAAAAGTCCACACCGCTGTCCAGATAGTCCTCGGCAATTTCATTTTCGTTATTTCTGCTCTTGTTGTGGGCGGCAAAAACGGCGGGGGTCGCGTGGGTCAAACGTGTGCTGGTAATAATACCCGTGGCCTTGCCCTTCTCTTCAGCGGCTTGAATGAGCGATTTAACCGCTTGACCGTTTGGCAAAATGGAAATCATGCCGTTGTTGGTTTTATAGCCTGTGGCCAGCGCGGTGCCGGCGGCGGCGGAGTCGGTCACCAGGGTGTCGTTTGAATGGGTTGTGTTGATGCCCGCCACGGGAAATGTGTTCATTAATAGCTTGGCTTCGTCATTGCCGGATTTAGATTGCAAGAAGAACTCGGCCGATTGTCTTTGACTTGCTCCCAGACCATCACCAATAAAATAAAAAACATACTTGGGCGCATTAGTTGACGCTTCCGCCATCTCGCTTTTTAAAGGGTCGCTTGCTTCAATGCCCGGCCCGACATTCATGGCGCATAATGCCAGTACCAGAAAAATTGCGCTGACAACAGTGAATAACTTTTGGTTTTTGGACACCTTTTTAACCTCCTTTAAATTTTATAGGCTTGTTCCATTGTAATTACCTATTTTTAAAAGGAGATTAATAAAGCGTTTGAATTAGATTAAGTTAGCGTAAAAGGCTGTTTTAAATTAATTTTTCATCTTTAATAAAAGCCAGTCTCATTCCGTTGGCAATTACCAACAGCGAGGCGCCGGTATCGGCAAAAACCGCCATCCACAAATTGGTTACTCCCCAAAAGGTGGCCAGGATAAAAACCAGTTTGATCAGCAAGGAAAAGGCGATATTTTGTTTAATTATCTTTATTGCCCGGCGGCTTAGTTTGATAATATAAGGGAGCTTGCCCAGGTCATCCGCCATCAATGCAATATCGGCGGTTTCCAGCGCAGTGTCCGTGCCGGTTTTGCCCATGGCGATACCGATGCCGGCTGCTGCCAGGGCAGGCGCGTCATTGATACCGTCGCCCACCATGGCCACTTTTCCGTATCGGGATTGGAACTCCTTGATGCTTTCCAGCTTATCGGCGGGCAACAGCGCGGCCCTGTAATCATCCACACCCACTTGTCGGGCCATTTTACCGGCGGTCTTTGGATTGTCGCCGGTGAGCATGATGATGCGCTTGATGCCGGCGGCCCGCAGGCTGTTGATGGCTGCCGCGCTCTGCGGCCGCACCCGGTCGGTTACGGCGATTGCTCCGAGCAAACCTGAACTGTCGCCCACCAGCATTACTGTTTTCCCCTCATCCTGTAATTCCGCCAGGGTGTCCTCCATTTCCCCTGTGCCGAGACCCAGCTTTTTCATATACCGGGCATTGCCAATGTAATACTCCCTGCCGCCTATTAACGCCCTGGCCCCCTCACCGGGCATTATCTGCAGACTGTCGGCCGGAGGCCGAACTATGCCCATTTTATCCGCCTTTCTCAGTATGGCTTTGGCCAGGGGATGCTGAGTGTGGCTGTCAAGCGCCGCGGCAACGGTGATTAATTCTCTGTCGGTGTGGCCGTTGACGGGGATGATGTCCGTAACCCCCGGATTGCCTTCGGTCAGGGTGCCGGTCTTGTCAAAGGCCAGTGCTTTGACCTTGCCGGCTTCTTCCAGGTACAAACCGCCCTTGAACAGAACCCCCCGCCTGGCGGCGCCGCCGATGGCGGACACGATGGCCACCGGAGTGGATATAACCAACGCGCAGGGGCAGGCGACAACCAGCAGGATTAAAGCTTTTTCCAGCCATGGTTTGAACGGAAGGCCCCCAAAAACCGTCGGCACAATTGCCACCGCCAACGCCCCCACGATTATAGCCGGCGTGTAATAACGGGCGAAAACGTCCACAAAATGTTGTGCGGGCGCCCGCTGCGCCTGGGCTTCTTCAACCATGTTCACAATTCTGGCCAGTATGGTGTTTTGCACCGGGCTGGTTACCTCTACTTGAAGAACGCTGTTTTCATTAAGCGTTCCCGCGAAGACTTCGGACCCGGCGGATTTTGGCACGGGCATCGATTCGCCGGTGATGGGAGCCTGGTTGACGGTGGAGGAACCGCTGATTACCTTTCCGTCCAGGGCAATTCTTTCCCCCGGTTTGACAAGCATCAAATCCCCGATCCGAATGTCCGCAACGGCCAGTTCTGTTTCCCGCCCGTCTTTAATCACCATGCCGGTCTGTGGGGACAATTCCATCAATTGCCGGATTGATTGCCGGCTTTTTTCCACGCTGTAAGCCTGCAACAAGTTGCCCAAGGAAAACAGAAAAACAGCCATGGCGCCTTCCGACCATTCACCGATGGATATGGCTCCGATTATCGCTATACTCAAGAGAACATTTATATCCATGGTAAATGTTTTTATTGAATCCAGGGCGCTTTTGCCGACATAAAAACCGCCGCTGGCTATGGCGGCCAGGAACAGCGCGCCGGTAAAAGCGCCGGACACGTCTAATATGGCGCAAACAAAGCCCGAAACAAGAAACAGCCCGGACAACACCGTCAGCACAAGACGCGGGTAGCGCCAAAAGGGTATGCTGCCGGCGGTGGCTGCCTGGCCGGCGATACGAATTCCGTAACCGGCTTCTCTAACCCGGGCCATGATTTTATTCGTCGCCGTGACGTGCAATACGTTCATTTTTGCGGTGCCATAATCAACTTTTACGCTTACCACTCCCGGTAGTACGGCCAGCTTTGTTTCCAGCTTAGAGGCGCAGTCCGCGCAATCAAGGTTGTCCAGATGAAAGGTGTCCAATTTTTCTTCCCGGCGCTGCCCGGGAAGTTCGGTGTCATCCAGTGGTTGGGCGCCCTGGGCGCTACATTGACAACTGCCGCTTTGCCGGCAGGATTGGGTCATTTTAATTTACCTCCGCAGTTTTCAGGCATGATCCTTTCTTCATGAGCGCCGCTGTGGTGATTAAGAGCGGTTTCAATAATAATCCTGACACATTGATCCTGCA
>JAKSCU010000044.1 GCA_022360435.1 Bacillota bacterium
TACGTAATCGACGCCGCCAGCCGGAAAGGCAGCGCCGTCAGCCAGGCCAGGATAGCGTATTTCTTCCTGGACGCCGGAGGGGAACTGCTGGCCAGCGGCGACATTCTCCACAATCACCGGGGAGCGGGCTGGGAACAGATACCGGCCCGGACGGTGACCGCCCCGGCGGGGACGGCCAGGGTGCTGGTCAAACTCCTGGTCAATGGCGGTTCCGGCGCCCATGATTTCGATAATGTGTCCATGCGTCAACTGTAGCCGCGAAATCGCCACCTGATTAAACTGGTGAAGCCATGTGCATGTATATGGCACGCTTATAGATTTTATATTAAAGCTATGCCGAGCCGCCTTTTTAAACGGGCGGCTCCTTTTTATTAGCCGGTGGAGGGCGTCACCATAAACCGGTCGGACTCATATTATGATGAAAACCTTATGGTGAAAAACCGGAACAGACGGGTTGGTGATGTTTTGACCAACTACATACACCCCCTGGCCTCCCTGGGCGCCGGTTGTGAAATCGGTTTTTTTTCGGTTGTCGGCAAAAATGTAACCATTGGCAGCGGGGTACATATCGGCAACTGCGTTACCATTCACCCCGGCAGTGTAATCCGGGAGAATTGCGTTATCGGCGATAACTGCGTAATTGGGAAACAACCCCATCCCGGCGCAACCAGCAGGCGGCGAAATGACGACGACCTGCGTCCGCCGGTGATAGGTCGGGGGTGCGTGCTGGGCAGCGGCGTGGTGTTGTATGCAGGGTTGACAATGGATCAGGAAGTGATGGTGGGGGATCTGGCTTCTGTGCGGGAAAGGTGCGCGATCCGTCGCCGGGTAATTGTCGGTCGGGGTGTGGCTTTGGAAAATGACGTGGTGGTTGGTGAAAACGCCAAAATTCAAACCGGAGCTTATCTTACCGCCCATACTGTGGTTGGGGCCGGCGCATTCATTGCGCCCATGGTGATTACCACCAATGACAACCGCATGGGTCGGGACGAGGATAGCTCCTGCCGGCTAAGCGGCCCCCGGATCGATAAAAACGCCCGGGTGGGCGCCGGGGCCTTGCTGTTGCCGGGAGTCGCCATAGCTCCGGAAACCTTTGTTGCCGCAGGGTCGCTGGTCACCGGGGATACCAGGCCGGGAGCCGTGTTTATGGGTCGCCCGGCCAGATACGTGAGGCCGGTGCCCGAAGTGGAAAAACGCTGAGGGGTGACGTATTTGGACTACGCGCGATTATTGGCGGTCATTAATGCAAGGTTGTTTTTGGTCCTCGCCACCGTAATGCTGGCCGTTTTGGCTGCTGGGGCGACGGGCCTTGTAATGCCGGTTAAATACCAGGCCAGGGCGGTGTTGATGATCAAGCCCGACGATAATATGACCGGCGGCGCACCCGGCATGGATTACAACAGCCTGATGATGTACCGGCAGTTGGCTAGAACTTACAGTGAACTGGCAACCAGCCAGCCGGTGCTGCGCGAGCTTGCCGACCATTTGAATCATCATCCCGGCCTGGGGGAACTGGAACACATGGTCAAAGTGCGCAAGGTCAAGGACCTGGAACTGTTGGAAATAGTGGTGACGGACACCACGCCCCGGCGGGCGGCGCATATCGCCAACAGCTTTGCCGATATACTGCAGCAGCAGGAAAGGGAAAATTGGCGCATGAACAACCTGCAAATGATCACTCCGGCCTTGCCTCCGGGGAATCCAGCCGGCCCCAATATTATTCTGGCCATGTTGGTTGCAGGGATGGCCGGGTTATTTGCGGCGGTGCTGATAGTATTAATCGCTGATTACCCGGTGAGTAAAAGGTGACCGCTGCCGCGGTAAAATTCGGCATTGTTGGCTGCGGGCACGCGGCGCGGCGCCATGCCGAAGCCATTGCATCCCTGCCCGGTGCGGTATTGCCCGCGGCTTGCGATATTGACCCCGGCGTTTTGGAGAGTTTTACGCAACTTTATCCGGTGCGTGGATACCGTGATTTCGGCGAACTACTGGAAAAGGAAAAAGATCTTGACGTGGTGATTATTTGCACCCCCAGCGGTTTACACGCTGAAATGGGCATTATGGCGGCTTGCAGAGGCAAAAATGTCTTGGTGGAAAAACCGTTGGCTTTAACCATGGCCGACGCCGACCGCCTTATTCACGCCTGTGAAAAAGAGGGCGTGCGGCTGTCGGTGGTTCTCCCCAACCGGTTCCGGCCTGCTTGGCGGTTATTGAAGCTGGCCGTTGAGGGGGGCAAGTTCGGGCGGTTGAGCCACGCAACGGCCACGGTGCGCTGGAACCGCGACCACGCTTATTATGGCCGGAGCGCCTGGCGCAGTAAAAAAGACGAGGGCGGCGGGGTATTGATGAACCAGGCCATCCACAGCATCGACGTGCTGCGATGGATTATGGGCCGGGTGGATTCGGTTTTCGCCCAAACAGCGACTCGTTACCGGCCCATCGAAGCCGAGGACGTTGGGTTGGCTGTTTTGCGGTTTGCCGACGGAGCCCTGGGCCTGATCGAGGCCGCGTCCACCGTTTACCCCCGCAGCCTTGAGGAAACCATCGCATTTTTCGGGGAACGGGGTACCGCCGTAATTGGCGGCACTGGTGCCGGGGGAATAAAAACCTGGGCTTTCAATGACTTTATCGACCGGGAACAGGCTATCCGCGTTTGCTCCGGCCCGGATGAGCCTAGCGGGCAGGGACACCGGGCGGTGCTGTTGGATATGATGAACGCTCTGTGGCATGACCGGCGCCCCGCCGTGGAAGGCCGCGAGGGGAAAAAGTCGCTGGAAGTGGTGCTGGGCTTATACCATTCCACCCAAACCCGCCGGCCTGTTTCACTGCCGCTTAATCTTGATGAACGTTATGCCAGGCGGGGTGAATAATGAACACTGTTCTTTTTGACTTGCGGGGCCAGTATAATCTTTTACGGGAGGAAATAGACGCAGCGGTGCGGGAGGTCCTGGCCTCCGGGGAATATATACTGGGGCCGCGGGTGCGGTTGTTGGAAGAAAATTTGGCCGCCTGCTGCGGGGTGCCATACGGGGTTGGCGTGGCCAGCGGATCGGACGCTCTGTTGCTGGCCCTGCTTGCCTGCGGTATTGGTAAGGGCGACGAGGTAATCACCACCCCGTTTACATTTTTCGCTACCGCCGGAACCATATCGCGTACCGGAGCCACACCCGTGTTTGCGGATATTGAACCCGTTACCTGCAACATCGACCCGGAAAAAATAAGCGCCCTGATTTCACCCAGAACAAGGGCTATTGTGCCGGTGCACATCTTCGGCCAGATGGCCGATATGGACGCCGTGCTGGACCTGGCCCGGGCACACCGCCTGCTGGTGATAGAGGACGCCTGTCAGGCGCTGGGGGCCGGAAACAAGGGACGAAAGGCGGGTTCGTTGGGACATGCCGGCTGTTTTAGTTTTTTCCCCACTAAAAACTTGGGCGGGTGCGGGGACGGCGGCATGGTGGTGACCCGGGACCCGCAGGTGGCGGACCGGGTCATGTCGCTGCGCACCCACGGCAGCCGGCAAAAATTCATCCACCATTCCGTCGGGTGCAACAGCCGGCTGGATGAAATCCAGGCCGCTGTTTTACTGGTGAAACTAAAGTATCTGGACAGTTGGATTGAACAGCGGGTTGCCCTGGCCGGCGAATACAACCGGCTGTTGGACGGAGTTGTGGTCACTCCCGGGCTGCTGCCCGGCAACAGGCACACATACCATCTCTACGTCGTCGGTTCGCCCCAAAGGGACCGCATTAAAGAACATCTGGAGCGAAACCGGGTGGGTTGCGGAGTCTATTACCCTGTGCCTTTGCACCTGCAGCAGGCTTTTCATCACCTGGGTTATCGGGAAGGTGACTTCCCGGTGGCGGAAAGATCGGCCCGGGAACTGCTGGCCATCCCCGCGCACCCCGGGCTGTCCACTGCGGAAACCGGGAGAATAGCCTCTTTGGTCCGGGAAGCTGCCGGATTACCGGTTTCCCTTGAAAAATAAACTAAAACCGGCAGGCTTTGCACACCTTTGGGCTGCCGGTCATAAAATAAAAAAGTTTTATAATTGTTTTTACATCTGCCCAAAGGAAGGCATGCCATAATGCACGTTCCCCTTTCATCCCCGGATATCGGTCCCGAGGAACGGGAATTGGTGAACCGGGTGCTGGACAGCAACATTCTCAGCATTGGTCCCATGGTGGAACAGTTTGAAAAAATGGTGGCGGGTTACCTGGGGGTCAAAGATACCGTGGCGGTAAGCAGCGGCACCGGCGGTTTGCACCTGGCGATAAGCGCGCTGGGTATCGGTCCGGGCGACCAGGTTATTACCACCCCCTTCAGCTTTGTCGCCTCCAGCAACTGTGTTTTATACGCCAGGGCCAGGCCGGTGTTCGCGGATATTGAACCCGAAACCCTGAACATTGACCCGGGGTGTGTGGAAGCTTTGCTGACCCCCCAAACCAGGGCGATTTTGCCGGTGCACGTATTCGGTCATCCGGCGGACATGGGCGCCCTGGGCGATATTGCCGCCAGGCACGGGCTGGCCGTTATTGAAGATGCCTGCGAGGCCATCGGCGCCGGCTGCAACGGAAAAATGGCGGGCGGTATGGGTGATGCCGGAGTGCTGGCATTTTACCCCAACAAGCAAATCACCACCGGCGAGGGCGGTATCATTGCCACAGATAACCCCGGCCTGGCCGGATTGTGCAGGAGCATGCGCAACCAGGGTAGGAGTAGCGGGGACGCATGGCTGCGCCATGTGCGCCTGGGATACAACTACCGGCTGGATGAGTTGAGCGCCGCCCTGGGAGTGGCCCAAATAAAAAGAATAGACGGCATCCTGGCCCGGCGGGAGCAGGTGGCCGGGTACTACAACACCCGGCTGGCCGGTATGAAAGGGGTTATCACGCCCCGGGTGCGACCGGGAGTGAACATGAGCTGGTTTGTCTACGTAATCCGGCTGGAGCGGGGAATCAGCCGGGATCGGGTTATGCAATACCTGCGGGAAAACGGTGTGGATTGTAGGCCCTATTTCAAACCCATCCACCTGCAGCCATATTTCCAGCAATTGTTCGGTTACCGGGAGGGCAGCTTTCCCCACACCGAACGGGCTGCTTTATCTACCCTGGCCTTGCCGTTTTTCAACCGGATTACCGAAAAGCAAATGGATTACGTAACCGAAGTGCTGGCTGAAGCGTTGTGTCGGCAATAGAGACAAAAAAAGAGGACGGTATACTTTTTACAAATAGTAAAGCATACCGTCCTCTTTTTTTAGTACTTCAGGAAAGTATACCTTGCCATATATATGGCAAGGGCAAAGGAAAAAAGTATCAAAAGCGCACGCAGAGGGAACCGAATGAGTGCGCTTTTTTAATTTAATTATTTTTGGTTGTTATAAAAAACAGATGATTTTTCAATGATGGTTTTTTCCGTCAGGTCTACGTTCAAGTCAACGTTCGCCGGTATTTCGTAAACAATCCGGTTTGGTTTCACTAGAATCGGTTTGGGCGGTTGGCCCGACTTGTTGCCCGTGATGGTTATATCGATAACTTTGTGTTTGTTGGTAGCCTTGGTTACAACCATTTCCAAGTCGCCCATCTTGACAACATCTCCCACTTTACATCCCGGGGGGATAATATTGGTGTTGGCTGCCGGCGCCGGCTTGGGAGCGGCGGCAGGTGGCGGTGGCTGCGCCACGGGGCCGGGTGATGCGGGGGCCGCTGGTTTGCTTGTTGAAGCTCCAGGGCTGTTTGCCGCGGCTGGTGATGGCGAGTTATTGGTTTCCTTTTTGGCCAATTCTTCCGCTTGTTTGGCGTAATACTCTCGATTAAATTCCATTTCCCTGGAATAAACATTGCTTTCTTTCCACAGGTAAATGCCAATTAGTATAAAAACACCCAGGCAAGCCAAGGAAACCAGGTAAAAAATTTCGCGCTTGTTCATTTTGCCCTTTCATTCCCCTCCTTTCCTTTGCATCTTGAGCTATGCCACGGGATGTTATAGTATTTTATTCAGCCGCTGGTAAAATGTTATAAAATTGTGCGGGACCTCCGCGCAGCCCCGTCAAACACCGGGGTTGTCTTTTTTCAACCGGTCTCCCGGTCGGTTGAGCACCGTTGCGAATTGTCCCAAGTTACGGCATATCCCGGTGTTCGTGCTTGTCAGCCGCATCATACAAAAACTGGTTTGCATTATACTATGAAGTTAACGGCATAGTGTTATCTGCACATATTGGCAATAAGAGCATACTGACCGAAACTTGACTTTCAGAGCCAAAATGTTATAATAAACAGTGCTGGAAACATGCGGGTGTAGCTCAATGGTAGAGCATCAGCTTCCCAAGCTGAGGGCTGAGGGTTCGATCCCCTTCACCCGCTCCAGAAAAAATCAAGGCTTCGGAGGATTTGCCAAATTCTCCGAAGCCTTTTGGGTGCTTGAGGCTCTTTATTTTGGTTATGGTGCAATCACCACCCGGTTTATTGGCCGCCTACCTTTTAAATAAGTTTCAATGCAAGGTTTATAGCGTAACAACCAAAGTTACTTAAATAATAAAGACAAAAACCGTTCCTGTCCGCTATCCCGGTAATAACTGTGGTGTGGCTGTAATATAATTAGTCAAAGCAAATAATTACCGCAGGTGTTGGAAATGCCAAGCAACCTGATTACATTGGAATACCTGGCAACCCTGTCGGGCATGGTTGCCACGGTAAGTATTATTGTGCAGTTTACGAAGTCTTTTATTAAAAGGAGATGGCCCGACTGGGTTGTGCGCTTGTATGTCCTGGGTTGGGCCTTAATCCTGCAAGCTTTTTTGTTGTATATCAGGTCCGATTTCACGGTGGAAACGGTGGGGCTGGCCATTTTAAACGGTATCCTGGTTTCTGTTACCGCCATAGGCTCCTATGAGATATTTGTCGACCCCAAATGTGAAAAAGTTAAGCTCAAGGACTAATTGTTCCTTATACGTTTTCCAGGTAATATAATACATAAGCTCTTTGGGGATCTTGACGAATAACTTCCATGATCTCCGGCGATACCGATATCTCTCCCACAAAATTAAAATCGGCGTCTATATCAAATTCTTCATCTTCAA
>JAKSCU010000203.1 GCA_022360435.1 Bacillota bacterium
ATCCCCGGCCCCCGACTTTTCCGGCACCAACATACAGGTTCAAGGCGTTGACGAGGCCGACCTGGTGAAAACCGACGGCAGCTACCTGTACGTGATCAGCGGCGACAAACTGTTCATCCTCCGGGCCCATACCGAAGGAAATGCCCGGAAACTTGCTGAAATCAAGCTTGACGGGCAACCGACGGAAGCTTTCATCAACGGGGACACCCTGGTGGTATTCGGCAACGGGCCGGAACCCGAAACCATGTACATACGCAAGTACGACGTTTCGGATCGCTCCAAGCCGGAACTACTCCAGGACAACAAGTGCGACGGCTACTACGTGAACTCCCGCATGATTGGCGATTACATCTATGTTGTTAACAACGCGCCGGTATACCGGGCCGTGCCGTCCACCGGAGCGACTTCTAAAATGCGGAGTGTGTCGCCCGGCGAACAAGAAGCAAAGATAACCCTGCCCCGGATTATTACCGACGGCCAGGCGCGCACAATACCGCCGACAGAAATCTACTGTTTCCCTTACCCGGACCACTCCTACCGGTATACCACAATACTGACCCTGAGCGCCCAAAAATCGTACGCCCCGGTGCGGAGCAAAACCTTCCTCACCGGCATGTCGCAGCACCTGTACATGTCCCGGGACAACATTTACCTGACCGGAAGCAAGGCCCCGGACTTCAAACTGTACACGGGCAAACTGCTGGACGGGTTGGCGGCGGCAGTGCCCCCGGATGTTGCGGAAAAAATCAAGGCCGAGCGCAACTCCGGGCGTGATTACGGCACGCAGCTGCAGCGGGTGGAACAAATACTTGACGACTACCTGAGCCGGGCGGACTACGACAAAGCCCTGGCCCTGGAAGAAAAAATAGCTGCTTACCGGGACAAGTGGCACCGTGATATGGCCCGGGACCAGAACAAAACGGTAATCTACAAGCTGGCTATCGAGAACGACCGGGTGGAATACCGCACCCGGGGCGAAGTGGACGGCCAAGTGCTGAACCAGTTTTCCATGGATGAATACGACGGTCGCTTTCGCATCGCCACCACTTCAAGAGGGTTCTGGTTTGCCGGCCCGCCCAACCCCAAAAACAATGTTTACGTACTGGATGAAAACCTGGAGATAACAGGCAAATTGCTGGGCCTGGCTCCCACGGAACGAATCTACTCCGCCCGTTTTATGGGCGACCGGGCCTACCTGGTAACTTTCCGGGAAGTGGACCCGCTGTTTGTCATCGACCTGAAAGACCCCACCGCCCCGCGGGTGCTGGGCGAGCTGAAAATTCCCGGCTACTCGAACTACCTGCATCCTTATGATGAAAACCATCTCATCGGCATCGGGCGGGAAGTTGCCGTATTGCCGCAACCACAGCCCGATCCCGCGCGGCCCATGGTGATGCCGCCGCCCACCAGGCAGTTGGGAGTGAAAATCGCCCTGTTCGACGTATCCAACCCTTCGGCGCCCAGGGAAGTGGCCAAATACGTGGTGGAGCGGGACGATTCCGAATCCCCGGCGCTGCACGACCACCGGGCGGTACTGTTCAACAAAGAACGGAACCTGCTAGTGCTGCCCATCAGCTATATGCCTCAATTTAGAATCATGGCAATCGAGGAACCCGGCCGAAAAATAGCGCCGGATAAGCAGGGCTGGCAGGGCGCGTACGTGTTCGATATTTCCCCGCGTCAGGGCATCCGCCTGCGGGGCAAGGTGGAGCACCCCGCCACCCTTGCAACGGATAAGCATTACAGCCTTCATAGGTATAACTCGGTGCAACGTTCGCTTTATATTGAAGACGTGCTGTACACCATTTCCCACCGGGCGGTGAAGCTGAACGACCTGGAGAACCTGCGCGAGCTAAAGCAGATTGACTTGCGTTAAGCAAAGGTGAAACTCACACCCAAAGCGAGGGGCCGGCGCACAAGCGCCGGCCCCTCGTTCTTATTATAATTTAATTACAAGAGCATAGCAGGGCGATTTTATTTTAAGGAGGCAGGCACCAACCTCACTCACGCCACACAGATTACAATTTTCCACAGGCATAGCTACGCTTAAACTTCAAAATAAGTAGTCGGATCAATTCGCCGGGACTTTGGTCCTTGACCGGGGTATAAAAATTGGCGGGATGGATATTATTAGCAGCAAATAAATTAAATGTGATATAATCTTTTTAACCGGCGCCGGTGTCAACTTTGAA
Source organism: Bacillota bacterium (assembly GCA_022360435.1). GTDB lineage: Bacteria > Bacillota > Desulfotomaculia > Desulfotomaculales > Desulfallaceae > BRH-c8a. Next base: position 2,193 of record JAKSCU010000203.1, read on the forward strand.
GGGGCGGCTGTGTTACATATATGAAAGGAAGCGGGAGGTGGCCGGCCATTATCCCATCACAGACAATGACAAGTGCAGTACCACCTAGTTATCAAGAGTTGTATAACCGTTATTACCCACCGGTATGCCGGCAGCTGACTTACCTGCTGTTTGACCGGGCGGTGGCGGAGGAATTGGCCCAAGAGGTTTTTCTAAAGCTCTATAACTCCCCGCCCCGGGAATTTCAGAACATCGGGGGCTGGCTCTCCAAGGTGGCAACCAATTTGGCTTACAATTACCAGCGCAGCGAAAAGAGCCGCCGGCTCCGGGAGGAGAAAAACGGCCTTCCCGACCAGGCGGCGGTTTCTTCCGAGGAAAGGGCCATACAAAATGAAGCGATAAGAACAGTCCGGCAGGTGCTGGACGCGCTGCCCGAAAGAGATAAACTATGTCTGTTAATGAAGCATTCGGGCTTTAGTTACAACGAAATCGCCGCGGCGTCCGGCTTGAAAAAATCCTCGGTGGGCACCATTATCGCCCGGGCCCAAGCCAGGTTTAAAAAGATGTACCTCGAGCAGGAAGGAAGTGGTGTCTGATGTGTTACGAAGAGGGCATCCTTCAGGCATACATTGACAACCAGCTGGACGGCGCGCAGTGGTGGGAAGTCAACCGGCATCTGGAAACCTGCCAGTCCTGCCGCCGTAACCTGGACCAATTGCGATCAAACGATTTGTTCATTCAAGACTGCCTGTCGGTTTTCCAAAAGGATGCTTCAGAAACCGGCCCCGCCGCCAGGACGCACCTAATCGTGGTTCCGGACAGGGCCGGGAACAAACTGCTAAAACTAATAGAAAGGAAGTTTGAATTTATGAAAAATTACAAAAAGCTGGTGGCCGCCGCGGCCATGGCGGCGATACTTTTCACCGCCTTCAGTTTTCCGGCGGTACGCGGCGTGGCCAGCGAATTCCTCACGGTCTTCCGGGTGGAATCGGTACAGACCATTAACATCAGTCAGGCCGACATACAGGCGCTGGAAAAAGCGTTCCACGACGGGGACGGCAAGGTGGATATCGATAACTTCGGCAAGGTGGAAGTCACCGGCAAACAGACGAAAGTGCCCGTGACCATGACCGAGGCCGCAGAGTCGGTTGATTTCGAATTCAAGCTGCCCCCGCCCGGAATGCACGGCGAACCTGAATTACACAAGATAACCGGCCACACGGTGAATCTGACGCTGGACGTGAATAACATCAACGCCATGCTGCAGGCCCTGGGCAGCACCCGGACCCTGCCGGACGAACTGGACGGCCAATCCTTTACCATGAACATCCCCACCGGCATCATGGCCACCTACGACAACAACGGCCAAAGATTAATGGTGGCCCAATCCCGCAGCCCGGAACTGAAAACCTCCGCGGGGGTTGACGTTATGGTTATCCGCGACGCCCTGCTGAGCATTCCGGCACTGCCCGACAATCTGCGGAGGCAGCTTATGGCGTTGGATGACTGGAAAAATACCCTGCTGATTCCCAACATTGACGGCAGTTCCAAGGAAATCGCCGTTAACGGGACCACCGGCGTGCTGATAACCGAAGGCGCCAAAAACCAGGGTGGTGAAAAAACCAACTCGCTGGTTTGGCAGCAAAACGGCGTGATTTACTTGGTGGCAGGCGCCGGTCTGGAGCCCGATGACGCCCTGGCCATTGCCGCCCAACTGAAATAGAGGTGCATCAACCTTGGATATGGCCATTGAAACCTTTAACCTGACCAAAAAATACGGCGCCAACAAGGTTGGATGCGCCGAGATTTGCCTCCGGGTACCCCGGGGGCAAATCTTTGGCTTCCTGGGCCCCAACGGAGCCGGTAAGAGCACGCTGGTTAAAATGCTGGTAGGCCTCTTGTTCCCCACCTCGGGCAAAGCGCTTCTTCTGGAACGGCCGTTGGGCGATATTGAGGCGCGGCGAAAAATAGGCTTCCTGCCCGAAAATTTCCGTTACCATGATTGGCTCACCGGCCGGCAGTTGCTGGAATTCCACGCTTCCCTTTACGGCCTGGCCGGCGCCCAAAGAAAGCGACGCACCGGCGAAGTGCTGGAACAAGTCGGGCTGGCCGGCAAAGAAGGGCAAAAAATAAACACATACAGCAAGGGCATGCGCCAGCGGGCGGGGCTGGCCTGCGCGCTGCTGCCCGAACCCGACCTGTTGTTCTTGGACGAACCCACTTCGGCGCTGGACCCCATCGGGCGGCGGGACGTGCGGGAAATTCTGGTCATGCTGCGGGCGGCGGGCAAAACTATATTCCTGAACAGCCACCTGCTCAGCGAAGTGGAAATGATTTGCGATTCGGTGGCTTTTATCAGGCAGGGCAAAATCATCCGACAGGGCGGACTGGAAGACCTGCGCGCAGGCAGCATAGAAGTGGAAATGAAAGTGGGCGGTTTAACGCAAGAGCTTGTGGAAGCGCTTGCGTCCCTGACCCACTCCTTGGAGGTTGAGCACAACCTGGTACGAATCCGGGTGCGGCGGGAGGAGGACATTCCCGATCTGGCGGCGGCGGTTGTCAACAACGGCGGATTGTTGTTTGAAATGAACAGAAAACGCTCCACCCTGGAGGAAATGTTCATCCACTCCACCGGCGGGGGTGAAAACACATGCTGACCATGATGGGCATCACCTTTCGTGAAGGGCTGAACCGGAAAGTGATGCTGATATCGCTGATCCTGGCGGCCGTCTTCCTGGGGCTGTACGGCACCGGCGTACACCACGCCGCCAAAAGCCTTACCGCGAATCCCAATCCCATGCTGGCCATGGTGGTTTACCCGCAACTGCTGTCCTTCGGCCTGTATTTCGGCGGTTTCATCGTCTCCTTTTTGGCCATCTTCTCGGCGGTGGGGGCAATATCATCGGAAATGGAAACCGGCATCATTCAGGCCGTGGTGACCAAGCCCATCAGCCGTCGGGACTATGTGCTGGGCAAATTCCTTGGTTTGGGCCTGTTCCTGGCCCTGTACGCCGCACTGTTCTTCACTGTCATAGCGCTAATCATCAATGTCAAAACCGGGCTGGTGCTGGAGGGACAATGGCCGGCCCTGGGCCTGTTCGTCCTGCAGCCCGTGGTGCTGCTGGCGGTGACCCTGTACGGGTCGGTGGTCATGCCCACCATTGCCAACGGCGTGGTGATGTTCATGCTGTACGCCGTGGCCACCATTGGCGGCATGGTGGAGCAAATCGGCTGGCTGATCAAAAACACCGGGCTGCAGTTGGCTGGTATAGCAACCAGCCTGATCATGCCCGTGGACTCGCTGTACCGCAAAATCGTACACCTGCTGCTAAAGCCAGCCGACAACCCGGTAAACGCGCTGCAGCAGATGGGACCCTTCGGCAGCTTGGCGGAACCCAGCGTTTGGATGGTGATCTACGCCCTGCTGTACATCGTCTTTTTCACCGGCCTGGCGGTGTTCAGCTTTAACCGCAAGGATATATAACAACTCACCCGGGCCGCGAGACCTGGGGATACGGCCATATTTTATGGCTGGAATTAATGATTAATATCAAAAAGCGCACGCATAGGGAAACCGAAACCAGTGCGCTTTTTTTATTATTATACTTGTAATAGTTGAAACAGCGAGGTAAAAGGTA
>JAKSCU010000043.1 GCA_022360435.1 Bacillota bacterium
AAGCTATATGGTTATTAATAAAAAGAGGAAAAAAGCCCCGGGAGTTCAACGTTGGCTTGAGTTGCTCCGCCTACCCCGTTATGAGTTGCCGGGAATACAGGCTTTATATAATTTATGATAAATTCCTTTTTGAGCAATTAATTGTTCATGGTCACCCCACTGTAGTACTTTTCCATCGTCGATTACGTATATCCTATCTACTTTTCTAACAGTTGATAAACGGTGAGCGATAATTAAAACAGTCTTTTCCTTCATTATTTTTTCTATGGCCTCCTGAACCTCTGCTTCTGCATGGGAATCTAAGGCTGATGTTGCTTCATCTAGCAATAAAATCGGTGCATCTTTGATGATAGCCCTTGCTATAGCTAGACGTTGTTTTTGTCCCCCTGATAGATTTGCTCCCCCTTCTCCAATAAACGTATTGTATCCGGCTTCTTGTTCCATAATAAAATCATGGGCATTTGCTTTTTTAGCCGATGCGATTATTTCTGCATCTGTTGAATTTAACCTTCCATAGCTGATATTCTCTTTGATGGTTCCAGCGAATAAATACGGGTTTTGTGGAACATAAGCTATTTTACTTCTCAATTCTTCTAATGAGTAGTTCGACACTGATCTTCCTTCTATAAGTATATTTCCATCTTTGAATTCATAAAAACCTAATAATAGTTTTGCGATGGTGCTTTTTCCACAACCACTTTTACCGATCAGTGCAATCGATTCACCTTTTTTTGCTAAAAGAGAAATTTCATCGAACACTATTTTCTGATCATAACAGAATTTAACACCTTTAAGTTCAATCATTGAATCTATCTTCTCTTTTGGGATTAAATTCTCATAGTTATGGGTCTCTACTTCCTCAGCCAACAAATCTGCTACTCGACGAACCCCGGCTAGAGAGATCTGAAGTTTTCCGATGATATTTCCTAAGTTAGAAAGTATCCCAACATTGTTGTTGAGATTAAATAAAGCCAAAAGGGTGCCTATATCTGTCAGCTTGTTTATTATCATATATATTCCGATGACAATTACCCCGAGAGTTTTGACAGCATAAAAAA
>JAKSCU010000341.1 GCA_022360435.1 Bacillota bacterium
GAAGAAGAAAAGGTTAATATTGCTTCGAAATACCTTGTACCCAAGCAGGTAAAGGAGCACGGCTTAAAGAAGCGGGCTCTGATGTTTGATGAAAAAGCCGTGAGGGATATAATTAATTACTACACAAGGGAATCGGGAGTGAGAAATCTGGAAAGGGAAATAGCCACTATATGCAGGAAAGCAGCCAGAGAACTGATTTCTACCGGGAGAAAGTCCATGAAGATAACTTCCAGAAGAGTTGAAACCCTGCTTGGTACGAGAAAATACAGATATGACAAGGCCAAAGAAAAGGATGAAATAGGTGTGGCAACCGGGCTGGCCTGGACTACGGTGGGTGGTGATACCCTGTCCATTGAAGTTACTTTAATGGAAGGAAACGGGAAACTGGAGCTTACTGGACACCTTGGAGACATTATGAAGGAGTCAGCCAAAGCTGCTGTGAGTTTTATACGTTCAAGGGTTTCAAAACTTAACATAGATAAAGATTTTTATAATAAGTTTGATATACACATCCATGTTCCGGAAGGGGCAACACCAAAGGACGGGCCTTCCGCAGGTATAACCCTTGCTACTGCTATGGTATCTGCAATTACCGGAATACCTGTCAGGAAGAATGTGGCCATGACGGGGGAGATAACCTTAAGAGGCAGGGTGCTGCCGATAGGCGGCCTGAAGGAAAAGGTCCTGGCTGCCCACAGGGCAGGGATTGATACTGTTATTATTCCCGCGGACAATAAAAAGGATATAGATGAGATACCTGAGAATGTGAAAGAAAAGATTGAATTTGTGCCGGCCTCTGAAATGGATTCGGTGCTGGACACTGCTCTCGTGAGGAAAGCCTTATCCAGATATGTAAAAAACACCTGTAATGATGAAAAGATGAACAATGAAGTTATAGTGCCTGAAGACCATCAGGTGATTAATAGTTCTGAGAGAGATACGTTAATGGAGCAGTGAATTAGCCCATGTGAAATCCTTAATAAAAGAGGGACATATTCGTATCCGATAAAATGATGACCATGGGTTGCGTAAAAGCTTTATCCCCATCTCAAATGGGGTGAAGCAGCCATGGAGATTCTGATGGAAAAA
>JAKSCU010000042.1 GCA_022360435.1 Bacillota bacterium
TTCTTGGTAGAGCTCATTGTTTTCTTTTTTGTTTTTTTCTGAGTACTTTTGCACTTCCCGGTACTTTAAGGCATTGGACAAAGCAATGGAAAAAGGTTCCTTCACCATAGAGAGAAGCCTTGCGTGCTCGCTTGTGTATCGATTTTGGCCCAATGAGTGAATGGACAGGCTCGCCGGCCATTCATCTTCAAAAATCAAATTCACCACAAGATAAGAGGCTTCCGCGATATTTAAACGATTAGCAAAATCTTTGCTAATCGGGTTCAAGTCCGGAGCATTGAAAATCAGAACATCTTTCACACCTTTATTTTCCTTTGCCTCTTTAAGAGAGTCAGGTGACAACGGGATAGGAACATCATAAATCTCAACCCCTTTTAATGTTACCCTGGCAATGCTTAACACAGTACCGTCAGGTTCTGTAATGTCAAATGCCATGCCATCCGCCGGAATATATTTTCTTAAATGGCTGAAGCTTTCGAACAGTATGGTTTCAATTTTAAGGTTGCTGCAAACTTTTAATGTCAGGCTTTGAAAAAAATGATTTGCGTCAACATTCATTTCAACGACATCCCCTTTTGCTAAAAAACTACTATATTAAGTAGAATATTATAAGTATACGATATTTAACGAAAAATATCTACTTAATATAGTAGTTTGTAAATTGCTTTTTATAATGCATTTAATATTAACTTGCTGACTGTGTGGCACGCAATTTGCTGTGGTTATAGACTAAAGATAAATTGGGGATTACCATACTAAAATCGAGGTGAAAATAATGAATTCGAAAATTGTAAAAGAAAGCTACAAGCAATTGTCGGAAGCCGTATCTTTTAAGTACCCTGCACTCGGGTCTTTTAAATACCCTGCAATCGGGTGGTATTTTTCCGCGGAAGAACTGGATAATTCATTTGTCTTTAAAAAGGATAGATGGGTATGCATGTTCATGTACCTGAATTTGGTCATTAAAAAGGGCAAAAGAATTCGGTTTTCAGGAGATTATGGAAGCGCCTGTTGCGGCCCTGCCGAATATTTCGGCTTTCAGGAACTCTCAGGGAGTGATGGAGAGTTTATAGCCGAAACCGAGCGATTCAAAAAAACCAGGAAACTTGCCCAGGATTATTATGAAGAGTCTTTGGAAAGCATTCGCCCGCCCAAAGAGAAATATTTATATATGGAAAAA
>JAKSCU010000520.1 GCA_022360435.1 Bacillota bacterium
CACTAAAACACACATATTTTGTGACATTTTGATGAATAATTCCACTTATACAGTAATGCTCAATACCGGCAGCACTCTATTAATACTATTTTTTGGTCTTAAAGCAACTGTTGTGTACCAAACACAGAGATAATGAACAGCAAAAGTATTTTACTACAGGCAAGAAAAAGCGCTTCCATACGCCATAACGGCCTATGGAAGCGTAACAAGGCCCTCGGAGACAGGTAAGACCTCATTAACGCGGGACGCATTTAACAAAGACCACCTCAATAATCACCTAAAAACAACATACGCCCACCAATTCGACAGGCTGATAACTGCCAAATAATAGCGAGATGTTAAAGATTCAGCTGTTTCTTAACACGGCCGAATGCATCGATGGCAAACTCCAGATCATCCCGGCTTAACGCCGCGGACATCTGTGTGCGAATGCGTGCCTTGCCTTTCGGAACCACGGGATAGTAGAACGCCACAACATAGACCCCCTGCGCTAGCATAGCGTCGGCAAATCGACCGGCCACCACAGCGTCGTGCAACATCACAGGCACAATCGGGTGCTCACCCGGCAGCAGCTCGAAGCCATGTTGCGCAAGCCCTTCGCGAAAAAAAGCGGTGTTGGCCACCAATTGATCGCGCAGCTCGCTGGATGCGGTAACCAGTTCGAGCGCTTTCAGGGCACCCGCCACTACCGGCGGCGCGACGGTGTTGGAGAATAAGTAGGGCCGGGAGCGTTGGCGCAATAGCTCAACAATTTCCCTGCGGCCACTGGTATAACCGCCGCTGGCGCCACCCAGGGCCTTGCCGAGGGTACCGGTAATAATATCCACCCTGTCGATACAACGCCGATACTCGTGAGTACCGCGGCCACCAGCGCCGACAAAGCCGGTCGCATGAGCATCGTCAAAATGCACCAGGGCACGGTATTGTTCCGCCAGCTCACAGATTTGATCGAGGCGGGCAATATAACCGTCCATGGAAAAAACACCATCGGTGCTGATCAGCTTGAAACGCGCGCCTTCTTTATCGGCCGCCTGCAACTGCCGCTGCAAATCCGCCATATCGTTATTGCGATAGCGGTAGCGCTGCGCCTTGCACAGCCTCACCCCATCGATAATACTGGCGTGGTTAAGTTCATCGGAAATAAC
>JAKSCU010000258.1 GCA_022360435.1 Bacillota bacterium
CAGGCGGGAGAGATTGATCCCGGGACAGGTGTTTTAGAAATTCAATGCAATTATCCAGACCGGTTATGGATTCAAATTCGTGGTCTTTTCGGAATGAGGCCCCAATACTTTTGAACATCCCGCCCTCCAGGGGAAAAAGCCTGGCCGGCCCGGGTTGGGGGCCGTCGAAATCAACCGGGGTTAAACCGGCCGGGTCTACTCCTTCTTCCCGCGCCCATTCCCACAGTTCATCGAAGCCCAGCACCCAGTCAATGGCGTCGTCTATTCCAGGCGTGCCGGCCTCTTTCTTTTTAGCGGCGCACGGGCCGATAAAAACTGTTTTGTGTCCGGGGTAGACTTTTTTCATATAGCGCCCGTGGGCTATCATGGGTGAAACAACGGGCGCCAGCAAGGGCAGCAATGCCGGGTAATGCCGCTCAATCAGGTTGACCACCACCGGACAGGCGCTGCTGATAAAGGGCTTGTCAAAACCCATCCGGCAATGCTCGCCGACCACCAATTCGGCGCCGACGGATGTCTCCTGCACCCTGGCGAAGCCGAGCTTGCGCAGCAGGGCCGGCATCAGCCGAGGTTCATCCAACGGGAGCCCGGCAGCGAAAGAAGGAGCGACCCCGGCGGCAAGAGGGGTGCCTTTTTGTATCAGATTCTTTACTTCCGCCAGACTGGAAGCAACTTTTTTGGCTTGCTGCGGGCAGGCCGACACACAGCGGGCGTCCTGCACGCACACCTCTTCAATAACCCGGGCGTACATTTCACCCGATTCATCCCCGGTGCTGATGCGTATGGCTTTAACCGGACAGGCCCTGATACAGCGGTAACAGTCCCTGCACCTGGCCTCATTGGTAACAATTAATTCCATAACAAAAACCTTCATTCCCGAGGCATAGTTTGTGTAACGTTAGTTTCGACGCGCCCACGCAATATCCTGCACAATCGGTCCCTGTAAATTGCTTACACAGTTATTGCTTCAAGGGTATGTCGGCCCGCACAGCGATCATAGTTTTAAATATTTGTTTCGCGTTATCCGGGGTTACGCCGGTGATAATATCCCCGTTCACTTGCACCGAAACCCCCTGGTCGCAATGTTCCAGGCAGAAGGTCCCTTTAAGGTTGATGTATTCTTCCAGGCCGAAGTTTCTCACCAAGTCGGTAAACTCGTTCAAAACATCGTATGAGCCGCGCAGGTGGCAGCCCGTTCCCACACAAACCGATACATCCAGCCTGTTTTCCCCGGGTGAACCGGTTATCTCGATGGGCTTGCCGCTGATTCTACGCCGGGGGACATATCCGGTGTGCAAATCTTGGTGGGCGGCATGGGAACCGGCTTTTTCAAAAAATTCATCAATTATTTTGTTGACATAAACATTATCCTGGGCCTTGTGCACCTGTTCCACGGCATCTAACCGGTATATTGCCTGCATACGGTTGAACCTGGCGGCTGTATTGTTAATGTCGGGCTGACCGCCTCCCCCGACGCACCCGCCGGGGCAAGCCATTACCTCAACCACATGATACTCGGCCTCGCCACTCTTGATCTTTTGCAGCAGTTTTTCGGCATTGGCCAGCCCATTTACCACGGCCAACTTGATTGTGCCGCCTTTGACCTCAATTTGGGCTTCTTTCATCCCTTCCAACCCCCTTACCGGGTGGTAATCCACCCGCCCGGAATCAGCTTCACCCGCGTATCCCGACACGAATCTCACCACCGACTCCGCCACTCCGCCGGAGGCGCCGAAAATCAAAGCACCGCCGGAACCCATACCCAGGGGATTGTCGAAGGCGGCGGGTTCCAACTCGTTAAATACGATTCCCGCTTCTTTTAACATTTGAGACAATTCAACCGTGGTAAGCACAATATCCACGTCATATACCCCGCCTGTGGTAAATTCCGGCCTTTTGGCTTCGTATTTCTTGGCGGTGCAGGGCATCACCGAGATATTTACCACTTGTTCGGGAGTTTGGCCGGTTTTTTTGACATAATGCTTTTTAACCAACGCGCCCAACATCTGCTGGGGCGAACGGCAACTGGAAACGTGGCCCAGCATGTCGGAGTGCATCTGCTCGCAGTATTTTATCCAGGCCGGGCAGCAAGAGGTAAACAGGGGCAAATTTGTCCCGTTTGCCAGGCGACCCATAAACTCCATTGATTCTTCAATGGTGGTTAAATCGGCTGCAAACAGCGTATCGAACACCTTGTCCACTCCCATCTTCTTTAAAGCGGCCACCAACTTCCCGGTCACCGCCGCACCCGGAGGCAGCCCGAATTCCTCGCCCAATGCCACCCGTACAGCCGGGGCCACTTGAACCACCACGGTTTTGCCGGAGTCGTAAATGGCGGCCCAGGCTTTTTCCACTTCGGATTTAACGGTCAAAGCGCCGGTGGGGCAGACCGCGACGCACTGGCCGCAATTGACGCACGCCACTTCAGACAGTTCCTTGTTAAAAGCGGCGACAACTTCGGTTTTGCTGCCGCGGTAGGCAAAATCCCAAATCCCCAAACCCTGTATTTCTTTGCACATGCGCACACAATCACCGCAAAGAATACACTTGTTGGGGTCCTTGACAATACTACTGCTGGACGAATCCACAGGCAATTTGTCGTCCCGCTTACCGAAGCGAATTTTATCAACCCCGTACTGTCTGGCCAGCTTCTGCAACTTGCAGGCGGTGTTTTTGGCGCAGGTGGGGCATTCCCGGTCGTGGTTGGCCAACAGCAACTCCAGGATCATCCGGCGCAGGCGCCTTGTTCGTTCGTTGTTGGTGTGAATCACCATACCTTGGGAGGGCGGCGTGGAACAGGAAGCCACCAATCCCATCTTGTCCACCTCCACCATGCACAACCGGCAGGACCCGTAAACGCTCAGCTCGGAATGGTAGCAAAATGTGGGCAGTTCAATACCTACCCGCCTGACCAGTTCAAGAATATTGGTTGCGCCCGCTATCTCCACCGGTCGCCCGTCTATGGTCACACGACCCGTATCCATATCCGTACACGCTCCTTCCACCTGTTTAGTTGATTATGCCGTATAAATAGCTTCCAATTTACATTTTTCCAGACATGCTCCGCACTTGAGACATTTTTCCAAATCAATGCTGTGGACCTCTTTTTTGGCCCCGGTTATGGCTCCAGCCGGGCAGACCTTGGAACACAGACCGCACCCCTTGCATTTCTCGGCTTCAATATAATAATCTTTTAAAGCGCTGCAAACCCCGGCGGGGCAATTTTTATCCTTCACATGGGCGTCGTACTCATGCCTGAAATATTTGAGCGTAGTAAGCACGGGGTTGGGCGCTGTTTTGCCCAATCCGCACAGCGAGCCGTCCTGCACCGCATAGGCCAGCTCTTCCAGCAAATACAAATCGTCTTCCCGAGCCCGGCCCTCGGTTATGCCGGTCAACAGCTCCAGCATCCGCTTCGTCCCCTCCCGACAGGGCACGCACTTGCCGCAAGACTCATTTTGCACAAAACCCATGAAAAATTTGGCCACTTCCACCATACAGGTATCTTTCCCCATGACCACCAGGCCGCCGGAACCAATCATGGCCCCCACTTTTTTCACCGAATCATAATCCAGCGGGAGATCCAAGTGTTCCTCGGTCAAACAGCCGCCGGAAGGGCCGCCGATTTGAACCGCCTTGAATTCCTTACCGTCTCTCAACCCGCCGCCAATATCAAAAACCACTTCGCGCAAGGTCATCCCCATAGGAATTTCCACCAGGCCGGTATGAGCCACCTGGCCTGCCAGGGCAAAGGTTTTAGTCCCCGGGCTTCCTTCGGTGCCAAATCCACGGAACCATTTACCGCCCTTGATCAGGATGGAAGGCAGGTTGGCCAGGGTCTCAACATTATTGATGATGGTGGGACAGTTCCACAGCCCTTTGCTGGCGGGAAACGGCGGTCTGGGCCTGGGCATGCCGCGCTCGCCTTCTATGGACGCGATTAAGGCGGTTTCCTCGCCGCAAACAAAGGCTCCGGCGCCTTCCTTGATGTTAACCCGGAAGGAAAAACCGGTGTTTAATATATTGTCCCCCAACAGCCCCGTCTTTTCAGCTTCGGCCACCGCCTCTTTCAGGCGCTTCACCGCCAGCGGGTATTCCGCCCGGACATATAAATAACCCTCATCGGCCCCTATGGCATAACCGGCAATCATCATACCTTCCAGCACCCGGTGCGGATCACCCTCCATCACGCTGCGGTCCATGAATGCACCGGGGTCGCCTTCATCACCGTTGCAGATGATATATTTCTTGCTGCCCTCGGCAACCCGGGCAAATTGCCATTTTCTACCGGTGGGGAAGCCGCCGCCGCCCCGTCCGCGCAGCCCGGAATCCAACACCTCGTCTATTATTTCCTCTTGCGTCATGTCAAACAATGCCCTGATGACAGCCTGATAACCGCCGTGGGCAATATAATCAAACACATCGTCGGGATTGATGCGCCCGCAATGATCCAGCGCCACCCGGTTCTGTTTCTGATAAAAGGGAATTTCATCCTGCGTTTGCAGCGTTTCCCCGGTGACCGCGTGCCGGTACAGCAGCCTTTCAACCAACTGGTTGTCCATAAGATGCCGTTCAATAATTTCAGCGACATCATCTATTTTTACGTGGTGATAAAATACGCCACTGGGTTCGATGCGCACCAGCGGACCCATCTGGCAAAAACCGTGACACCCGCATATATTTATCGCGTAAGGCTCATGGCCGGCTTCTTCCCTGAGCTTAACCTTGACCGGTATCCCCTTTTCCGCAACCCCGCGCTTGAAAGCGTCATAAACTGCCAGGGACCCGTTGGCCACACAGCCGGTACCGGCGCAAACCAACACCCGCATTTTCTCATTGGCCAGTTCTTTCTGTAAATCCCCCCGCAGCTGTGTAAAATCGTCTCTTGACTTTAACATCTCAATCCTCCTTGATGCTGAATATTCCCGTGCCTTAACTGTCGGTTTGTATTTTTTGCAGCACTTCAATTACTCCATCGGGTGTCATCTCGCCGTAAACCTCGGTGTCATTAATGGTCACCACCGGCGCCAAACCGCATGCCCCAAGGCATGAAACCGTTTCCACCGTGAATTGCAAATCTTCCGTGGTCTGTTGCTGGGCTTCCAGGTCCAACTCCCGGCGCAACGCAAAATTAATGGGTTCGGACCCGCGCACGTGACAAGCCGTACCGTCGCACACCCGGATAACATACTTGCCTTTGGGGACCAGGGAAAACTGGGCATAAAAAGTGGCCACCCCAAATACTGTTGCCGGTGATATACCCATTGCGGTAGCCACATAAGTAAGGACCTCTTCCGGGAGATAGCGATACTCCTCCTGAACCTCCTGCAAGATGGCAATCAGGTGTGAAACTCCACCCTCATGTTTTTCAATTATCTCCTGCAGTTTTTTAAAGTTGCGCTGTTGCACTACATTACCTCCCCCATGCAATGATTGTAAATTAGGACACCAATTGACACGCAATTCAAACTATTTTACTCTCTCCCCGCCAGTTCAGTTTCAGATTCCCGGCGGGCAAATGACCCACAATCCCCTGGCTTTACTCCGCCCTGCATTGGTCACAGTGGTTATCACATCAAATAATAAATAAGCTGCATCACCTTCCTGTAGTTGATACATGGCTCTGGTAGTATTTATTTCAACTTCGCCTTGCACAATGTATACAAAATCTTCGTGTTCGCCGGCAAAAGACTCCATGGTACAGGTTGCGCCGGGTTCCACTTCAAACAACAAGGGCTGCATTTTCTTGTTCCTTGTGCCAAGAAATGTAAATAATTCAAGATTTAGCTCCGGAACTTCCGATTTAATCCTCTTACGCTTATCTTTCCTGACAATTACCCACTCTTCCGGCAGTTCTTCCTCTACCAGAACGGCCATATTGGTGTTTAATGCGCCGGCAATGCCCTTTAAAGTGGAAAAAGAAGGGGAGACCTTGTCTTGTTCCAACTGGTAGATAAAGCTCGCCGTAACACCCACTTCTTTTGCCAGCGTTCTAACACTGAGGTTATTGTTCCGGCGCAGCTGTCTAATTCTTTCTCCCAGTGTCGCCATCAAAGCCCTCCCAATACATTCTAAAACCAAGTTAAATATTCATATTTTTTGATAATTATAATTATTCACTTTACATGTGTCAAGTATAACTTTGTTTTATAAATCAATAATTTGTTTATAATAAGTAGAAATTGTCGTCAAAAAACGAAGGAAGCCTTTTTTCACCCGGCTTCCTTCGTTTTTATTATGTGCTTGTAATTTTAGTCCGACCGCAAATACAAACAACGTCATTGAGACATATTTAATTTTCTGTTAATATGGATATTACGAAAAGGTCCTTAAGGAAGGATTAATTATGGTGCATCACCATTTATTGTAAACACCTGGCGTATAAATTTTACGTTGCTATCAATTTCAAATTGTTGTTACATTTGCCTGGGAACATTGCCTGACTTGATTTTTTGGATCGACCAATTGAATAGCCTGAATGGCAAGGGTTTTCTCTCGGTATCTTTGGGCGCTTTGGCCTCACTGATGTTCTCCGGTTCTACCAATGTTATGTCGGCTTCACAATACGGGCACAACCACTTTCCGGTTACAACGGCGCTGTAGCTATCTTGTTCACAATCCGGGCACCTTTTTTTAACCATCCTTAACTTCTCCTTTTGGTTTACCCCCACATGGACTCTGCGCCACATAGTCGGTTCCATCATCTTTCTTGGACCCTGGGTTGCGCCGGAGGACGCTTGAACCGCCCCTGGCCCCGCCAATCATTATCCCGATTTTTTACCCACTGTACTAGTTTAGATCAAAAACCGGGTCAACAGCAAGTCACCAAATCTTTGAGTATTTATCAAAAATCTAGCTAATTTTAATTATAGAGCCAAATAAAAGACAATCTCTTTAAAAGGTCAAAAATGACAAATGAAACAAATGTTTTTTTAAAAGACAATTGTTACGTCTAAATGAAGCTGGGGGGTTTTCTTTTGAGCAAAATGTTGTGCGCCATATAAAATAGGCGGAAGGCTGAACAGTGATTGGCACGATTGGCGGGGCAAAGGGCAGCCCAAAGAACCCATCGACCGGGCGGGATGGGTTGAAGACCGATTTGTCAACCGGCGGCTATCGTTTGGGAATCTATGAAAGTACGCAACTTCCGGGCAAGGCAAAAGAAGAAAGGCCCGCGCTAGTACGAGCAGTCCCGGTTATTTTGGGGAATATTACTCCGGGACAACTGCTATAGCATCTATCTCCATTAAAAAGTCTGGATGAGCAAGTCCTGAAACATAAGCCAAAGTTATCAATGGTGGATTAGCAATAGACCGTAACTCTTTCATGAAAACTTCAAATGCGGGTTGTGCCGGTTGCCCCTGAACAATATATACATTCCATTTTATCAAATTCTCCAGCATTGCTCCTCCGGCTTGCAACGCTATATTGATGTTTTCTAAAATCTTCTCGGCTTGTGCCTTTATATCTCCTTTTCCTACTATTTCTCCCTTTACGTTTACCGAATTTTGTCCGCCAATGTAAATGGTCTTTGCGGAACTTTGCGTAAGAACAACTTGAGAATAGGCGGGATTTTTATGTAATCCCTCGGGATTGAGATACTCAACCACTGTTTTTTCCGAGCTCATCATTTCGTCCCCTTGCTTTTGCGAATATATGGCGTATTTATAATTATAAAACAGTTTTCCCGCAGAGAAGCACTGATACACAGACAACGCACATTTGCCGCGTAACTAGCGCATATCCATGGCGACGTAACTGCGTCTTTTGGCAACGCACTTGTAAGCAGGCCTGATAATCTTTCCGGCGTTCACAATTTCCTCAATCCGGTGGGCGCTCCAGCCGGAGATTCTGGAGATGGCAAAGAGCGGGGTGTACATTTCGGATGGAATGCCAAGCATCTTGTAAACAAAACCGGAATAAAAGTCAATATTGGCGCTGACACCCTTATAAATTTTGCGCTCTTTGGCAATCACTTTGGGGGCCAGTTCCTCAACCTTTAAATACAGGTTATACTCGTCGGCCAGATCCTTTTCCGCCGCCAGTTGGGCCACATGGTCCTTAAATATGACAGCCCGGGGGTCGGATATGGCGTACACGGCATGACCGATGCCATATATCAGGCCTGAGCAGTCAAAAGCCTGCTTATTAAGTATTTTGGTGAGGTAATGTTCAATTTCTTCTTCGTCTTGCCAGTCCTTCAAATTTTGTTTCATGTCGTCGAACATTTTAATTACCTTTATGTTGGCGCCGCCGTGCCTTGGCCCCTTTAAAGAGCCAAGCGCGGCGGCTATGGCCGAATACGTGTCTGTTCCCGAAGACGTTACAACATGGGTTACAAATGTAGAGTTGTTTCCGCCACCGTGTTCTGCATGAAGCACAAGCGCCATATCCAGCAATCTGGCCTCAAGCTTTGTGTATTTGCTGTCGGGCCTAATCATGTACAAAATGTTTTCAGCGGTGCTCAAGTCTGTCCTGGGGCTATGAATATACAAGCTCTTTCTTGCATGATAACGGGCAAAAGCCTGGTAGCCATAGACGGCCAGTGTTGGAAAACAGGCTATTAACTTGATGCATTGCTCCAACACGTTCTTTATGGAGGTGTCATCGGGCTTGTCATCAAAGCTGTATAGAGCTAAAACACATCTGGCAAGCTTGTTCATTATATCACTGCTGGGAGCTTTCAGGATCATGTCGCGGACAAAGTGTTCCGGCAAGTTTCTATAGGCGCCAAGGAGTTGCTCAAAATCCCTCGCCTCATTTTGACTGGGCAGGCCGCCAAAAATCAACAGGTAGCAAGTTTCTTCAAAACCATACCGGTCGTCGGCCAGAAACCCATTTATCAAGTCATTAATATCAATTCCCCTATACAACAGCCTGCCGGGAACGGGAATTATATCGTTTTCATCAACAATATATGCATGCACTTCACCAATTTCCGTTAAACCAACCAGGACACCCCTGCCGTCCAAGTCGCGGAGTCCACGTTTCACCTGGTATTTATCAAACAGTTCATTGTTTAGCAAATTGCGTTTCTCAGCTAAGTTTGAGAGTTTGCCCAATACCCTTATTTCGTATTCCTGCAATACATGCATATAGCCACCCATCCTTTTAAACATTCTCTATGGTAATATTCTATAAATGCCTGGGGTTTATCCTGCGTAAATTATAAAATATTGCTCATTATGGTGGTGGTTATCGCATATCCCATGCAGCCCAATCCCGGTATGTTAGGGGGTTGGTGTTCATTTTAAAGTTTGTGCTTACTGTTCCACCCAGGCCTTATCCAGGCTGGGTTTGAAAAACGGGTCTATAGTCAAATCTCTAACTTCTTTTTTTGTAGCGTAAAGACATACGTCGTGGAACAGCGGGCAGAGCGGCACATCCCGGGCAACCAACTCTTGCAGACCGGCGTAATATATTTGCCTCAAAGATCCGTCCCCTTCAGCACCGGCATCTTCGATCAACCTGTCCGCCTCGGGGTTGGAGTAACCAATTCCGCGCCGTTTATTTATTTGCCCTTGGGAATAAATCCAGCGACCAAAAAAGAAATCCGGATCACCGGTCATCAGGGTATATGGAGTCAATGCAAGGTTGTAATCACCATTTTTTAAAGCCTCCGTCCAGGCGCCGCTTTCCAACACTTGTAATTCAACGTCCAGGCCAAGGGTTTTGAACTCCGATTGCATCACTTCGGCAATGGACTTGTATGGCCAGCGGTTGGCCAAAGCCGAATTTACGGCAAATATCACTTTATGCGGGCCGGTACTTTTTACCCGGGCCGCCAGCTTGACGGCTTCTTCACGGTCTGTTTTCCACAACCCGTCCACTGTCCATGCCTGGGCCAGGCTGGTAAAAACGGTCTCCGCCGGCTCACCGTACCCGTGCAATAACTGGTTGACCAGTTCATGGCGGTCAATAAATAAGCTAACCGCTTGGCGCAGTGCCAGGTTGTCGAAAGGGGGTTTCTGGTTGTTGAAAAGCAGATAATGCGAGGTTGTCACCTGCCGTGACATCAGCTCCAGGTTATTGTCCCCCTCTATTACCGGCGCCTGCTCCGGAAGAATTCCCCCCACATCCACCACGGCTTGTACTTCCCCGGTTTGCAAGGCGGCCAGGCGGGTAAATGGATCGGGTATCACTTTAAACCGCACCCTTTCCAGCCTTGGTTTGTCACCCCAGTAATGGTCGTTGCGGATTATTTCCAGCTCCACTCCGGGCTTGTGACCCGCGTACATGAATGGGCCAGTGCCGATGGGGGACACGATTTTCCCGTCGTTGTCAAAGCTTGCCGGGCTGAATATGGGGCACCCGTGGTAAGCCACCTTGGCCGGGAAAGCCGGCTCAGGTGAAGAAAAGCTTAGCTCTACCCGATCCTCCCCCAGGGCTTCCACTTTTTCCAGGCGCAAAAAAGTGCCGTATTCGTCCAACTTCAAGTTGTTCTTATACCGCATTACACTTTGCACAACGGCTTCGGCGTTTAGAGGCGTACCGTCGTGAAACCGGACATTTGGCCTGAGGTAAACCAACCATTTTTTGCCCGCATCTTTCGGCACCAGTTTTTCAGCCAACAAGGGGTAAGGCTCCAGGTTTTCATTTAGATAGGTAAGGCTTTCCCACACTCCCGTGCTGCCATGCACAAAATTGCTGGATTCCGGCCCGTTATAAAAATCCCGGCCCACACCAATGACCAGTTCCTGTGACACTGTTTCGGGCTTGTCCGCCGGGCCGCCACACCCGGTCAATAGTACAGTGGTTATAATAATTGCAGTTAAAATAAAGGTTAATATTTTATTTTTACCCATAAATTAAATCCCCTTTCGGAAACATTACCTGCCCCTTTTCCATAACAGCCCACAAAAGCGTGCCAAGTGGTTTTTTCCGCCTGCGTCCGCCGCAAAAGTGCTGTTTAACGTAATTTGCTTCGGTTGTAACCCCCGAGTGCAACGCCATGGGAATGGTCCTCTCCTAATGCGAAATGGCAGGCCACCAGATGAATGGTTCCACTTAAAAGCGGTTCTTCGGTCCTGCATTTTTCAGCGGCAATAGGGCAGCGGGGGTGAAAGCGGCAGCCGGTTGGCGGGTTTAGCGGGTCTGGTGCTTCGCCCCGGACCGCCACCTGCGCCCTGCGGCGCGGTTCGGCCCGGGGCACCGCCGCCAGGAGCGCCCGGGTGTATGGATGGCGTGCTTTTTTCTCCAAGTCCCGGCAGCTAAGCACTTCCACAAGCTTACCCATATACATTACCGCCACCCGGTCGCTGATATAACTGACCGCCGCCAGATCATGCGAAATAAATATATAAGACAGGCCCAAGCTTTGTTTAAGTTCTTTAAGCAGGTTAAGAATCTGTGCCTGGATGGAAACGTCCAGGCTGGATACCGGCTCGTCGCAAACAACTATCTCCGGTCGCAGCGCCAGCGCCCGGGCGATATTGATACGCTGCCGCTGCCCCCCGCTAAACTCGTGGGGATAAAGAGAAGCAATATCGGGCTCCAGGCCGACGGTTGCAAGCATTTCCTCAACCTTAAGACGGATACCCTGTTTGGAGGCTACCCGGTAATTTTCCATAGGCTCGCTTATAATAGAGCCCACAGTTTGTCTGGGGTTCAGGGAAGAATAGGAATCTTGGAAGATAATTTGCATTTTCCGGCGCAGTTTACGCATTTGATTATCGGGTAAGCGGGTAATGTCCTGGCCGGCCAAAATTATTTTACCTGCCGTGGGTTCTTCCAGGCATAATACCAGGCGCCCGAGGGTGCTTTTGCCGCACCCGCTTTCGCCCACCAGCCCCAGCGTTTCACCGCGTTCAAGGGTAAACGACACTCCGTCGACGGCCCTGATTGACTCCCCGGAGCGGGCAAACAGCCGGTTCCCGGCGGGATAAAACTTGGCCAGACGGGTTACCTCCAGCAGACTCATATCAATATCGCCCGCTGTGCTTGTCTGGCAACAGGGTGATGACAGGCCACCATGTGGCCGGTACTAATAGGTTCCAGCCTTGGTTTTTTTTGACGGCACTGTTTACCTGCTCCGGGGCAGCGGGGAGCAAAGGCGCAGTGCCCGGGCAGTTCCAGAGGATCAGGCGGCTGCCCCGGCACCGGCTTTAATTTGTCTGCGCCGCCTAACCGGGGAATGGAATACAACAGGGCGCAGGTGTAAGGATGGCCCGGGTTTTCAAAAATATCCACCGCCGAGGCTTGCTCAACAATAGAACCCGCGTACATAACCGCCACCTCGTCGGCCATTCCGGCAACTATTCCCAGATCGTGTGTAATCAGGACAATGGCAGTATTGAACTCACGCTTTAGCCGGTTGAGTTCGGCCAGAATTTGGGCCTGCACCGTCACATCCAAGGCGGTGGTCGGCTCGTCGGCAATTAGCACCCTGGGTTTTAGGGCCAGAGCCATGGCAATCATCACTCGCTGCCTCTGGCCGCCGGAAAGTTGAAAGGGTAACCGATTATAAATTTTACCCGGGTTGGGCAGGCCCACCTTGGTCAATAATGCCAATGTTTTGTCGCGGGTTTCCATCCTGGAAAGGTTCAGGTGGGAGGAAATAACCTCTGATACCTGTTTGCCGATGGTAAGGACGGGATTGAGGGACGTCATGGGGTCCTGGAAAACCATCGCCATTTCCGCGCCCCGTACCCGCCTCAGTTGTTCATTACCCAGGTCCAGCAGGTTATGCCCGTTTAGCCGGACCTTGCCCCGGGTGATCGTCCCGGGCGGTTCAATTAGCCTAAGCATGGAGAGCGCCGTGACGCTTTTGCCGCAGCCGCTTTCCCCCACTATGCCCAGGGTTCGGCCTGCTTCAAGGGTGAAACTGACACCGTTGACGGCCTGAACAATACCAGCGGGTGTCTTGAATACAACATGCAAATCGTCAACCCTGAGGGCCACAACGCCGGACATTTTAAATCAACCTCCCGTATAACGCCTGGTTGTCCCCTTGGGGTCCAGGGCGTCTCTCAGCCCGTCCCCAAGCAAGTTGAAGGCAAGAACCAGTGTCATGATGGCCAAACCCGGATAAACCATCAACAGTGGCGCCACCTGCATGTACGGTCGACCGTCATTTAACATGGCTCCCCATTCGGGAGTCGGCGGCTGGGCGCCCAGTCCCAAGAATGACAGTCCGGATATGGCTAGTATGATGCTGCCCATGTCCAAGGTAGCCAGCACAATAACCGGCGCTATCACGTTGGGGAGGATATGGCGCAAAATGATGCCCAGGTGGGAAGTGCCGCTGCTCCTGGCCGCCAGCACAAACTCCTTTTCCTTTACGGAAAGAACCATGCCGCGAATCACCCGGGCATAGCCAACCCACCATACCGCCACGATGGCAAGCATTACATTTAACAGCCCGGGTCCCAGCACACCGGCTATTACCAGCGCCAGAACCAACCCGGGAAAAGCCAGTAAAACATCAATCACCCGCATCACCAGGTTATCCAGCCACCCGCCCAGATACCCGGAAAGGGTGCCAAGGGGAATGCTGATTAGCATAATCGTAACCAAAGCGATGGACGCGGTGCTAAGCGACAACCTGGTGCCGTGTATGAGCCGTGAAAGAATGCACCGCCCCAGGGGGTCGGTCCCCAGGGGGTACCGGGCTGAGGAAGAAGCCAGTTTTTGCGACAATATAACCTTTTCCGGGTCATTGGGCGCCAGATAGGGAGCCGCAATTCCCACTGCGACCACCAGCAGGATAATTGCCAACCCTGCCAGAGCCAGCTTATCCACCAGCAGTTTTTTAAACGCCGTGCCAAGCATGCTATTTTTGCCTGTCCGGCGCCCGGTTTTTGTTATTACGGGCACCCTGGCCGGCAGGCTGCCGTTTTTTTGAGTGGCGCCCGCCAATTGTCACTTCCCCCTTTCCAGGCTAATACGGGGATCCAGCAGAATGTAGGACAGATCAACCAGCAGGTTAACCAGCACGAAAATTAGAGCCATAAACACGGCATAGCCCTGTATTACGGGGTAGTCACGATTAAAAATGGCGTCCACCACGAATTTGCCCACTCCGGGCCAGGCGAAAATCGTCTCCACTATAACCGTGCCGCCCAACAGGTGGCCAAAACTCAAGCCGAACAGGGTAACCGCAGGCAGCAGGGCGTTCCTGAGCGCATGCCGACCGATGACCCATCTTTCTTTTAACCCCTTGGCCCGGGCCAGTTTGATGTAATCATGACTCAACACTTCCAGCATGCTGGCCCTGATAACACGTGTGAACACGGCGGCCATACTGAAGCCCAAGGTAACCGCGGGCAACACCAGGTGCCTGATGCCGCCCCGTTCCATCACCGGGAGCAAGTCCCAGACCACGGCGAAGAGGTAAATAAGCATCAGACCTTTCCAAAAAATTGGCAGTGATGCGCCCACTAGGGCAAACATGCGGGCCAGGTGGTCAATGAATGCATGCCGGTAAAGCGCCGACAGAACTCCTGCCGGCAGGGCCACCACAATCATGACGGCCATTGCCGCCAGGGTTAGTTCCAGGGTGGCTGGAAAACGCGACAACAGCTCTTGGGTTACCGGCAACCCGGTACGTAACGAAGCGCCGAAATCCAGCCGTACCGCATTCCATAACCAGCGCAGGTACTGGATATATACCGGGTCGTTCAGCCCTAATTCCTCACGCAAGGCGTTTACCGCCTCGCCGGTTGGTTCGACCCCGTCTACCCGGAGGATAAGCTCCGCCGGGTCACCGGGGGCCAGGTTTACAATCCCAAAAGTAAGGACGGAAACCCCAAGCATTACCGGCAACAGGTAAATCAGACGTTTTAGCAAGTATCGCTTCAACCAGACCACTCCTGGTATAAATGAACTAAGCTTTCTGTAACCACCTCCATCATTATTAACCCGGTAAGGCTTTATACTAAAAATAAAAACCATGAACCAGCGCCTGGTGTTGCATGACAGGGCCTTCATGGCTTAATAAAATAAGTGTTTTGTTGTGTATAAAACAAAGATACTCCGGCTTATGTAATACAAAAAAACCCTTGTGTATGCACCAGGCCCCTAGGGAGCAGGTCCATACGAAATTGAAAGGAGGAATGTTCCGTCACCGGTGCATGTCAGGCCAAACGACGAGCTTAAACGTGATGGAACTAAAGCACAAAAAAACCACGAGTTGCGCTTAACTTCTGTAAAGCGTCACCTTCATGGTTATAATTTTTTATACTTTTTTAACAAGTATGCCTTGCCAGGAATTAAAGAAAAAATTTGGACAGCCAAGTTGATTCATACAACTTAATACAGTACAAGCATATTACACAAATATGCTTATGTCAACCGCCAAACACCGGCTGTAAAAGCGATGGAAAAAGCCCCAGGTCACTCCATATTATCACCTGAATTTGATTTTTTTGCATATTTTTATTCCGGGAATGCTTTCCCTATATTCCCCATCAAAGCATCCAGGAATTCATTATTATCCGCTGATATTTTCCAAGCGCCATCGATTTTTATTAGATTAACAGTAGTATCGGTAGTTGTTTTAGGCGCATTTGGATCAGATATACTATTTTTTAGATATTGATCGGCCATTGCGTCTATATTATCTTGATTTTCTCCACTTCCGTCAAAAGCAGATGACAAAGCAAAGGACATTAGTTCAGTCATCATTCCGGTTACAATTCTAATCATATCTATAGATGTGACTTTGACGTTTACAATCGCCTGTTCACCGGTGATTGTGGCTGACCCTACTTCAAAAGTTGCTTGAGCTAAAATTTGCTTAGCAATCTTCTCTTCTTCCTCATTCGCGACATCTTTTTGCAATATTGTTGTATCTTCATTTTCCAAGCAGAGAGCCGCCTTTTCCCAGTCCCCCGCTTTCATTGCAGTTGTAAATTCCTTTACGACAGTCTCAGGTGATTTTCCGCCACAGCCAGCTACTAATATGCCCGCGGCCATAATTGCAATAAATACAAAGAGCAGTGATTTCTTCAAAAATTTTACCTCCCGATATCTATTCTTATCACAAGTTAGCCGTTAGGAGAATTATTCCTGCTTTTCGACAAAATACTACATTAAAACAAAATTCTCCGCAAGGATAACGACTCATCAAAAGGAGCAAGGATGGCACAACACCACCCCCGTTATCCCCGGCAGAATCCATTACATTTAACTGTGCAAATGTTTTAATATTTCATAGCATTGATTATAATTCTCAAGTACTTTAAAAGGGGGATGAAGAGTCATTGCTTTTGATATCTGATCAAATCTGTACTTATCAAGCTGCTCTTTTAATTGGGTTGCGGCATTTGCTAATGATTCTGTACACCCATAACACTCTTAGCAAAGCTATTTGTTAAACAATGTCAAATATTATATTGGGCATCATAATAATAAACTCATGTCTATACATTGCGGTAAAGAGTAGTGTATTATTGTGCCTAGGGGTTATATTTTAGAGAGGCATATTAAAATGAGATACATATTCACTATCGGCATTCTTTTGGCTTACGGGGTTATTAATTACTACATAGGAAGATTGTGCTGGGAACACCTGTTTAAATATGTCCCTTATTTAAACAACAAAGTTTTTTGGCTATTATTCTGGTTGGTGGCATGGTCTTATATACTGCTCAGGCTGTTCAACAAATATTTACCTTACGGTGTAAACACCTTGTTAAGCTGGATTAGCGGTTACTGGTTCGCTATTTTCTTTTATTTATGTTTAATCCTGCTGTTTTTATTGCTAATAAAATTTCTTAATTCTCACCTGAATTTTTTACCGGCATCGCTGACGAACCCATGGGCAGTTACCGTTGGAGTAATGGTCTTTATCAGCATACTGCTTGTTTATGGCACCTGGAATGCCAGGTCCATTGAAACGCTGCATTATGAAGTGGTGATTGATAAACAGGTTGATGGTTTATCAGAACTAAATATTGTGCTGGTTGCGGATATGCATTTAGACCATGTCAATGATAATAAGCGCCTTGAAAAAGTGGTTGACAAAATCAATGAAAACCAGCCCGATTTAGTGCTGCTGGCAGGGGATAATATTGATACCGGTGTTAGCTTTTTTAAAGAGCAGCAGATGGACAAGACTCTGCAAAAAATCCAATCTAAATATGGTGTTTACGGTGTTTTAGGCAATCACGAATATTACGCTGGTGATATTAACAAGATTATGGCGGCACTTGAAAATGGTAATGTAACAATGCTGCAGGACGAGTATGCGAAAGTTAATGACAGTTTTTATATTGTGGGCAGAGATGATATAACGGTGAGCATGACAGGACGTGACCGGGAGAAATTAAGCTCTGTTATGGAAGGTATCAACAAAGAGCTGCCTGTTATTTTGCTGGATCATCAACCTATTGATTTGGATGAAGCACTTGAACACGGAGTGGATTTGCAATTATCGGGGCATACCCATCGCGGTCAATTATTTCCCAATCAATTGATAACCCAAAGGGTATTTGAGGTGGATTGGGGATATTTGCAAAAAGATAGTTTGCAAGTTATTGTATCATCGGGAGTCAACACCTGGGGTCCACCGGTGAGAATTGGCAGCAGGTCTGAAATAAAGAAGATTAAGGTTACATTCGCAAAGTAACCCATACCGCTGGAGGCGGTACCCTCAGAGTAATAAAACCGCCCAGTAGCTATAACAGCTTACAAAGGGTATTTGCCCCTCACAAAGATCCCTTTAACAACCCCGCTCCGTAGTCGCACTCCCAGGCAG
>JAKSCU010000041.1 GCA_022360435.1 Bacillota bacterium
ATCGTCACCTTGGCCAAGGGTATAGCCAGCTCGTACATGCCGTTGTCCGCAACGGTAACCAGGCAAACAATATTCGAGCAATTTTTGCATGACCCCGGCGACAAGTTGAAATACTTCAGAGACATCAGCACCTATGGTGGTAATGCGGCCGCATGCGCTGCCGCTATGGAGAATATTCGGATTATCGAAGATGAAAATCTGCTGGAACACGTTACCGGCATGGGCGAGTATTTGGTAGGCAGCCTGAAAGAGCTGGAAAGCCATCCCATGGTCGGCGAGGTGCGGGGTAAAGGCTTATTTGCGGGTGTGGAACTGGTTGTGGATAAGAACACCAAAGAACCGGCGGGCGAACAAGTAATGGGCAAAATCCTGGCCGACGCAGCCGGACAGGGCGTACTGCTCGGTAAGATGAACAGGAGCGTGCCGGGACGCAACAACGTAATTACCATGGCCCCGGCTTATATCATTACCAAAGATGAGATTGACAGGATTGTTTCCGCCTTGCGGACGGCTTTGGAGCGAATTTGAATTAGTTTTTTGTATGGTTGACCGGACTGAAATATTGGCATAAGCCATATACAGGTTGATGACTGTTTGCAATACATATTTAATCATGGAGGCTGCATTATGTCCAAAGTTAAGATGACGCCCAGTGAAGCTATAGTTGAGACTCTTTTGGGCGAAGGCGTAGAACATGTTACCGGTATTGTGGGGTCGGCGTTCATGGATATGCTGGACCTGTTTCCCACGGCCGGCATTAAATTTATCCCGGTACGCCACGAGCAAAGCGCCGCTCACATGGAAGACGCTTATACCCGCGTAACCGGCAAAGCCGGGGTGGTCGTCGGGCAAAACGGCCCCGGCGTCACCAACATGGTAACCTCGGTGGCGGCGGCCAACATGGCGCACACTCCCCAGGTGGTGATTTCTCCTTCCGCCGGCACCCCCACCATCGGCTGGGACGGTTTCCAGGAGTGCGACCAAATTTCGGTTTTTCAAGCTATCACCAAGGCCGCTGTGCGGGTCCCCCATCCCAAGCGGGCCGCTGATTGCCTCAGAACGGCTTTTCGCATAGCTTATGCCGAACGCGGGCCGGTGCTTTACGACATTCCCCGGGATTACTTTTATGGCGAATGCGAAGAGCGTATTTTGCAACCCCACCAGTATCGTGTGGACCAGCGCGGCTGCGGATCCCCGGCATCTTTGGACAAAGCCGCCGAAATATTGGCCAAAGCCAAAAGCCCGGTAATTATTTCCGGCAGAGGCGTCGTCGATACCGGCTCCATTCCGGTCGTGGCCAAAATCGCCAATCATTTGACAGCTCCCGTTGCCGTGACTTACCTGCACAATGACGCCTTTGACTGTGAACATCCCCTGTGGGTGGGACCGATCGGCTACATGGGCTCCAAAGCAGCCATGCGCAGCCTGGCTGAAGCCGACGTGATTCTGGCCATTGGCACCAGGCTGTCGGTGTTCGGCACTTTGCCCCAGTACGACATCAACTACTTCCCGGAAAATGCCAAGATTATTCAAATTGACATCAACCCCAGGCATATCGCCCGCACTCATCCCATTGAAGTGGGTATCATCGGCGACGCCAAAGAAGCCGGAGTGGAAATACTGAAGCGATTGGAATCTAAAATCCCCGAGCCCCAAGTTAACGAAGAGCGTTTGGCTAAAATCAAAACCCGCCGGAAAGAATGGGAAGATGAAATTGTAAGCTCGGCCATGGCCGACGGCAATCCCATCAACCCGCGCCGGGTACTGCTGGAGCTCTCCAAGGCCATGCCGAAGAACGCTATTGTCACAACCGACATAGGAAATGTTGCGTCCACTGCCAACAGCTACTTGAATTTTACCGGAGAAGGCATGCATATAGCCGCCCTGACCTTCGGTAACACGGGTTTTGCGTACCCGGCCGCACTGGGCGCGCAACTGGGCCGCCCTGAAGCTCCGGTGGTCGCCGTCATCGGAGACGGCGCCTGGGGCATGAGCCTGCACGAAGTTAGCACCGCAGTTGAACACAATTTGCCGGTTATCGCCTGCGTGTTCAGGAATATGGGTTGGTGCGCCGAGAAGAGGAACCAAGTGGACTTTTACAATAACCGATTTATCGGTTGTGATATTCTCAATCCCGAAAGCTTTGTGCCGGTGGCCAAGGCTATGGACGCATACTCCGTCCGGGTCGAAAAGCCGGGCGATGTAAAGGATGCCTTTGCAGAGGCGCTAAAGATGCGCAAGCCAACCGTGCTGGAGTTTATGGTGGACGGCGCGCAATTGGCTCCTCCTTTTAGAAGGGACGCCCTGGCGTTGCCTACCCGTTATCTCCCCAAGTATGCCCATCTAGATCATAGAAACTGGTAGGATACATTACCGCTGCAAGCTTAAAAATTAAAATAGAAATAAAATGGTTCGGGTACGGATTAAAAAGTTGATTTTTTATAAGTAGTTAAATATAATAATATTAATTTAATAATTAATGGGGGAGCTCATGTTATGGGCTGAGAAAGGGCTGTAAGCACCTGACCCACGGACCTGATCGGGATAATGCCCGCGTAGGGAAGGTAAAATGCAAGTAATTATGCGCACCTGACCTGTGGGGGAGGGGCGCATTTTTATTACTCTTAGGAAAGTATACTTCCGGCCATATTAATGGCCGGATTCAAGGATAAGAGTATTAAAAAGCGCACGCGGAGGGAACCGAATGAGTGCGCTTTTTTTATTTCCGGGGGTAAGGGCGCGCCGGGTATTTTGGTAGCTGGTGCAAATTGTATTGATAATAATTTGTTAAAGGAGTATGCCATGCAAATAGTTTTAAACGGCAAAGCTGTCAGCGTCCAAGCAGGGCTGGATGTTGCCGGGTTGGTGTTTGAAAAAAAAATGGACCCCAATCTGGTGCTGGTGGAGTATAACGGCCAAGTGATCAAAAAGGAAGATTGGCCCGGCGTCAAGCTAAAAGAAGGAGACAGGTTGGAATTATTTCAACTGGTGGGAGGAGGTTGATATTGGTGTCGGATCCTTTGGTAATAGGTGGTCGGGAGTTGGCCAGCCGTCTTTTCCTGGGTACCGGAAAGTTTGCTTCCAATAAAATGATACCCGAGGCAATTAAAGCCTCGGGGTCACAGGTGGTTACGGTGGCCCTGCGGCGGGTGGACCCCGGCTACGCCGCCGAAAATATCGTTAATTTTATTCCGCCGGGCTGTATTGTCATGCCCAACACCTCGGGCGCCCGCAATGCCAAGGAGGCGGTGCGCATAGCCAGGCTGGGCCGGGCCGCCGGGTGCGGCGACTGGGTGAAAATCGAGGTTATCGCGGACAACAAGTACCTGCTGCCGGACAATTACGAAACCGTTAAAGCCACCGAGGAACTGGCGGCCGAGGGTTTTGTGGTGCTGCCCTACGTCAGCCCGGACTTGATGGTGGCCAGGAAGCTTGAGGAAGCCGGGGCCGCGGCGGTGATGCCCCTGGGGGCGCCCATTGGAAGCAACCGGGGATTAAAAACCAAGGAACTGATTAAAATTCTCATTGAGGAAATTACCCTGCCCATTATTGTGGACGCCGGCATCGGGCGGCCTTCCCAGGCCGCCGAAGCCATGGAAATGGGCTCGGCCGCGGTGTTGGTGAACACCGCCATTGCCACGGCCGGCGACCCGGTGTCCATGGCCCGGGCCTTTGGCCGGGCCGTGGAGGCGGGGCGGGAGGGGTACCTGGCCGACCCCGGTGAAATGCGGCGGCACGCCCGGGCTTCATCACCGCTGACCGGCTTCTTGCGTTAAAAGGGGAGTGATCTGGGGATGAATTTTGATCAGGTGCGTAGGCAGTACAATAATTTTGATTTTGATTCTTTTTTCAGCGGGCTGACCGGTGACGATATTAGACGGGCCATGGGCAAAAATTCCTTGACCCAACTGGACTACCTGGCCCTGCTGTCGCCTAGGGCCGAGGAATTCCTGGAAGAAATGGCCCAAAAGGCGCACGGCCTGACGGTGCGGCACTTCGGCCGGGTGATCCTGCTTTACACCCCCCTTTACCTGGCCGATTATTGCGTTAACAGTTGTGTGTACTGCGGCTTTCGCGTCCAGAACAAGCTGGCCAGGAAAAAGCTTTCCCCGGTGGAGTTGGAGGCCGAAGCCCGGCTGATCGCCCAAACCGGATTGAAGCACGTATTGATTCTCACCGGCGAGTCCCGGCGGCACGCCCCGGTTTCATATATCGGGGCCTGCGTGGAGATATTGAAAAAATACTTTACTTCCATCGCCATTGAGATATACCCCCTGGAAGAGGCGGAGTACCGCCGGTTGATTGAAGCCGGGGTGGACGGCCTGACCATTTACCAGGAGGTTTACGACCGGGAGACCTACCGGCGGGTACACCCGGCGGGGCCGAAGCGGGATTACCGTTACCGGCTGGCGGCGCCGGAACGGGCCTGCCGGGCCGGCATCCGGTCGGTGAACGTGGGCGCCTTGCTGGGACTGCACCACTGGCGCAGCGAGGCATTTTTCACCGGCCTGCACGCCAATTATCTGCAAAACCGGTATCCCGATGTGGAAGTGAGCATGTCTCCCCCGCGGATGCGCCCTTATCCCGGGGGCTCGGTTCCACCGGTAACGGTAAGCGACAAAAACCTGGTGCAGTACATGCTGGCTTACAGGCTGTTCATGCCCCGGGGGGGCATAACCATCTCCACCCGGGAGACCCCGGAACTGCGGGAGCACCTGCTCAGGCTGGGCGCCACCCGGATGTCGGCGGGCTCCTGCACCGCGGTGGGCGGCCGGTCGGGCCGGGAAAAATCAGCCGCCCAGTTCGACATATCCGATGAGAGGGACGTGGCTGCCATGGCCCGGGTTATTTACGGGCACGGTTACCAGCCCGTCTATAAGGACTGGCAGATGCTCCAGCGGAAGGTGGGTGATTGAAATGGTCCAAAAATCCGCGACAGGCGGACTGCCGGCGGCGGACATATACGGCATCACCGCCGGGGAGTATTCCCTGGGCCGAAGCAACGTCGAGGTGGTCCGGCAGATGATTGCCGCCGGCATCAGGATTATCCAGTACCGGGAAAAGGATAAAACTCTAGGGGAAAAATACCATGAATGCCAACAAATCAGGGCCATGACCAGGGAGGCCGGGGTGACGTTCATCGTCAACGACCATGTGGACCTGGCGCTGCTGGTGGGGGCCGACGGGGTGCATGTGGGGCAGGACGACCTGCCGCCGGATAAAATTCGCGCCCTGGCGGGGGACGGCATGATTATCGGCATGTCCACCCATTCCCCGGCCCAGGCCCGGTCGGCGGCGGCCGGCGGGGTGGATTACATCGGCGTGGGGCCGATTTTCGCCACCAAAACCAAGCGTGATGTATGCGACCCGGTGGGACTGGAGTATCTGGATTACGTGGTGAATAACCTGAACATAGACTTTGTCGCCATCGGCGGCATCAAAGAACACAATATACATGAGGTGGCCCGGCGGGGCGCCCGCCGCATCGCCCTGGTGACCGAAATCGTGGGGGCTGCCGACATAACGGCCAAAGTGCGCGCTTTAAGGGCCGCCGCGGGCCGGAAGGAGGTTTGATTATGCAATATACCACTCAAATGGACGCCGCCCGCAAGGGCGTTATAACCCGGGAAATCCAGGCGGTGGCCGGCAAAGAGAATATGGATGTGCGCAGGCTGCAACAATTGGTGGCCGCCGGCCAGGTGGTGATCCCGGCCAACAAAAACCACGCCGCCCTCGATCCCTGCGGTATCGGCCAGGACCTGCGGACAAAAATTAATGTCAATATCGGCGTGTCCGGAGACTGCCCCAATGTGGAAGCCGAGATGGAAAAGGCGCGCTATGCCGTGGAACTCAAGGCCGACGCCATCATGGACCTGAGCTGTCACGGCCCCACCGGGGCGTTCAGGCGCCGCCTGGTGGAATATTCCCCGGCGGCCGTGGGCACCGTGCCGGTGTATGACGCCGTGGGCTATTACCAAAAGGAGCTGGAGAAAATTACAGCCGGTGAGTTCCTGGGCGTGGCGGAACAACACGCCAAAGACGGCGTCGACTTTATGACCGTCCACGCCGGCGTTAACCGCGATACCGCGGCGGTGTTCAAGAGAAACCCGCGGCTGACCAATATTGTTTCCCGGGGCGGCGCCCTGCTGTTTGCCTGGATGGAATTGAACGACAGCGAAAACCCCTTTTACCAATACTACGACCAACTGCTGGACATTTGCAGCCGGTACGACGTTACCGTCAGCCTGGGGGACGCCTGCCGGCCCGGGTGTCTCAAAGACGCCACCGACGCCTCCCAGGTGCACGAACTGATGGTGCTGGGGGAGTTGACCCGCCGGGCCTGGGAGCGGGGGGTGCAGGTGATGATCGAAGGGCCGGGGCACATGCCGCTGCATGAAATTGCCGCCAATGTGCTGCTGCAGAAGAAACTGTGCCACGGGGCCCCCTTTTACGTGCTGGGTCCGCTGGTTACCGACGTGGCGCCGGGTTACGACCATATCACCAGCGCCATCGGGGGCGCCGTCGCCGCCGCCGCCGGGGCCGATTTCCTGTGTTACGTGACGCCGGCCGAACACCTGCGCCTGCCCACCCTGGAGGACATGAAGGAAGGCGTCGTCGCCTCACGGATTGCCGCCCACGCCGCCGACATCGCCAAAGGCATTCCCGGAGCGCGGCAGTGGGACGACGATATGAGCGAGGCCAGGCGCAACCTGGATTGGCCCCAAATGTTCGGCCTGGCGGTGGACCCGGACAAGGCCAGGCGGTACCGGGCCGAATCCCGGCCCGACCACGAGGATTCCTGCACCATGTGCGGCAAAATGTGCGCGGTGCGGAACATGAACCGGGTGCTGCAGGGAAAGGACGTACTTTGATATGGACAAAGGGCTGCGGGTGCTGGACGCCAACCTGAACCGGCTGCGGGAGGGCCTGCGGGTAATCGAGGACACGGTGCGTTTCATCTGCGGCGACCGGGAAACCACGCTGGCTCTGAAAGAGGCCAGGCATGTGCTGCAAGGGTTGGCGGATGAACTGCCCGGCGGCCCGGCGGCGCTGCTGGCGGCCCGGGACAGTGGCGGGGACGTTGGAGCCGGGCTCAACACCGGCTCCGAAATGACCCGCCGGACCTACGGGGAGATACTGGCGGCCAATTTTAAGCGAACCCAGGAGGCCGCCCGGGTGCTGGAGGAGTATGCCAAGATTATTTCTCCGGGCCGGGCGGCGCGGATAAAAACAATTCGTTTTATGCTGTACCAGTTGGAAAAACAAATTGGATTGGATTTTGACCGCGCCGGTCAAAAACAGGAGGTGTTTTATTTGAGCAAGCTGAAGGTGCTTTTTCATATTAACGAGGCCGAAAGATGGCCCAGGGTTTTGCTTAATATAACCAACTTTATCAAAGACGTGGGCGGGGACAACGCCGACATCGAAGTGGTGGCCAACGGGGCCGCGGTAATGGCTTATGTTAAGGGAGATGCCGGGGAAGATAAGGAAAAACCACCGGCGGATATGGCCGGGCTGGCCGAGACCGGGGTAAAATTTGCCGCGTGCCGTAACGCGCTGCAGATGCACGCCCTGGACGAAAAGGCCCTGCCTCCCTTTGTGACGGTGGTTTCTGCGGGCATTACCGCAATTGCAAGCAGGCAGGCCGCGGGTTACGCTTACATAAAGCCTTGATGGCGGGCTGCCCTCCAGGCATTGACTGTTGCTTTGGGTGAAGGGAAGACGATGGAAACGTCCCCTGTTTTTGAATGAGGTGAGCCAATGCGCTGTTTAATCATTACCGGCGGAACGGTGCGCGACTTGCGGTGGCTGGCCGGGATGCTGCAAAAAGACGACCGGGTTGTTTGCGTGGACGGGGGCGCCAGGTATGCCGCCGCCCTGGGTATCGTGCCCGACGTCATTGTCGGGGACATGGACTCCGTCACTCCCGAGCAGTTGAAGTATTATGCCGGGCGGGGCGCCATGATTAAAGAGTATTCCGCCGACAAAGACGACACCGACACCGCCCTGGCCCTGGCCGAGGCGCTGTCCGGCAGCCCGGAGGAGATTGTTGTCCTGGGCGCCCTGGGGAGCCGCTGGGACCATTCCCTGGCCAACGTGCACCTGCTGCGGGTGGCGCTGGACCGGGGCGTCAAGGCCCGTATAATCGACGAGTACGGCGAAATCAGCCTGGTGGCCCCGCACACTCCCGTAGTGCTGGAGGGAAAACCCGGGGATTTGTTCTCCCTGCTGCCGCTGACCGAGGAAGTAACCGGCGTCAATGTGCGGGGCGCCGGGTGGCCGCTGGAAAACGCTGTTTTCAAGATTGGCAACCCGTATGGAATCAGCAACAATTTAGCTTCAGACAGGGTGGAAATATCCATCGCCACCGGCATTGTGTTATTGTTCAGGCTGCGCGGAGCGGAATAGAATTGGTGCCGGGCGCAGCACCCGGCAACCGGGGGGAGTGGTATTGTTGGCGGTGATTAACGTCAGCTTTCAGGTGTTGCCGCAGGTGCCCGGCGGGGACGTTTACCGGGTGGTGGACCGGGCCATTGAGGTGGTGCGGCGTTCCGGGGTCAAGCACCAGGTGGGGCCCATGGAGACCACCATGGAGGGGGAACTGGACGGTTTGCTGGAGATAGTCAAAGAAGCCCGGCAGGCTTGCGTCGAGGCCGGCGCCGTCCGGGTGATGACGTTGGTCAAGATTGATTATGCCCCCGGCGGCGTAACCATGGAGGAAAAAGTGGGCAAGTACAGTCTATGAACCTAATGATACGTCGTTTACCATGGTTGCCCCCGGTATTGCTGTTGGCCCTGCTGGCCGTCTGGGAGGTAGGGGTGGGCGTCAGCGGCATGCCGGCCTGGTTTCTTCCGCCGCCCAGCCGGGTGTTGACCACTCTGGTGGAGGTGCTGCCGCTGCTGCTGGATCACTCCCGCAACACGGTTTTGGCGGCGTTGACCGGGCTGGCCGCCGCCGTCCTGTTGGCGCTGGTCCTGGCGGTGGTGATGGGGCTGTCCCCCCGGGCCCGGCAGGGTTTGTACCCTCTGCTGGTGGTTTCCCAGACTGTTCCCATCATCACCGTCGCCCCGCTGCTGGTCATCTGGTTCGGCTTCGGCATTTTACCCAAGGTGGTGGTGGTGACCCTGATCTGTTTCTTTCCGGTGGCCGTAAGTATGGTGGAAGGCATGCGGGCTGCGGATCCCGACATGGTCAACCTGCTGCGGGTAATGGGCTCTTCCCGCTGGCAGATCATCAGGCTGGTCCGGCTTCCCGCCGCCATGCCGTCATTCTTTGCCGGGCTGAAAATAGCGGCCACCTATGCGGTGATGGGAGCCGTCATCGGCGAATGGCTGGGGGCCGGCAGCGGGCTCGGGGTGTTTATGACCCGGGCTACGCAAGCTTACAAGGCCGACAGTGTTTTTGCCGCCATCATTGTCATTTCTTTAATCAGCCTGCTGCTTTTCGCTTTGATTGAACTGGCGTCCCGGTTGGCCATACCGTGGTTTTACAATGAAAGGAGCAAGTGATATGTTCCCGAGAATAATGTTTGTGCTATTGCCCGCCGTTTTGTTGCTGGCGGGATGCGCCGGCGGCGGTAAAACCCCCGGCCCCGAAAATCAGGAACCCCGGCCGGTGACCGTAATGCTAGACTGGGTGCCCAACACCAACCACACCGGCCTGTTCGTGGCCCTGGACAAGGGCTGGTATACCGGTGAAGGATTGCAGGTGGAAATAATAGAACCCGGCCAGGGCGGCGCCACCGCCCAAGTGGTGGCTTCCGGGCAGGCTCACTTCGGGGTGGGTTACCAGGAAGACGTAACCCAGGCCAGGGCCAACCAAGTGCCGGTGGTGTCCGTGGCCGCCGTAATTCAGCACAACACATCGGGGTTCGCATCCCCCAAGGAAAAAGGCATTGACAGGCCCCGCCAAATGGAGGGCAAGCGTTACGGCGGGTGGGGTTCTCCCACCGAGGACGCCATGCTGGAAGCCGTTATGGAAGGTGACGGCGGTGATTTTAACCAGGTGGAGATGATTAACATAGGCGCCACCGACTTTTTTGCCGCAGTTGAACGGGAAATAGACTTTGCCTGGATTTATTACGGGTGGACCGGCGTAGAGGCCGAATTGAGGGGCATGGAGTTGAATTTCCTGGAGTTGCGCCAATTGGAACCGGTCCTGGATTTCTACACGCCGGTGCTAACTGCCGGCGAAAAATTAATTGAGCGGGACCCCGAGCTGGTGCGCAAATTCCTGCGGGCCACCGCCAGGGGTTACGAATTTGCCATTGAGCACCCCGAGGAAGCGGCGCGCATTCTGTTAAAGCATACTCCGGAAACCGGCGAGGAATTGCTGCTGGCCAGCCAGGCTTACCTGAGTCCCCGCTACCGGGACGACGCGCCGCGCTGGGGCGTGCAGCGGGCCGAAGTATGGGAGAATTACGCCCGCTGGATGTACGACCGGGGATTGCTTCCCGAGATGATTGATACCGAAAAGGCCTTCACCAATGATTTTTTGCCCCAATAACCGCTAAAAAGGCGCGAGAAAAACCATGACCATGATTATACTCGAGGACATAGCCAAATCATATTGGGTGGGCGGTGCGCCGCTGCCCGTTCTTGACGGGGTTTCGGTGCAGGTGGGGGAAGGGGAGTTCGTCAGCTTGATCGGCCCCAGCGGGTGCGGCAAGAGCACCCTTTTCAGCATTATTTGCGGTTTGACGGCCCCGGACCGGGGCCGGGTGGTGCTGGACGGGGGGAACAGCGCCGGGGCGGGGGACGTGGTTGCCTACATGCCCCAGAAGGACCTGCTGCTGCCCTGGCGCACGGTGTTGGGCAACGTGGTGCTGGCCAGGGAGGTGGGTGGCGAAGACCCCAAGGTGGTAAAGCGCGAGGCTCAAGAGTTGATGGAACTGTTTGGGCTGGCCGGGTTCGAGAACAGCTACCCCGCCGATCTTTCCGGCGGCATGCGCCAGCGGGCCGCCTTGATGCGGACCGTGCTGGCCCGGCGGCGGGTCCTGCTCCTGGACGAGCCCTTCGGCGCGCTGGATGCCTTAACCAGGGCCAAAATGCAGCAGTGGCTGTTGGAAATTTGGGCGCGGTTCGGCCCGGCGGTTTTTTTCGTCACCCATGACATAGACGAAGCTATTTTTCTGTCGGACCGGGTGTATGTGCTGACACAACGGCCCGCCCGGGTGGCCCTGCACCTGCAAGTTCATTTGCCCAGGCCGCGCCGGTTGGCGGACGTCACCACGTCCGGGTTCCTGGCGCATAAAAAGCAAATTATGGACGCTTTATACTTTTAAGAAATTAACTCCGGCCATGTTTAATGGCCGAATTGGCAGGAAAAAAGTCAAAAAGCGCACGCAAGGGGAACCGAATTAGTGCGTTTTTTTTGCACTTTAATAAATTATACCTTGCCATATATATGGCAAGAGCAAAGGACAAAAGTATTAAAAAGCGCACGCAGTGGGAACTGAATAAGCGCGCCTTTTTAATTTTGGGGCGTTGTTGATTGCTGTTGGATGATCCTGCGCAGCGCGGCGGCAAAACGTTCGTCGTCTTCGGCTGTGCGCCGGCGGGGTCCCCGGGTGCGCCCGCCGCCCCGGCGCAGCCTGGCCTTAATTTCCCGTTCCTCCAGTAAAAAGCCTATGGTTTCCTGACGGAAGATTTTGCCCCCGGGGGATATGGCTGCCGCGCCCTTGCCCAGCACCAGGGCGGCCAGCCCCCAATCCTGGGTGACCACAATGTCCCCGG
>JAKSCU010000365.1 GCA_022360435.1 Bacillota bacterium
ACGCGGAAGTATTCAATAGCATACTTGGTGCTGTTGCCTGCATCCATTATTTTTGTGCTTCCCTTTGGTGGTATGTTCTTTCTAAACGGCACCATAACATTGAGCAACTATATTCTATGCATGCTGTTAGCTTTGGGTTTTGCCGATCCGCTTATTCGACTAACAAACTTTTTTGACAATATTGCCTTACTGACTGTAAATGAAAAAGCAATTAACCAGTTGCTCAATGAAAAAGAGTTGGAGCTTCATAGTCAAATGACTAAACCAACAGATTACAGCATTGCATTTAATAATGTATCATTTGCGTATGAAGACCTTGATGTATTAAAAGATGTGTCGTTTACATGCAAACCAAACACGGTCACCGCGCTGGTTGGTCCTTCAGGCTCGGGGAAATCAACAATCGCGAAACTCATCGCACGTTTTTGGGATATTGATACCGGAACCATTACGCTGGGGGGAGTTGACACTTCAAAAATTCCCTTTGAAACATTGATGGATTTAATAAGCTATGTATCACAGGACGCATAT
Source organism: Bacillota bacterium (assembly GCA_022360435.1). Taxonomy (GTDB): domain Bacteria; phylum Bacillota; class Desulfotomaculia; order Desulfotomaculales; family Desulfallaceae; genus BRH-c8a. The sequence goes on from JAKSCU010000365.1 coordinate 532, forward strand.
CTGTTTAACACTTCAATCTTGGAAAATATCCGCATGGGCAAACCAGACGCAACGGAAGAAGAAATAAAACTCGCCGCCAAAAACGCTGTTTGTGATGAGTTTATTAAAGAAACCGACAAAGGATACGAAACAAACGCCGGTGACGCCGGAGATCGTTTTAGCGGCGGACAAAAGCAGCGGCTGTCCATTGCTCGGGCACTGTTAAAGAATGCGCCTATTGTCATACTTGATGAAGCAACTGCATTCACAGATCCTGAAAATGAAGATAAAATTCAGCAATCAATTAACCAATTAATTAAAGGGAAAACGGTCATTGTTATTGCTCACCGGCTTTCTACAGTTGTTAATGCAGACAATATTATTGTGGTAGATGAGGGGAGAATTGTAGATCAGGGAACGCATGAAAAACTGCTTGCTCGTTGTCTTAAATATAAAATAATGTGGGGAATACATCTGGAAGCGATGAGCTGGGATCTTAAAACCAAGGAGGTTAATGGAAATGCTTAGCATATTCAAGCGTATATTAGAGCTTTCAAAAGATAGAGCGCCAAGGATAAAGTTATCATATTTGTTTAGTTTTCTGGCACGAATCTTTACTGCTTTGCCGGTTGCCGGAATTCTATTTATCCTGTTTAAAATAATAACGCCTGAGAAATTTGGCGAACTAAAAATAATTGATTTATGGTTTACGCTGTCTATTGTAATAGTAGGCCTGATATTGCAATATATATTTCATTCCCTTGTTTTTAAATTTGCCAGCCTTTCGGGATTTGAGACTGTGGCAGATGAACGAATTAGTATGGGTAATCATCTAAAGCGATTGCCCATGGGAGCTTTTAGTGAAAAAAATGTCGGAGAAATGTCGGCAGTTGTAACAACCGATCTTACATTTATTGAAAATCATTCATTTAAAATGCTGGATGTGGTTTTAAATGGCTTTTTGAGTATCATCGTTGCGTTTTTATTTATGCTGGTAATAGATTGGCGTTTAGCGATCATATTGGCGTTGGTAACTGTATTTGCTGTTATATTTTTAAATAAAAATCAAGCATTAGGCAAAAATTTGGGAAAACGCAGACAGGAGACGCAGGGGAAACTGATTCAAGCGTCATTGGAGTACATTCAGGGAATGTCGGTCATCAAGGCTTATAACATGACGGGTGAAAAAGCAAAAAGGCTGCACGATACCATCGATACCGCTTGTGAGAATGCACTTGATTTAGAAAAACAAATCTTACCATCTATTAGTAAGTACGGTTATGTTTTTGATATTGGCGTCTCTTTGCTGATTTTTTTCGGAGCTGTTTTTGCACTGCAAGCCTCCTTGGGTATAGCGTCATTATTTATGCTGTTTATTTATGTTTTCATGATGTTCCTGCCGGCACGTGCAGTTGTGGTAGCTGCTACGGTTATTCGTATATTGGACGCATCACTGGATCGCTATGAAGCTATAAAAGATTTAGAACAATTACGAGAAGAAGAGGATGTTAAAACAATTGACTCATACGATATAGCCTTTGAAAATGTATCTTTTGCTTATGAAAAGAACAATGTAATTAAAAATGCCAGTTTTACCATACCGGAAAAAAGCATGACAGCGCTTGTAGGGCAGTCGGGCAGCGGCAAAACAACTATAACGAAATTAATCGCAAGATTTTGGGATGTGCAGAGCGGCAGTATTAAAATCGGCGGTGTTGATGTTAAGGATATGTCGGTAGATCACCTGCTGAAAAACATAAGCATGGTATTTCAAAAAGTATATTTGTTTAACGATACAATATTAAACAACATTAAATTCGGTAAACCCGACGCAACCGAGGATGAGGTGATTGCGGCAGCGAAAAAAGCTAGATGCCATGAGTTTATCTTAAACCTTAAAGATGGTTATAACACAATAATAGGAGAAGGGGGAGATACTTTATCAGGCGGTGAAAAACAACGCATTTCTATTGCCCGTGCTATACTAAAAAATGCACCTATTGTTCTGCTTGACGAAGCAACAGCAAGTTTAGATCCCCAAAACGAGAAATTTATTCAAGAAGCGATAACAGAACTGATAAAAAATAAGACGCTGGTGGTTATTGCACACCGTTTATCTACAATTAAGTCTGCGGATAAGATTTTAGTTTTGGATAACGGTGCATTGATGGAGCATGGAACACATCAAGAGCTGCTTGATAAAAACGGCCTATATAATCGCTTCTGGGAAAGACGCACCAAAGCGCATGGGTGGAGAATTGTCTCATAATTGTACTTAAAAAATACCTAAATATAAGACAGGCTCCTTGTCTTTGGCTAACGGTAGGCGCTCGCCAGCCCCTGTTCGGGGCTTGCACATAGAGAAAATGCTCATGCTGGCGTACTACAAGCAATAACGGGCTTTATAAAAAGCCCGTTATTTTTTAGCTTTATTATGAGTAATTGATATGTGCGTCGTGGGCCAGCGGTTTACCCACGTTTTATTTTTTTAGTGTTGATATTTTCTCATACTATTGTACAATATATTGTACAATAGTATGAATAAAGGTGGGATTCAAATGCTAATCAACGCTTCCGAAGCGCGGCAAAACTTTTTCCGTCTAATCGAGGATGCCGTAAATAATCACGAACCTATCATGGTGACCTCGAAAAAAGGCAATGTTGTTATCATTTCGGAGGAGGATTACAGGGCTATCCAGGAAACCCTTTACCTTTTAAGCGTGCCCGGAATGAGGGAATCCATTATCGAAGGAATAAAGGAAGCCCCGGATCAGTGTGTAAAAGCTGAAGAGATTGAATGGTAATGTGGGAGATTGAGTTTACCAAGCGTGCGGTAAAAGATGTTGAACTGATCAAGCAGGCAGGATTAAAGGATGCGGTTATTAAACTGCTTGAAGTATTAAAAAACAATCCTTTTCAAAATCAACCGCCGTACGAAAAGTCGGTTGGAGACCTAAAAGGCGCATACTCCCGACGGATAAGCATCAAACACCGTCTTGTTTATACGGTGGACAAGGACAGGCATTGTGTTAGGATATTAAGGCTTTGGACGCACTATGAGTAACGCAAATAGCTTACCGGCGCTAACACTACATTGTAATTAAAAGTTTATTAAAGCCAAGGGGACGGTTGTTCGAGTGTAAAAAATATCCATAGGCAATGGCGCAATAGATAAAAGCAAAAATAATAGCAAGTTCATTGACTTTGAAATAAGTTTATTCATCATCTGCTTTGCTTGACAGGCTCAATCTTTTATCTAAGGTGATTAGCAATTTTAAAATTGCTATAAAGTAAACTGTTAAATATAAGAAAGCAGAAATTAAAAATGCGCTAAAAGATATAAAAATAATCTGTGCTGCCACCATAAATGTTGGAACTAAAAACCCGAAAAATAGTAGCAATAACTTATGTGCTGTTTTTTTAAATAATAATATCAAGGAAAAAGCGTGAAATATAATTTGTATAGTTATAAATAGCCACCAGTACCAAATATTAATAAAGTTAAGCTGTTCCATCAATTTATTAGTACCCCATCAAAATTTTTTCGTTATAATTACGGGGACACTATATTTAATTATCAGTTGATTCTTTGTCTTTTCTTTCCTAGCCTTTTTTTGTTACAAGCTTCTGTGGTTGTATAGACCACTCTAACAATTTCTCCGCTCAATGCTTTTCAATAATTTAGTAAGGTGTCCCTTAAATTATGATAATAACAATCTCCTGACCAGTTAATGACAAATATTTTATATATAAGCATAATACGACATAAATGCCAACAACCCTTTGCCTTGTGAAATATATTATAAAAGTATTTTTTAAGAGTAGCACTACAAGACGTTTTTTTCCAATCCAAGTCGTGAAAAATGTACCTACATAATAACTTTGGAAAAATCCAATACTAGTTTCAAGCTGACAGCAGAGGAGGTGAAAAAAGAATGGGAACAGGGCAAAACAGCAACCGCAAGCTGTACCCCTCGCCGGGACTGGAGCAGTTTAAGTGGGAAACCGCCCAAGAACTGGGTATTTCAGTGCCCCAGAGCGGTTACATGGGGGATCTTCCCTCCCGGGTTAACGGGGCCATAGGCGGCAACATGGTCAAGAAAATGGTCGCCGCCTACGAACAGAGCCTGGCTCAAGGCCAGAAGCCCGCTACCCCGCAGGTAACCAATCAAAATGTTACCCCTTAAGGTAAGTGTTTAATACTCTTTCTGCCGGGCAGCCGGTCGAAGCAAGCGTGGCACCATGGCTGCCCGCCGGAAGAAAAGCCGACAAGCGGTTCATAAACCGCTTGTTTTGCTTTTTTTCTAATGCATATAGTAAGCATAATCATCCGGGTTGATGCCGGGGTGCAGGGCAATGGACAACCCGCCGGAAATAATGTGGGCGGTATCTTCAATTAAAGTATCTATTTCCTTTGGCGTAACGGTGAGATTACCGCCGAACGGCTGGAGAACATTGTTGATTGCGGCGCTGGCGTCTCCCGGCCTGCCACCGGTACTTTGAATGTATTTTTCTATGGCGTCCTGGGCAATCACCGCGGCGTGAGCCACGGTGGGCACACCGATGGCCACCACCTTGACGCCCATGGTTTCCTTGTTGATACCGGCGCGTTTGTTGCCGATGCCTGAACCGGGATTAATTCCGGTATCGGCAAGCTGGATGGTGGTGGCTATCCGGTCTACGCCCCGGGCAGCCAGTGAATCAATGGCAATGATCAGCTCGGGTTGTATTCTTTCCACCACACCTTTGATAATCTCGGCGGTTTCAATGCCGGTGATGCCCAAAACACCCGGGGCCAGCGCGCTGACCGGCCGCATGCCTCCCTGCAGTTCCTGTGGCGCGTATTTGAACAGGTGTCTGGTGACCAGGCATTTGCCCACCACTTTGGGACCCAGCGCATCCGGCGTGGCGTACCAGTTGCCCAGACCCACCACCAGAGTATTTGACTCCATGGAAAGCTGGGCCATCTTTTTCAACTGGGCCGCCAGCACTTCGGCCACTTCCCGGTGGGCTTCGGGATTGTTCTCCCTGATTACCGGCGCTTCTATGGTTATGTACTTGCCCACAGGTTTGCCCATTACCGCCTGCGCGGCTTCATCCTCTATGTGCACCGTGGTTACTACGGCGTGGCTGTAGGTTTCTTTGTCCACCCGCACGCCGGGTATCTCACGACCGGTTTCACCCCGGATTATTTCCCTGGCTTCCAGGGCCAGGTCCAGTGAAATACCTTGACTTTTTAAAAATTCGCTGTCCAATATATTTTCCTCCGGGCAACTATTATTAAACGGTAAAAATCAGATTGTTTTATATATTTACACGTTGAGGCATTAATATACAAGTTAAAAGAAGGAATACGCAAAGCCAAGCGAATGCGGCGGCATAAATTCATTTTTTATATCATTTATGTTATAATAATGGCTGATAATGGCGTAATAATTAGAAAGGCCTGGTTTATGCGTATTATTGCCGGCAAGGCCAAAAAAAGGCGCCTCAAGTCTCCGGGCAAACTGCCGGTAAGGCCGACGGCCGACCGGGTTAAGGAGTCTCTATTCAATATCCTGGGGGACAAAGTACCCCACAGCCGGTTTGCCGACCTGTTCGCCGGCACCGGCGGCGTGGGCATTGAAGCCCTGAGCCGCGGCGCCGACAAAGTCTTGTTTGTGGAACAGGAACCGCGGGTGGCGCGGTTGTTGAAGGAGAATATAGAACTGGCCGCGCTGTCGGCAAGAGCGGAAATCATGCGGTGTGATGTGGAAACCGCCCTGGGCAGGTTGGTCGGACGTGGTGAAAACTATGACATAATTTTTGCCGATCCCCCTTACCGGCAGGGACTGGCAACCATGGTGTTGAATAATTTAGCCAGGCACAGAATATGGCGGGATAATGCCCTGGTAATTATAGAAACGTGTGCAAAAGAGGAATTACCCGCACAAGTTGGTGTTTTCTCCTTTTGTAGACGTGAGAAATATGGGGATACGGCATTATCATTTTTTAAAGCAAGCATGGGGGAGGACTAATTTTGCGTATAGCCATCTATCCCGGCAGTTTTGACCCCGTTACAAACGGGCATCTTGATATTATTGAACGGGCGGCCACTCTTTTTGAAAAGTTAATCGTTGCGGTTTCGTTAAACCCGGGCAAAAACCAGCTGTTTACCGTTGAGGAAAGATTGGAAATGTTGTATGAGGTAACACGGGGTTTAACAAATGTAAGTATTGATTCTTACAGGGGTTTAACTGTAAATTATGCCTGCGCCAATAAAGCCCAGGCTATTATCAGGGGCCTTCGGGCCATATCGGACTTTGAAAACGAATTTATGATGGCTTTGACCAATAAGAAACTGCAGAGCGCGGTGGAAACCATTTTCCTTATGACCAGGGCCGAGTGTTCTTTTATCAGCTCCAGCGCCGTCAAGGAGGTGGCCTCTTTTGGCGGCTGTGTCAAGGATCTTGTGCCGCCGCTGGTGCAAGAAAGATTGCGGGACAAATTCAATTAAGTATGGGAGGTTGAACCGCTTTGGAATTATTTAATATAATTAACGAGATGGAAGAATTAATAGAGAGTTGCCCCAAGGTTCCAATGACCAAACGGGTTTTGGTGGACGAAGACAGGTTGCTGGATTACCTGGATCGGATCAGGACATCCATACCCGAAGAACTGCGCCAGGCCAAGTGGGTAATTCAGGAACGGGAAAAAGTGATCACCGATTCCAAGCGGGAAGCCATGCGTATAATTGAGGACGCGGAAAAGCAGTTGGAGCGGAAAGCCGATGAATCGGAGATTAACCGCAAGGCCCAGGAAATGGCCGGGCAGATCCAGGAACAGGCTGAAGAAGTGGCCCGTCAGATCAAGCTGGGCGCCCGGGATTATGCCGACGAGATATTGGCCGAATTGGACGACCGCCTGCAAAAGATAGTTAAGCAAATTGATGAAGGACGATCTGAGTTACAGGAAATGAAATTTAACAAGTAACTTTGGTCAACTACATACCGTCTGTCTGAAAAGTTAACAATCAATGTCGCCTCCCGGTGACAAAAGCGGCAGCCAGGGTAAAAAAATACAACAATAGCGGCGCCAGTATAAAGAACAATAGAATTGACCCGGAGACCTGCAGATAATCAAAATAAAAAGGATGACTAAAAAGATTGCCGGTATGCGCCGCTTCCGGCGACAGGACCGGCTTGCTGTGGATATTCAAAAGCGGAAATAATAAAATGGTATACATTGATGCTAACCCGGCATGGCAAATCCGGGTTAAAACAAAAGGCGTCAACCTTATGTCGGTGCCGGAAACCATGGCGGCCACCTGGGCTTGTATGGATAAGCCGCTCCAGGCCAGGATCATTGCCACGGCTGTGAGTTGCTGCAGCAAAGGCGCCGTTGATTCGGCGGCCGCCCGTGTCCCCAGGGTCATCTCAAATAGACCGGTTGCCAGGGCCGCCATAGTTTCCGGGGCGAATCCAAGGGGGACCAGAACGGCTGCCATTACCGAGGCCAAAAAATTTATAAAACCCAAACTATCCAATAGTTTAATAATAACGGCGAATAAAATAATAAACCCGCCGATATTCAAAAGGTTGGTCACCGAATTCTTGACCGCATCACTTACAATTTGGCTCAAGGGACGCTGTTCGGCTTTCATCACCCGGGCCATTTCCCCGCAGGCGGCGACAATCAGGTTCCCGCGCCATGGGGTTCCGGAGATATGAAAAGAGTCCCGGTATCGATAAAAGCGAAGGAGCAGTCCCATTGTCAGGTTGCCCAGGTAATGGCTCCCGGCAATCAGATACCCCAACGAGGGCATGTTGAACATACCCACGGCCACGGCCACCAGCATGAAAAGCGGGCTGGAATTGTTGGTGAATGAAACCAGGCGCTCGGCCTCCACCCTTGAGAGCATGCCCCGGGAGCGAAGCTTGGACGTGAGCATGGCGCCGATGGGATAACCGCTGGTGAAACCCACCGCCACGACAAAGGAGCCCGGGCCGGGCACGTTAAACAGCGGGCGCATCACCGGTTGCAGCAATACGCCCATGAAATGGACCACACCGAAACTCATCAGCAATTCCGAAGCGATAAAAAAAGGCAGCAGCGCCGGTAATACAATGTTCCACCAGGTTTGCACACCCGCTGAAGCCCCTTCGAAAACCGCCCGCGGATGGGTTACCATAAGCGCTATAAAAAAGACGGCCCCAGCCGCCCACAGCACCTTAAAGTGCCGGCGGGAAACAACAGGCAATTGATGATAACCTCCTCGCGCAAGCAGTCAGTTAAAATATATTTGGCAATATGGGACAACATTACAGGCAATTGGGGCGAGGAATGAAGCAGCGGCGGTTAAAGCGCGCGGCTTTCTTGACAACAAGACTGCATATTAATATAATTTTACCTGTTGATAAGTGCTGGAGGGTTTTACATGCCCTTAATCCAAGTGGAAAAGTTAAAAAAATACAAGGGAAAACGCATTAGCTTATTTTTTACTGAAGAATTGCCCGCCTTGCCGGCGGGGGAAGACGGCATCCAGCCGTTGCGCGAAGTCGAATACCGGCTTTCCGCCACCAATGCCGGAACCGCCATTACCGTGGAAGGAATGATCAAAGTCGACCTGCGGGTACAGTGCAACCGCTGTCTGGAAAGCTTTGCGCATCCCCAGGAAATAGTTTTCCAGGAAATTTATTATGACCGTAACCTGCATAAAATGGGCGCCGGGGAATTGGACTGGATACCGTACACCGGTGACCAGATAGATATTACACCGGAAGTGGTGCAAAACATTTTATTAAACCTGCCCATGCGGTTTTTGTGCCGCGATGACTGCGTCGGCCTTTGCGAGGTATGCGGCAAGGATTTGAACAAGGAAAAGTGCGCGTGTTCCCGGGACGACTTGGACCCGCGGCTGGCCAAATTAAAAGATTTGTTAAAGTGAGTCCTGGTAAGTTAGGGGGTGTAATAAATGGGAGTACCCAAGAGAAAAATGTCCAAACAACGCAAACGGCAGCGCAGAGCGCATTGGAAAATCGAAGCCCCCAAGCTGGTGCACTGCCCGCAGTGCCAAGCTTTGACGGTACCACACAGAGTTTGCTCCGAATGTGGATACTACAAGGGAAGGGAAGCTGTGGCGGTTAATAAAGCGTAAACATTTTGTCTGGCGAATATTGCATATGACGCTAATTATGTATGCTTTTTGTGCTCTTAGAAAAATAAGCTCGCTAAAGGGCTTATTTTTTATATTTTTAGGAAAGTGTTATGGCGAGTGAAGGGTGAAGTGAGAAAGTGTGCCTATGGCAAGGGCAAAGAACATATATTTAGAGACATTCGAGCATGGGGGTTTTTTCATGCCTCAGATGGTTGCTTTTTTTTCCCACCTGAGGTATACTCTAGCTTAGTACCAGGTGCTAATATGCCGGGCGCACTAAGAGAAGAGATGGTTTTTAATGAACCCGATTAAATCGGACAGGCATAATCGTCTGATGCGCCATCTCAAGAACAATCCCTTTTTAACCGACGACGACCTGGCGGGGATCCTTGGGGTAAGCATCCAGACGGTAAGGTTGGACAGGACCGAACTGGATATTCCGGAAATGCGGGTCCGGGTCAAAAAAATGGCCCGTGAAGCATACCAGGAATTAAGGGCCATAGCCGGCAGCGAGCTGGTGGGCGAATTGGTGGATCTGGTGGTCGGGCAAAGAGGCATGTCTGCGCTGGAAGTAACCGGTGAAATGACACTGCAAAAAACCAGGGTGCTGAACGGTAAATACCTTTTTGCCCAGGCCAACACGCTGGCCGTGGGATTGATCGATACCGACGTCGCCCTTACCGGCACGGCCAAAATTAGCTTTAAACGCCCGGTTTTTCAGGGTGAAAAAGTGGTGGCCGGGGCGGTTATCACAGCAAAAAAAGGCAATAAATACATGGTAAGGGTAACATCCCTGGTTAGGGATGAAATAGTATTTAAAGGCAAGTTTTTGGTATTTGATCTTTCCGAGGAGGTCAAAAACCTTGAGAATAGCCCTTGACGCTATGGGCGGAGACCACGCGCCCCGGGAGATTGTGCTGGGCGCATGGGAAACCTGCCGGGAAATCGGGCTGAAGGTAATTCTTGTGGGCGATCAGGACGTCTTGCAGCGGGAAGTTGAGTTGCTGGGGCCATGTAAGGGATTGGAAATTTTACACGCCCCGGAAGTGATCCGTATGGATGAGGCGCCGGCCACAGCCGTGCGGCGCAAGAAAAACTCTTCGGTGGTGATGGCCGCCGAACTGGTGCGCAGCGGCGAAGCCATGGCCATGGTTTCCGCCGGCAGTACCGGCGCCACCATGGCCGCCTCCCTGCTGAGACTGGGCCGCATCAAGGGCATTGACCGGCCCGCCATCGCCAGTGTGCTGCCCACCGAGAGAGGGGCCGTCATATTGCTGGACGTGGGAGCCAATGTTGACTGCAAGGCCAAAAACCTGCTGCAGTTTGCCTTTATGGGTTCCCTGTATGCGAAAAAAGTGCTGGGTGTGGAAAAGCCCCGGGTGGGATTACTCAATGTGGGCGAAGAAAGCACCAAGGGCAATGAATTAACTCAGGATACTTATGTTATGCTTTCCGGCGCCGGTATAAATTTTTACGGCAATATCGAAGGCCGGGACATATTCCAGGGCACCGTGGACGTGGTGGTGTGCGACGGGTTTATCGGCAACATTGTTTTAAAAACAAGCGAGGGTTTGGTGGATGTTTTAATGAAAATGATTAAAAAGGAAATGCAGCAAAACAGCCTGACCAAAATAGGCGCCGCGCTGGCGCTGCCGTCTTTAAAAAACCTGAAAAAACGTTTGGACTACTCGGAGTACGGCGGGGCGCCGCTGCTGGGGATCAACGGGGTGGCCATAGTGTGTCACGGCAGTTCAAACTCCCTGGCCATTAAAAACGCCCTTGGCTGTGCCCGGGAATCGGTGGAGACAGGATTAATCAAGTCCATCGGCGCCTGTCTATACGACCCGGCAAGAGAGGTGGGCTGTGCCGATGAACAGTGAGAAAAGCCGGGTCGGTATCGCGGGTGTGGGAACCTACGTGCCGGAACGTGTATTGACTAATTTGCAATTGCAGGAAATAGTTGACACCAGTGACCAGTGGATTCGCTCCCGCACCGGGATTTGCGAACGGCGGGTGGCCGCCGATGATGAAGCCGCATCGGACCTGGCTCTGCATGCTTCCCGGCGGGCGCTGGCTAATGCGGGGGTCGGGCCTGATGAACTGGACCTGGTGATTATGGCCACCAATACTCCGGACATGCTTTTCCCGGCCTCGGCGTGCTTGCTGCAGGACAAGCTGGGCGCCAAAAACGCCGGCGCTTTTGATTTGCTGGCGGGCTGTACCGGTTTTATTTACGGCATGGCGGTGGCATCTCAATTTATAGCCGCCGGTACGGCCCGCAACGTACTGGTGGCGGGTTCGGAAGTGCTGACCAGGATTCTCAACTGGAAGGACCGTAACACCTGTGTGCTGTTCGGAGACGGGGCCGGCTCCGTGGTAATGACAAAAGCGCCGGATGACAGGGGCATTCTGTCGGTGGCGCTGGGTTCGGACGGCAGCGGCGGTGATTTGTTAAAGTTGCCCGCGGGCGGTTCCCTGTTTCCCGCCAGCACGGAAACTGTGGCCCGGGGGCAGCATTACCTCCAAATGAACGGCAGGGAAGTGTTTAAATTCGCGGTAAGGGCTATGGAGGACAGTGCCGGGGAGGTGCTGCGCCGGGCCGGGCTGACCGGCGCCGACGTTGATTTTTTAATCCCGCACCAGGCAAATACCCGCATTATTGAGCACGCCGCCAAAAAAATGAACCTGCCCATGGATCGGGTGGCCGTCAACGTTGACCGGTACGGCAACACCTCCGCCGCCTCGATCCCGCTGGCTTTGGAGGAGTCTTTGCAAGCCGGTAAAATTAAAGACGGGGACAACGTGGTAATGGTTGGATTTGGAGCCGGCCTGACCTGGGCTGGCTTGCTAATCAAGTGGTATGATTATAAAGCAAACAATGGCCGGTAAAACAAGGAGGGAAGGGATATAAAAACACGCATTGTTGATTTGCTGGGTATAAAATATCCCATACTGCAGGGCGGCATGGCCTGGGTCTCCACCGCGGAACTGGCCGCCGCAGTCAGCGACGCCGGCGGGCTTGGCGTTATCGGCTCGGGTCAAGCGCCGCCCCGCTGGGTCAAGGAACAGGTTCGTCAAGCCAAAACACTTACGGATAAACCCTTTGGCGTCAACGTGATGCTGCTTTCCCCCCATGCCGGGGAAATATTGGCGTTGCTGGTGGAAGAAAAGGTTTCCGTGGTCACCACCGGCGCCGGCAACCCCGGCAAATTCGTAAACATGCTGCACGAGGCCGGAATCAAGGTTATTCCCGTGGTGTCCTCGGTGGCGCTGGCCAAGCGGCTGGAACGAACCGGGGTGGACGCCCTGATCGCCGAGGGCATGGAATCCGGCGGGCATGTAGGCGAATTGACCACTATGGCGTTGGTGCCGCAAATTGTGGACGCCGTGGGAATACCGGTTGTAGCCGCCGGGGGCGTTTACGATGGCCGCGGCATGGCCGCGGCGTTAATGCTGGGCGCCGAAGGGATCCAGATGGGTACCAGATTTATGTGCGCCACCGAATGCATCGTTCACTCCCGGGTCAAGGAAATGGTGATTAAAGCCAGGGATCGGGACACCGTGGTCACCGGCAGGAGCACCGGACATCCGGTACGGGTGCTGAAAAACAAGCTGGCCAGAAAATTTATTGAGCTTGAGCACAACTGCGCTCCGGGCGAGGAGTTTGAAAAACTGGGTATGGGCAGCCTCAAGCTGGCCATGGTGGAGGGAGACGTTGAAATGGGTTCGGTGATGGCCGGGCAGGTGTCGGCCATGGTCAACGGGGTGCAACCAGCCCGGGAAATAATTGCGGATGTGGTGGCGGGGGCCGAAAATGTAATCGGCAGCATTTGCAACGGGAAGGTGAATGTAGACAAATGATGGTGTTTGTTTTTCCGGGACAGGGCTCGCAGCAGGTGGGGATGGGCAAATCCCTTTATGACCGATACGATTTTGTCAGAGACATTTTTGCAATTGCCGACGATGTGCTGGGCTTTTCCATGACCGAACTAATTTTTAACGGGCCGGAAGAGGAGTTGCAAAAAACGGCCAACGCCCAGCCCGCCATATTGACTGTGAGCATGGCCATGCACGAATTGCTCAAACGAGGCGGCGTTCGCCCGGACGCGGCGGCCGGGCACAGCCTGGGTGAATATTCGGCCTTGGTGGCTGCCGGCGCGCTGCGGTTTCGCGACGCCGTGCGGCTGGTGCGGCTACGCGGCCAGTTCATGCAGGAGGCCGTACCCCTGGGTCGGGGAGGTATGATGGCGGTGCTGGGGCTGACCCGGGAGGAGATAGAGGAAGGGTGCCGCCGGGCATTGGAAACCGGTACGGTGGAGGCCGCCAATTTCAACTGCCCCGGACAGGTGGTGGCCGGAGAAACCGCCGCCCTGAAGCGGGCCATGGATATTTTCAGGGAAATGGGCGCCCGGCGTTGTGTGCCGCTGCCGGTGAGCGCTCCTTTTCACAGCACCCTGATGGCCTCGGCTGCCCGCAGGCTCAGTTCGGAGCTGGAAAAGGTAGAGGTACAAGACCCGGCCATTCCCGTGGTGGCCAACATTGACGCCCGTTACGTAACCACCGCCGCCCAAGTGCGGGACGCGTTGGAACGCCAGGTGTCGGGCGCGGTGTTGTGGGAACAGTGTGTGCACCGGCTGCTTGGCGACGGCTACAATGTCTACGTGGAAGTGGGCCCGGGCCAGGTGTTGACGGGTTTAATCAAAAAGATAAACAAGCAGGCGTCAATGATTAACCTGCAGGGAGAGACCGAGGCGGAAAAAATAATCGCCCGTCTCAAGGAGGTTTTGTAAATTGGACCTTAAAGGCAGGGTGGCGCTGGTCACCGGCTCTTCCCGGGGTATCGGGCGGGCCGTGGCCATCGAACTGGCCCGGCGGGGCGCGGATTTGGCAATAAACTATTCCGGCAACGCCGAGGCAGCGGAAGATACGGCGACACAAGTGCGCGAGGCCGGAGCTCGGGCAATGGCGGTCAAAGCCGACGTGGCGGCGCAGGAACAGGTGGACGCCATGATCAAAAAGATTCTGGATGAAATGGGGCGGTTGGACATCCTGGTGAACAACGCCGGCATCACCCGCGACAATTTGCTGCCCCGTCTGCGTGAAGACGATTGGGACGCCGTAATGGACGTCAATTTGAAGGGCGCTTACAACTGCGCCCGCGGGGTGATGCGGCCCATGCTCAAAGCAAAATGGGGGCGCATCGTCAATATCAGTTCGGTGGTGGGTCTGGCCGGGAATCCCGGGCAGGCCAATTACGCGGCAGCCAAGGCCGGCCTCATCGGTTTCACCAAGTCGCTGGCCCGGGAAATCGGTTCCCGCAATATCACCGTCAATGCCGTGGCTCCGGGTTACATAGAGACCGATATGACCGAGGAATTATCGGCAAACAACAAAGATTCGCTTTTGAGCCGCGTGGCCCTGGGCCGGCTGGGAAAACCCGATGAAGTGGCTGCGGTGGTGGCTTTTCTTGCCGGCGCCGGGGCGGGATACATAACCGGCCAGGTGATAGTGGTCGACGGCGGCATGGTTATGTAGCGTCAATTCATTATTATCTTTTTTAGGCAAGGGCAAACAATGTAAAGGAGGTGAACGACATGTCGGCTTTATATGATAAAATCAAAGAAATCATCGTGGAACAGCTTGGCGTGGACCCTGAAGAGGTGAATCCCGAGGCGTCCTTTGTTGATGATCTGGGGGCCGATTCACTGGATATTGTGGAACTGGTGATGGCTCTGGAGGAAGAGTTTGACCTCCAAATCCCCGATGAGGATGCGGAAAAAATACGTAAGGTGGGCGAAGCGGTTAAGTACATTCAAGAGCGTCAGTAAACAATCAAAAATCCCGCCGGCCTACCGGTGGGTTTTTTTGAAATATCTGTATTATTGCGCCTGGGAGGTGCGGGTTTGTCAAAAAGAGCAGTGGTAACGGGTATGGGCGTGGTTACACCGGTGGGAAACAACCTGGCGGAATTCTGGGCCAACCTGACCGGCGGCGTAAGCGGCGTCGGCCCGATTACCCGTTTTGATACAGAGGGATACAGCAGCAAAATAGCGGCCGAGGTAAAAAATTTTGATCCCGGGGCGTTTATCGATCGCAAGGAAGCGCGCCGGATGGACCGGTTTACCCAGTATGCCGTGGCGGCGACGGCCATGGCGGTGGAGGATGCCGGACTGGACCTGGAAACAATCAACCCAGCCCGCGCCGGCGTGATACTGGGTTCAGGCGTGGGGGGCATAGAAACACTCGAACAGCAGCACCGCATGCTGATGGAGCGCGGCCCGGGCCGGGTCAGCCCGTTTTTCATACCCATGATGATTTCCAATATGGGCTCGGGTCAGGTGGCCATCAATTACGGACTGCGCGGTTTCAACGTTACCACCACCAGCGCCTGCGCGTCCAGTAACAACGCCATCGGGGACGCGTTTAAGCTGATCCAGCGCGGCCAAGCCGATCTGGTCATTACCGGCGGCACCGAGGCTCCCATTACGCCGCTGGCGGTAGCCGGTTTTTGTTCCATGAAAGCCCTTTCCACCCGTAACCAGGATCCGGCCGGGGCCAGCCGGCCCTTTGACGCGGCAAGGGACGGCTTCGTCATCGGCGAGGGAGCGGTCATACTGGTGTTGGAGGAAATGGAACACGCCCTGGCCCGCGGGGCCGTCATACAGGCTGAAGTTACCGGTTACGGGGCTTCCTGCGACGCATACCACATTGTTCAGCCCGACCCCGACGGGGCCGGGGCGGCCGGGGCCATGCTCATGTCCCTGGCGGACGCGGGTGTTGCCCCCGAAAAAGTCGATTACATTAACGCTCACGGCACTTCCACTCCGTTGAACGACAAACTGGAGACTTTGGCGATAAAAGAAGTGTTTGGGGAACACGCTTATAAAGTGGCCATCAGCTCCACCAAGTCGATGACCGGTCACCTGCTGGGTTCCGCCGGCGGCCTGGAAGCGGCGGTTTGCGTGCTGGCCATTGGCAAAGGGCTCATTCCCCCCACTATCAACCTGGAAACACCCGACCCCGCGTGTGACCTGGACTATGTGCCCAACACCGCCATTAGCCGCACCGTGCATGTGGCGCTTACCAATTCCTTCGGTTTCGGCGGTCATAACGCCGCCCTGGTTTTGGAAAAGTTCAACCCGGAAAGGAACAGCTAAAGGCATGGACAAACACGCGGCCAATCTGCAAAAACTGCAGCAGCGCCTGGAATACGCCTGGCAAGACCGGTCACTTTTGCGCCGGGCGCTGGTGCACAGCTCTGTCACGTATGAAAACAGGGACGGGGAAGATTATAACAACGAGCGCCTTGAGTTTCTGGGTGACGCCGTTTTGCAGTTAATCGTCAGCGAACACTATTACCTGCGGTTTTCTGAAAAACCCGAAGGAGAGCTGTCCAAAATGCGCGCGCTTACGGTATGCGAACCCTCGCTGGCCAAAGTGGCCGGGAAACTGGAGTTGGGTCGTTATATACTGCTGGGCAAGGGTGAGGAGCGGTCCGGCGGCAGAACCAGGCCCTCGCTGCTGGCCGACGCCTTCGAAGCGGTTTTGGGTTCCATCTACCTGGATGGAGGTTTTGCGGAAGCCCGGCGCGTGGCGCTGCATCAGTGGGCCGACGTGACTGAGGACGTGGTGGCCGGCCACGCCATGAAGGATAACAAATCCGAACTGCAAGAAATATTGCAGCGCGATTCTTCAGAACCCGTCGCTTACCGGATTATTGACGAGCAAGGTCCGGATCACGATAAAATGTTCACAGCGGTGGTCAGGCATCGGGATAAAAAACTGGGCGAAGGCCGGGGCAGATCAAAAAAAGAAGCCGAACAGCAAGCCGCCGGGATGGCTTTGGCGCATATGCGCCGGGGGGTAGAATAATGGGGTTGTTTAATAAGCTCAAGGAAAGCCTGAATAAAACGCGCATAAACTTTGTGGAAAAAGTTGACGCCATTGTCACCGGGCGCCGGCAAATTGATGAGAGCCTGTACGAAGAGCTGGAAGAAGCTTTGCTTCAGGCCGACGTGGGGATAGAAGCCGCCTTCGATCTGGTGGAGAAAATGCGCGCCGAGGTTAAAAAACGCCGCATCAACGAAGCCGGGGAGCTGAGGTTGCTGCTGAAGGAACAGATGCGGGAAATACTGGGCGACCAAACAGTCCCGCTAAATATGGGGGAAGATAAACCAACGGTGGTGATGGTGGTTGGCGTGAACGGTGTGGGCAAAACCACCACCATCGGCAAGCTGGCCAATTATTTTAAGCAAAATGGCCACAGCGTGTTGCTGGGCGCTGCCGACACCTTTCGGGCGGCGGCCATCGACCAGTTGGAAATATGGGGCCGGCGGGTGGGGGTAAATGTAATTAAGCACAACGAAGGCGCCGACCCGGCCGCCGTGGCTTACGATTCGCTGCAAGCCGCCCGGGCCAGGCAAATTGACGTGCTAATCGTCGATACGGCGGGCCGCTTGCACACCAAAAGCAACCTGATGGAAGAATTAAAAAAAATTCACCGGGTCCTGGGGCGGGAAATGCGGGACGCGCCGCAAGAAGTGTTGCTGGTGATCGACGCCACCACCGGGCAAAACGCCATTAACCAGGCTAAATTGTTCAAAGAGGCGGTGGGCGTCACCGGTGTGGCGCTGACCAAACTGGACGGCACCGCCCGGGGCGGCGTTGTTGTGGCCGTAAAACAGACGCTTGACGTTCCCGTTAAAATGATTGGCGTTGGCGAAGGGATTGACGACTTGCGTCCTTTTAACGCCGGCGAGTTTGTGGATGCGCTTTTTGGGCCGGAAGCCCCCCGGGGACAGGCCGGGCAACCGGCGACATAGAGAGCGGTTGGGTGATTGCCGAAGGACGCGCGGCGCTAACGGGTTTTTTGTTTGGCCCGTAAAAATATATTTGTCTATACATATATATTGCAAAATTTATCTGTCTGAGTTATAATTTTGCTGCAATCCATTTCGGTGTTCCTTGGGGGTTTCCCGTGGTTTATTTAAAAGGCCAAAAAGAAGATGAGATAACCAAGGCGATGGTGCAGTGGGAAAGGGATTACAAGGGGCGGGGACCTCAAGAAGCCAAAGCCGATATATTGCGCAACATGGTGATTGTTAGTTTGCGGGGAGTGTTGTCACAGGCTGAACGGGTTTTATCCAGAGAAATAGAAGGCAGGGCTTTGATTAAAAAGTTGTGTCAGCAGTTGGTTGAGCAGGGACGTGCCGAGCTGGAAGAAATTATTAATGATATAACTTTGGCCAAAGTGGTCAGTTTACATACCGACATAAGTACCAAGACCGGCGAGCAGATTTTTATATTTGTTATGGATCGGGATATAGATTCATAATAATGCTTAAAAAATAAAGTTGGAAGGCTTTCTGAAGGGTAAATGCTATCAGTTTAGGGGCAATCCAGCACCGGGTCTTTTGAAGTATCCGGTGTTGGTTTTTTATTTGATTAAAGTAATGTGATAAAAGCTAATTTTAATATTTTTTAGAAAAATCCTAAAAATAGTAACAAAAAACCCCATGCTCAAGGAGGCTGAAGTAGTGCAACCGCTTATCTCGGTTATCATGGGCAGCAAGTCGGACTGGCCGGTAATGAAGGAAGCAGCTTTTATTTTGGAAGAACTGGCTATCCCCTACGAAAAAAAGATAGTATCCGCCCACCGTACTCCCGATTGGCTGTTTAGTTTTGCTGAAAGCGCACCGAAGCGGGGAATTAAGCTGATTATTGCCGGGGCCGGGGGAGCGGCCCACTTACCGGGCATGGTTGCCGCCAAAACCTTGCTACCCGTTATTGGTGTGCCGGTACCTTCCGCGCACCTTCAGGGCCTGGACTCCCTGCTGTCCATTGTCCAGATGCCTGCCGGAGTGCCGGTGGCCACTGTGGCCGTCGGCGCCGGCGGGGCAAAAAACGCCGCGCTTTTAGCGGCGCAGATTCTGGCTTTGCATGACGAAGAGCTTGCCGGGAAGCTGGCGGCTCGCCGGGAAATGGTGGCCCGGCAGGTTATGGAAGCTGAGGAATGGTCTTAAAATGCCGGCCGGAGCAATTCTTCCAGGGTCCACTATCGGTATTCTGGGTGGCGGGCAATTGGGGAGAATGATAGCCATTGAAGGCAGAAAGATGGGCTACGGCATTATCTGCCTGGACCCCACCCCCGGTTGTCCTTGCGGCCAGGTTGCCGACCACCAGATTGTCGCTCCTTTGGATGATGTGGCGGCGGCGGTAAGTTTAGCCGAGAGAGCGGACGTGGTGATATATGAGTTTGAAAACATCGATGTGCGGGTAGTTGAGGAACTGGAAAAAAGGCACTATTTGCCTCAAAAAAGTTATATTCTTGCTGTGGCCCAGAACCGCATTATGGAAAAAAGGCAATTGCGCAGCGCGGGTTTTCCCGTTGCCGAATTCTTTGTTATCAGAAACACGGAAGACTTAAAGGCAGCGGCGGCGGAACTTGGATACCCCGGCGTGATGAAAACAGCCGAGGGGGGATACGATGGCAAGGGACAAATTGTTTTAAAAAATGCTCAGGATTTAAACAAAGCATGCGCATTGGTGCAATCAAAAAACCGTGCGTGGGTATTGGAGAAAATGATTACTTTTACCCATGAAATTTCGGTAATAGTGGGCAGAAGGGAAACAGGGGAAATAGCGGTTTATCCGGTGGCGGAAAACGTGCATCGGGAGAATATTCTTCACATGACCGTGGTCCCGGCTCGCATCTCTGCGGAGGCGGAATCGGCGGCTGTGGAAATTGCCAAGGGGATAGCCGACTTTTTTCAAATAGTGGGACTGTTGACAGTAGAGTTTTTTGTTACTTCAGGGGGCTTGCTGGTTAACGAAATAGCCCCGCGGCCACACAATTCGGGTCATTACACTTTGGACGCATGCTATACCTCTCAATTTGAACAATTAATTCGCGCAGTCTGCGGGCTGCCTTTGGGTTCCACGCAATTGCTGACCTCCGCGGTCATGATAAATATACTGGGAAAAGATCTGCCCAAGATATTGGAAAAAATACCACATATTCCAGAAAACCTAAAAATACACCTGTATGGCAAACGTGGCAATCCTGATTCCAAACGGAAGATGGGACACTTGATCTTCAAGACGGATTGTCCGGCCCATGCAGATGATATAGCGAAAACATTTTTGGGATGAGCCAATGAGCAAGTATATTTCCAAAGCGGGGGAGTTGACAAGAAAACATGGGGAACATGGCTGATCTGGCATTGGTAAACTTGACGTCGCCGGCAGTGCTTTTCTTTGGCTTGGGCTTGCTGATAACTTTGATTAAAGCCAGGGTGGAATTCCCCGGCGGCGTAAGTGATTTTATCACCATTTATCTTTTAACCGCCATAGGATTTAAAGGAGGCGCAGCCATTGCCCAGGCTGGAATGAGTTCAATTATTTTAACTATCCTGGGCGCTATCTTCCTTGGTCTAATTATTCCTATCTATTCTTTTTATATCCTTTGGCGCATAGGCAAGCTGAAGTCCGACGACGCGGCGGCAATTGCCGGGCACTATGGCTCTATCAGCGTGGTTACATTTATGGCTGCCGCGGCCTTTTTAACCAATATGCAAGTGCACTACGAGGGTTATATCAACGGCTTGCCGGCGATAATGGAAGTGCCGGCTATTGTGGTGGCGTTGATGCTGGCCTTTTGGGCCAAACAAAATAGCGCCGGCGAATCCTTGCGGAAGGACGTTTCTCTCGGCCAGGTGGCAAAAAATGTGGTATTGAGCAAAAGCGTTGTTTTGCTGCTGGGAGCAATGGTGGTGGGCTACCTGAGCGGACCCAAAGGAATGGAGTCGGTGGAGTTTTTTTACAAAGATATGTTCATGGGGATTTTAAGCTTGTTTATGCTGGAAATGGGTATGATTGCGGCAAGCAAATTGCGGGAACTAAAAAGGGCGGGTATATTTATTATACTTTTTGGCATAATCACGCCTTTGTTAAATGGATTACTGGGTATTTTGACAGGGGTTTTTGTCGGTTTAAGCGTGGGGGGCGCCACTCTTTTGGGGACCCTTGCCGCCAGCAGTTCTTATATAGTAGCTCCGGCGGCCATGCGCGTTTCTTTGCCTAAAGCCAATCCGGCCCTGTATCTGGGGGCCTCCATTGGCGTTACTCTGCCATTTAACCTTATTGCGGGCATTCCACTTTACTATAGTATGGCTATTTTCTTTAATAAGCTCTTTAGTTAGGAAACTGAAAAACATCATCAACCCGTACCCCTTGCCATAAATAATACAAGGATATATGATAAAGTAAAGTTAGACGTGGATCTTGCGCGGTTTTTGGAACATCCTCTATAAAGGGTGGACCTATTTATATGGAGGGGGAAGTTATTCAATGGAGCTTTTTGACAAGAAAAGGATCAGCGTCATTGTGGAAAAGGCCTGTCGCGACAAGGTTGTTAAACTGTTGGAAGATTCCGGGGTAAGTGGATTTACCGTGTATAAAGATATTTACGGCAAAGGGAAAAGCGGTGTTAGGGACAATTATGGCAGTGTGAGCGAAATATCCGGCAACCTGGAAATTGTAAGCATCACCGGTCCCGAGGTGGCTGATCGCATACTGCAAAGTCTTGCGGCCCTGATTGACAAGGGTTTTGTCATGATAGTGCATGTTGTGGATGTAAAAGTCA
This sequence comes from Bacillota bacterium, assembly GCA_022360435.1. Classification (GTDB taxonomy): domain Bacteria; phylum Bacillota; class Desulfotomaculia; order Desulfotomaculales; family Desulfallaceae; genus BRH-c8a. The sequence goes on from JAKSCU010000365.1 coordinate 22,290, forward strand.
TCAGAGAAGATTATTTTGAGTGAGCCGCTCTAAACCGTTATTGCACTTATATATAGTAAGCAATGCGATTATTGACTGAATGTTCCCGTACTTAGTTAAATAGTGGAGGACTCAATGGTAAAGACCAAATAGCTGTATGTCATTAACTGAGGGTGTTATATTATCACATCGGGAGGAATGTAAATGTCAACCAATTTGTACCAAGTTCAAGCCGGACCCGAAGGGTACCTGCCGCCGGCGGCCGCTTTAATGGGAGTGGTGCTGCCCGAAAAAGGGGAAGCGTTGGTGGAAGGCAAAGTGGTTCCGGAAGCGGAAGCGATGCGGACGATTGCGGAAAAAATTATGAATGCCAAAAACCCGGTATTTTTCCCCGGCCCCCTTATTCTATGGGCCTGGAAGGAAGGGGTGGCGGAAAAAGCCGCGGCGGTGAAGGAATTGACCGAGACAGCGGGAGCCAAGATAATCCCCATGCCGGATTACCGTCCCAAGTATCCCATGATTAACCCCGCCGTGGAGATCAATCCCAACCACCCCAACTTGACCATCTGGCACAATAAAATAGACGTCTGTATTTTTATAGGCGTCCACTGCCATTACGCCAATATGGCTTTGAAGATAATCAGGGGCGGCACCAACTGCTACACCATCGCCTTATGCG
>JAKSCU010000040.1 GCA_022360435.1 Bacillota bacterium
ATATTTTTTAACTGGTTACTACTGAAAAAACCGGAAGCGGAAGGCGGTTCGAGGGTCCCCGAAGCACCGGGCAAGGGACCGAAAGAAAGGCCATGAAACCGTCTCGTTGGCGTAGCGAGGTTTGGCGTTATTATTAGGTTGGGACACGGGGAATGTCCCCAACTTGAACAACAAGCCCCCGGCCAAGACTTTTTCAGGGTAATTAGCCAGTTAAATGGAGGTGCTCAAATTTCTGATAAAAAATGCATTATGTGCGGAAGGATGTTCGATCCCGACCAAGTAGCGCAAGAAAATAAAAACCCTTACTTGGACGACGACATACCCAAGAAGGAACCGTCTTTTTGCCAGATTTGTCAGGCAAAAATAAAGTATGAATCCGACACGCTGCAAAAGGTGTCCAAACCAATGTAACAAGGCGCTGTTGTTAAGTTAATATTCTAATTCTTACTGATTCCTTATGTTATTGGGAGGAGATTACTTGCCTAAAGGACTCAAGTGGCTAACTTATGTGATTGTGGCCGTTATATTTGCGGTGGTACTGTTGGCCAAGTGGGGCACCACTTTATACGCCGACTGGCTGTGGTTTAATTCCCTCGGATACGCCCAGGTATTCACAACAATTTTGCTATCCGAATTGGGATTGCGCTTCCTGGTTGGCGTAACGGCATTTGCTTTCATTTTTGCCAACCTGATGCTGACCCATAAAATTGTGGTGCAGCGGCTTAATAACAAGCAATTCACTGAATCCGACGATGTAATCACTATTCATCAAACTCCATTAAACAAGGTTATCACGCCCCGTCTTTTAACCGTTATTTACCTGGCAGGCAGTTTTTTAATGGCCTTTTTTGCCAGCACGGCGGTCACCGGCGACTGGGTTATACTGCAAAAGTACCTCAATAGTACCGCATTTGGTTTTACAGACCCTATTTTCAACAACGATGTGGGCAAATACGTTTTTCAGTTGCCATTTTACCAGTTTATTTACCAGCTAATTACGCTGTTTATTATCATTTCCGCCCTGGCGGTGGCCGCGGTGTATTTCGTTACTGATACCGGACCCCAGGGCTTGGCCAAAGTTTTTAACAGCCTGTCCGCCCGGCTGCATCTGTCATTCCTGGCCGCGCTGTTTTTCATGGCCCGGGCCTGGGGCTACCAGCTCGAGCAATACATGCTGCTTTACTCCCAGAACGGCGTGGTGTTCGGGCCGGGCTATGCCGACATCAACGCCAGGCTGCTGGCTTATAAAGTGCTGCTGGTTATCGCGCTGCTAATAGCTATTTTAATTTTAATCAACTTGTTTTTACGACGGTTTAAATTGATTCTTTACGGTATCGGCACACTGTTCCTGGCGTCCATCATATTGGGCGGCATTTACCCGTCGGCAATCCAAAGCCTGGTTGTCAAACCCAACGAGTTGAACAAAGAAACGCCTTATATCGCCAATTCCATTGAGTTTACTCGTATGGCCTACAACCTGGACAAGGTGGAAACCGCGCCGTTTCCTGCCGGCAAAAAACTTACCGCTCAGGATATTGACGAAAACCGTGAGACCATAAACAACATCAGGCTGTGGGATTGGAGGCCGCTGCAGGAAACCTACGCCCAATTGCAGGAAATTCGTCCCTACTACCAATTAAAAAATATTGATATCGATCGGTATATGATTGACGGCCAATACAGGCAGGTTATGCTGTCGCCCAGGGAACTGGACCAGTCAAAATTGGGTCCAACGGCCCAGACATGGATTAACCAGCGTCTTAAATACACCCACGGCTACGGTATAGCCATGAACCCGGTCAACCGTATGTCTCCCGAAGGACTGCCCGAGTTTTTCATCAAGAACATACCGCCCGTGTCCAACGTGGACCTGGAAGTAACCCGGCCGGAAATATATTTCGGCGAGCTGACCGATAATTACGTGATAGTAAACACCAATACAAAGGAGTTCGACTATCCCATGGGCGATACAAACGCCCACACAACCTATCAAGCGGACAGCGGGGTAAACACAGGCAGTTTTTTACGTAAGCTGTTGTTTGCTTTTGTCATGGCCGACTACAAAATATTGCTTGCCACCGACTTGAATAAAGACAGCCAGATCCTGTATTACCGCAATATTAAGGAAAGGGTGCCCAAACTTGCTCCCTTCCTCAAGTATGACAGCGACCCTTATATAGTGGTGGCCGGCGATGGTTCATTGCACTGGATGTGGGACGCTTACACGGTGTCCGACATGTTCCCGTATTCCGAACCTTTCGGCGGCAGGGACAATTACATCCGGAACTCGGTTAAAGTGGTGGTTGACGCCTACACCGGCCATGTCGACTATTATAACGTCGATCCCGAAGACCCCATTATCCAAACCTATGAAAAGATTTTCCCTGGGGTGTTCAAACCTTTTAGCGAAATGCCGGAAAGTCTGCAAAAGCACATACGTTACCCCATAGACTTGTTTATGGTTCAAGCCAACAAATATACCACTTATCATATGACAAACGTGGAAATGCTTTATAACCAGGAGGACAAGTGGAACCTGCCCACTGAGAAATATTACGATGAAGAAGCAGACATGGAGGCCTATTACACCATCATCAAAATGCCCGGCAGCGACAAGCCCGAGTTTGTCCTGATATTGCCCTTCACGCCAAAAAACAAAAATAACATGATTGGCTGGATGGCGGCCCGGTCGGATGAACCCAACTACGGGAAATTACTGGTTTACGAGTTTCCCAAGCAAGAACTGGTCTACGGACCCATGCAAATAGAAGCGCGCATCGACCAGGACACTTACATTTCGCAGCAACTGACGCTGTGGAGCCAGCGCGGGTCTTCGGTAATCAGGGGCAACCAGTTGGTGATACCGGTAAAAGACTCTCTACTTTACGTGGAACCGCTATATCTGCAGGCCGAACAGAGCAGGATGCCCGAGTTGCGCCGGGTCATTGTGGCCCACGGCGACAAGATAGTTATGGAACCCACTCTGGAACTTTCTCTGCAGCAAATATTCGGTGACCTGGCGCCAACCGGAGAAACAAGGGAGCCCGACGTACAAATAACGCCGGATACTGAAATACCCGCGGTTTTGGAGCTGAACGACCTGATCAGACAGGCCGGCGACTTGTACAACCAGGCCCAGGAAAGATTGCAGGCCGGGGATTGGGCCGGTTACGGCGAAGCTCTGGACCAATTGCAGGAAACACTTGACGACATGGCGGGCCAAGTGGAATAATTAAATCAAAAGTCGCCAATTAGTCTTTTAAGGGGAAGGAGATGAGCGGCCATGTTCTTTGAAAGCTGGTGGCAGGGATTAGTGTTCGGTATAGTCACAGCAGTGGCCATGCTGGTCATTACTTCGGCTTTTGCCCTGCAGTGGAAAAAATTCGAGGGCGCCGACAGCCAACAAAAGCATTCCTGTGACGCCCATCACTGATTCCGGAACTGTTTTGGGCGTAACAATGCAGCGTTGATAGCATACTTTATTTTATATTGGATGCCTAAAATACCGGTCCGGCACCGGTATTTTTTTTCAAAACATTGATTGCCAACCCGACAACATGGGCTTTATCAAGTCGCAATACAGCAAATTGTGACGGGGGTGGGAATGAGTGCCCAATGTGTATATCAACGGTGTAAAGTATCATTATGCCGCCGGCGTTCCCCGCAGCGAACCCGCCGCGGCGGTAATCTTGGTTCACGGCGCCGGCGGCAACCACCGGCACTGGGATTACCAAACAGCGGCCTTGGGTGAATGTTTTCTCACCCTGGCCGTGGACCTGCCGGGTCACGGCCTTTCGGCAGGCAAGCCCGCCGGCGACATCAGCCGTTACACCGATTTTTTGCTGGATTTTGCCAAGCATGTGGTGGGAGCGCCGTTTTTCCTGGCCGGGCCCTCCATGGGCGGCGCAATCACCCTTGATTTCGCATTGCGTTATCCCGGCCAGCTAAAAGGTTTGCTCCTGGTGGCTACCGGCGCCAAACTGCGCGCGGCGCCGGCCATGCTGGAGATATTCGGTTCCGGTGAGCATTTTTTGCCTTTAATAGACCTGGCTTACGGCAGCGGAACAGATCCAAAACTGTTGGATCTGGCGAGACAAGAGTTGAAGGACACCGACCCGGCGACTTACCACAGCGATTTTCAAGCCTGCAACAATTTTGACGTCATGGACCGGTTGCAAGATATCGTATCTCCCACCCTGGTGCTCGGGGCTTCCGAAGACCGGTTGACCCCGGTTAAATACAGCCGCTACCTGGCGGAAAAAATCCGGCAAGCCCGGCTGGAAATAGTAGAAGGTTCGGGGCACATGGTGATGTTGGAGAAGCCCGCGGAAGTGAACAGTCATATCAAAAAGTTTGTTAATTGTTGACGGGAGGGCAAATTGTTTAATGAATAAAGCAGCAGTTAAACGCATCGGGGTACTGACCGGCGGGGGTGACGCGCCGGGCCTGAACGCGGTAATCCGGGCCGTTGTCAAGACCGCCGTCAGGGTGTACAGCATGTCGGTGGTTGGTTTTGAAAACGGTTTCGGGGGGCTGATTAAAAATCAGGCCCGGGAAATGAGCGAAGCCGACGTGGCCGGCATACTGCCCATAGGCGGCACCATTCTTGGCACCACCAACCGGGACAACCCTTTTCATTACCCGGTCACCAGGGGCGGTGAGACAACTTTCGTCGACGTCTCGGACCGGGTGTTTGAAAACATCAGCATCCATGGCATTGAGGCGCTGGTGGTCATCGGCGGAGACGGCAGTCTGGCCATAGCCAATGAGCTATACGACCGGGGAATGAAAGTGGTGGGCGTGCCCAAAACCATCGACAACGACCTTTCAGCCACCGACCAGACTTTCGGCTTCGACACCGCCCTGGCAACGGCCACCGAAGCCCTGGACAAACTGCACACCACCGCCGAATCCCACCATCGGGTGATGGTGCTGGAAGTAATGGGGCGTTACGCCGGCTGGATTGCCCTTGCCTCGGGGATAGCCGGCGGGGCGGATGTGATACTGATTCCGGAAATACCCTATAATATAGATGTGGTTGTCGAAAAAATAAATGACCGCAGCAAGGAAAAGAAAAAATTCAGCACCATCGTAGTCGCCGAAGGAGCAAAACCCCTCGACGGGGATATTATGGTCAAGAAAAAGGTGGAAGGCAGCTTTGACCCCATCCGCTTGGGCGGTATCGGAGACGCCGTGGCCCAGGCGGTGGAAAGCGCCACCGGCAAGGAAAGCAGGGTTACCGTCCTTGGCCACTTGCAAAGGGGCGGTTCGCCCACGGCATTCGACCGCATCCTGTCCACCCGCTACGGCGTCGGGGCCATCAACCTGGTGGCCGCGGGCGGGTTCGGCCGCATGGTTTGCCTGAAGGGCCAGCACCTGGACTCGGTTCCCCTGGAAGCAGCAGTGGGAGAGTTGCGTAATGTTCCGGCGGACGGCGAACTGGTGATGGTGGCCAAAAAACTTGGCATTTGCCTGGGGGATTAAAACCACCTCTCCACCCCCGACGGCAGAAAGGAGAATGGCCGTGATAGTCAATTACCCGGAAGTGGCCGTAAAAGAACTGCTGGACCACGTACTGGAGGATTATGCCCGCAAGTACCCGAACACCTGTAAATGTCAACGCTGCCGCGACGATACCATGGCCATTGCGCTGAACAATTTACCGGCCAAATACGTGGTTAAAAACCAAAAGGGACAGATTTTCACCAAGGTAGTATTTGAGCAAATAGGCGGCAAGGCCCAGGTTGTCGCCGCCCTTGTCTCGGCCATACAAAAGGTGCAGCAAAACCCGAGGCACTGATGAAAGGGAACACCTCTCCTGGGGAGGAATATCCCGTTGTTTTAACATCCCCATTACGGTTATCAAGGGAGGGCCATTATGCATTTGGAACCACCCGTATTCAGACCGCCCAGCGAAGCCTTCAGCCTGATACTTCAACTCACCATCGGCTGTCGGCACAACGCCTGTACTTTTTGCGGCATGTACAGAGGAAAAAAATTCCGGGTCAAAAGCTGGGATGAAATAAAAAAAGACATTGATCAGTGCCTGGCGCAAATGGGTCATGTTAAAAGGGTATTCCTGGCAGACGGAGATGCCCTGTGGGCGCCGGCGTCATTAATCGTGCAAACCGCCGAGTATCTTTACAAGCATTTCCCCGGGCTGGAGCGGGTCAGCATGTACGCCGGCCCACTGGACATCCTGGGCAAATCACCCGAAGAACTCAAGGCAATACACGGCTCCGGTGTCCAAATGCTTTACCTGGGGGTGGAAAGCGGCAACGAAGATATATTGCAGGCCATCCGCAAGGGAGTCACCGCCGGTGAAATGGTTTTGGCGGGCCAAAAAGCCCTGCAGGCGGGATTCAGCCTTTCCGTAACCGTCATCAACGGGCTTGGCGGCAAAGACCTGTGGAGAGAAAACGCCCTGGACACCGCCAGGGTCTTGAGTGAAATAAATCCGACCTTCGTGGGCGCGCTCACCCTGATGGTGGTCCCCAATACGCCCTTATATCAGAAAATCCAAAGGGGAGATTTTGAGATACCCGATTCCGCAGGCATACTGCGGGAACTAAAATGTCTGCTGGAAAACATCAACTTGACCCAATGTGTTTTTCGCTCCAATCACGCTTCCAATTACCTGCCGCTCCGAGGCACCCTGAACAGAGATCGGGATAAACTGGTAGCCCTGCTGGAACAAGCCGTTTCCAATCCGGGGGCCGTCCCTCTGCGCCCTGAAATCAGCAGGGGACTATAATTATTGCCGCAATCCGGTAATATTATCGGGCATTTATTTCCATTTTATGTTAATATATACTTATAATAACATAAAATGGAGGCGGTTTTAATGTTTGTTTATACAACACCCCTGGCTGCTTTATTTTTTCTGCTTTGCCAGTACAACTGTTTAGGTTTATACACCGGTGAACAGGCAGTGACCTCAAAAGAGGAAGCGCAAGCAATTCAACAAGTGGTGCAGGACGCTGTGGAATACCATGACTGGGTTAGTGAACCCGGTTATAGGGAGAAACTGGGCCGCATGTATGACGGTGAATTGCTTAATAATATTATTGATTCAGTTGAGCAATTTAAAAGTGTAAGCACCGACTGGCATTACTTGACTTTTATTAGAAAGTGTCATATTGTTTATAACAATGGAAACACGGCCGTGGTAACGGCTTTACTGGAAGAAACAAATTATGCGGGCGACTGCGCCGGCCGGGGAATCGGAACGTTTTATTTACATAAAACAAACCAAAGCTGGCGCATAATAGGCATGGATATAACCTGGCTTGACAATAATGAAAACACAAAACATAACTAGCTCTCCCAAGGAGGTTTGGTGTTATCATAAGGATGCGCAGGAGTTTGGTTCAAAGAGTTGGAGAACTCAGGAAAAGCGCCGGCGCAAGTCTTTAGCCCGCGCACTCAGGCCAAGAATACACACCTCACCCTAAACCAAAGCTTTTTTAGGAGACGCGGACTACAAATACAGGAGGTGACTTATTTGGGCCTAAAAATAGGCGTTTTTACCGACAGCTATCGGCCTTACACAAGCGGTGTGGTCAGGTCAATAGAGACCTTTGCGGAAGAACTCCAGGCTCAAGGTCACGAAACCTATATTTTTGCTCCCGATTATCCCAACAGCCCCAAACATGAAGAAAAAGTTTTCCGTTTTCTCTCGGTGCCGGCGCCCACAAACAACGCTTTTTCGCTGGCTGTTCCGGTTTCCACCCGCCTCCGGCCGACTTTAAAAAAACTGGGTTTGGACATCATTCACGTTCACTCGCCGTTCATGCTAGGGCGGGTTGGAGCAAGATGGGCAAGGAAGTTGCACCTGCCCCTTATTTTTACTTTCCATACCCTGTACGACCAATACGTTCACTATATTCCCTTTGGGCAAAATATTACCAGGGAGTTAACTAAAAAGTTTTGCGCCGACTTTTGCAACAACTGCGATCAAGTTATAGTGCCCACCGGGGTTATAGCCGGACACCTGAAAAACTGGGGGGTTAACAGCAATATTCGGGTAATTCCCACCGGAATCAAGCTGGCCGATTTTCGAAAGGAACAAAAAAATTGGCTGTATAAGAAATTTAATATCGACCCGGCTTGCCGGATAATAATTTCGGTGGGGCGGCTGGGCAAGGAAAAAAACTTTTCCTTTCTCATCGACAGCTATAAACAGATTTGCAGCGCCAATCCCGACACCAAACTGGTGCTGGTGGGCAACGGCCCGGAAAAGGACAACCTTGAAAAACAATGTCGCCGTCTGGGCATAGCCGACCGGGTTGTTTTTACCGGTATCCTTACCGGGGAAGAAACCGCCCTGGCCTATAACAGCGCGCATATTTTCATATTCGCCTCGGTCACCGAAACCCAGGGCCTGGTGATAGGGGAGGCTAAAACGGCAGGACTTCCCGTGGTTGCGGTTAAAGCGTTCGGCGTCTCGGAAATGGTTGAAGACGGCGTGGACGGATTTCTGACCGACCTGGATATGAACCAGTTTGTCGGTGCTGTAAACAAACTGCTGGTAGATGAAAAACTGCGCCAAGTAATGGGCCGCAACGCCGCGGGAAACGCGGAAATGATATCATCACTGAACTGCACCGGCAAGCTGATTGATAGTTATTACGAAGCTTTGGCCAGCAAACAGAAAGAATTGAGAACATCAGGTTAGGGAAACAAGGGGATGGTTCTTTTGCCTCCTTTGCCGTCGGGAAGGAAGCAAAAGAACCGTCCCCTTGCCTCCTGACCGACTAGATAGCAACCAAATGGAGGGTTCTGAAGTGGAACAATGGTTACCTGTTATACTGGCCTACTTGTTTATTTTTTTTGCCCGCGTAGCCGACATGTCGCTGGATGTGCTGCGCATTTTGATGTTGATGCGGGACCGGCGGTTGCTGGCCGCTATAATCGGCTTTTTTGAAGTGTCCATTTTTATACTGGCATTAAACGAGGTTCTTAAAAACGGGTTGGACGACCCCGGTAAAATTGTGGCTTACGCCGCTGGATTCGCCACAGGCAACTATGTGGGCAGTTTAATTGAATCAAAGCTGGCCATGGGGTTCCTGTCGATTCACATCATTCCCCCGGGGGAAATGGTGGAGTGTTTTGTAAGCAAGCTCCGTGAGGAAGGATTCGGCGTCACCTCGGTACAGGGTTACGGCAGGGATGGCGAAAGAACCATGCTGTTTGTGATGATCAAGCGCAAAGACCTGAACAGGGCGCTAAACCTGATTAACACAACCTGCCCCAACGCCTTCTTTAACGTTTCCGACGCCAGGCGCATCCACGGCGGCATTTTTCCGATTAAAAAAGGTAAGTAAGGGGGGATGAAAATTTTACTTTTTTTCATGCCCGCCATCGGGTCTCATACTTTTTGAACAATATGCCCGGCCCGGCCCTATATTGGGGGACATTTCCCGAAAGCGCGCTCCAGGAACTGAATGAGCGCGCTTTTTTTATACTTTTTTTTATAATATACCTTGCCATATATATGGCAAGGACAGAGGAAAAAAGTATTAAAAAGCACGCAGAGGGAACTGAGTGAGTGTGCTTTTTTTAGTTTACATAAATTTTTGTTAACATAAAATTAATCCTCCGTCATCTTGACATAAGAACAAGAGATGGTATCATATAAACATATTTAAATATTTAACTATATAGTTCCATGCTCTTGGAAAGGACGTGTTGTTTGTGGAACAGACAGCCGCCATTATTAAAGCACTGGCCGACAAAACCAGGCTGAATATTCTACTCCTGTTATCCAAACAGGAAATGGCCGTTTGTGAAATTATCAGTAAATTGGACTTGTCCCAGCCGGCGGTTTCACACCACCTGAAACTGCTGAAACATGCCGGCCTGGTAAAAGATTTGCGAGAGGGCAAGTGGATTTATTACACCATTGACCTGGACAGTTTCAAAGCCCAATCCGAGTCTCTTAAAACAATACTGGACGCGGTGGTGGAAAACACCGAAGAGGGAATTATGCCTTCCGCCATAAGAAGCCAACCATGTCTTTGCAAGAAATTACAGGCAAAAGAATAATATGCAAATTCAACCCTTGCAAAGGAGGGCTTTAAATGAAGGAACGAAACAAACTAATTTTAATGGTGGCCGTCTTTTTGGCAGCTTTTTATATCCCCATGAGCCACCCGCGGGTACAAACAGCCATTCTGGAAGCCTTCTTCATGCTTCAGGATTACGCACAAAATCATGTGCTCGCCTGTCTGATACCCGCCTTTTTTATAGCCGGCGCTATCGCTGTATTTGTGTCCCAGTCTGCGGTTATGCGGTACTTCGGTTCCGGCGCCAATAAAATATTGTCTTACAGCGTGGCTTCGGTCTCGGGAAGCGTGCTGGCGGTTTGTTCCTGCACCGTACTGCCGCTGTTCGCCGGTATCTACACCCGCGGCGCCGGCATTGGGCCGGCCATTGCTTTCCTTTATTCGGGACCGGCCATCAACGTGCTGGCCATCATACTGACCGCCCGGGTGCTGGGCCCTGAACTGGGTTTGGCCCGGGCTGTGGGGGCAATTGTATTTTCCATCGTTATCGGGCTGCTGATGCACTTTATTTTCCTTAAGGAGGAGAAGGCCAAGCAGGAAGCCGGGTTTTATCTTCCGGAAGAAGATGGTGACAAACGCTCGCCGTGGCAATACCTGCTTTATTTCGGCGTCATGGTTCTGATCCTGGTGTTTGCCGCATGGGGCAAACCGTCACAACCGGTGGGGTTCTTCAACTTCATTTACAATATCCACTGGTACCTGACGGCAATCATGCTGATTGCGTTGGCGGTAATCCTAAAAATGTGGTTCAACAAGGATGAAATAAACACCTGGGTGGCATCCACCTGGGGATTCGCAAAACAAATACTGCCGCTGCTATTGGCAGGGGTGCTGGTGGCGGGCTTTCTGACGGGCAGGCCCGGTTTGGACGCGGGTATTCTGCCTGATCAATATGTTTCATCCTGGGTGGGCGGCAACTCGCTGCAGGCCAATTTCCTGGCTTCGGTGGTGGGCAGTTTGATGTACTTCGCTACTTTAACCGAGGTCCCTATTTTGCAAGGACTGCTGGGAAGCGGGATGGGCAAAGGTCCTGCGCTGGCGCTGCTTCTCTCAGGCCCCGCCTTGAGCCTGCCCAATATGATTATTATAAGAAGCGTGCTGGGTAATAAGAAAACCGCGGTTTATATCAGCCTTGTGGTAGTTATGTCGACTATCTCGGGAATGATTTACGGCAGTTTTGCCGGCTGAAGACGCTGGTTTATGTAGAGTAATAAGGCGCTTTATTTTGATTATGTAAAGTAAAGGAGGTGAATCAAAGAATGGAAATTAAAATTTTGGGCACAGGTTGCGCCAAGTGCGGCACCCTGGAGAAAGCCGTCAAAGAAGTGGTGGATGAAAACGGATTTCAAGCCAGTATAACCAAGGTCAGCGATATAGGTGAAATCGCCCGTCACGGCGTAATGCTTACTCCCGGTCTGGTGGTTAACGGCAAGGTTGTATCGGTGGGCAAGTTACCTGATAAAAACGAAATAAAAAGGTATCTGGAGCAAGAGCAATAACCTACTCCGTAGTTAAAACCACAATCGGAAGGAGAATTTTATCATGCGAATGCTGGCCGAATTTTTCCCGGAATTCAGCGCCAAGTTGGACGAAATGGATGCCCTGTACCAGGAAAAAAGGTTTATAGACGAAAAAACTTACCAGTTTATTTGTTTCGCCCTGTCCATCAAAGCCAGGTCCAAGCCCTGCGTGCTTAAACACTTCAAGGGCGCTCTGGATGCCGGCGCCACCACCCAGGAGCTGGCTTATATTTTGGCTCTTGTCATGCGCGAAGCCGCCGGCGCCGACGACTGTTGGACCCACGATGTAATCGGCGATTGGCGGGAGATCATTGCCGGCAATGTCAAGTGTTCTTGCGAAAAGTAAGAGCGCACTCATTCGGTTCCCCCTGCGTGCGCTTTTGATGCTTTTTTTCTTTGCACTTGCCCATATATATAGCAAGCTATATTTTTCTAAAGTATACAAAAAGCGCGCTCGCCGGGCCACCGGACAAGCGCGCTTTTTGTATATGATTACTCCTTGCTTTACGGATAAAAAGATTAAAGGGCGTTTACAATACTTTAAAGGATTGAATCTGCTTTAAAACCGGGGAAGCCGGGGCCGAGTATGACAAACGGGGGAAAAACCAGTGATTGAAGCCGGTACGAACAGCGGCAGCAAAAAATTTCAAACGGGCAAGGGCGAATTGGAGAGAACCCTCCTGGCCGGCATGCACGGACCGCCGGAACTCAAGCGCGCGGAAAAACGGCGCCACCTGGGAGAATTCCGGGAAAGAGTGATGGTCTTGTTAACAAAAAAACAGGTAATGGAACCGGGCGTTTACCCTGAAGTGGTCCGGGCCCTGGAGGACAAGCAAGCTTCCGGCGTATTACTCAACGGGGAAATAAGCTTTAATCATACTGCCAAATATGAAAAATTAGCTGCCGATATGGGTAAAAAGTCAACCATCGTACACGACCCGGACTTTAAAGGCCAAGCCGGTCTTGAGGTTGTCAGCGACCAGGCTGTTGATGTGGCGGATATTAAAGTCAGGGGCAGGGAAGAGAGGCTTAAAGAGTTGGGTATGTCTGAAAAATTAATCCGGTGTGCGGGAAAAAAAGTTTGTACCAATTGTTATGGTACGATTACCGAGGCGGATTCCCGTGAAGCCATAAACTACCGTAAGATGACTTCGGGAGACTATTTTTGGGGAGAAAGATGCCCGGGGTGCAAGACAATTTAAGTTTACATAATACTTGAGTTATCGCTCTCTGCACTATCTTGCCAGCATAATAAAGACCAGGGAACAAAAACTAAGGCAATACGATAACAGGGAGCGTGGATACATGGTTAACATAAAAGACAGACTCATTCTGGGTGCGGTGGCCGGCCTTGGCGGCAATCTGGCCAAGCTGGCCATTGAAAGGATAGCCATGAAAATGAACCTGGCTGAACTGAGTGGACCCGAAAGAGCCGCCGGAATGCTGGTTGCGGGTCATAAGACCGCCACAACCGAGGGGAAGATTGTCGGTTGTATCACCGACAGTATCATATCTGTCGTATTAGGGACTGCGACGGTGTATGCCCTGTCGGTGGCCGGTAAAGATAAAGCCGTAATAAAAGGGGCACTTATTGGTAAAGTAGCCTGGACCGGATTATACGGTATGCTTGCTACCATGGGCGCCACCAAGGTTGGCCCGGTTGGTCCTAAAACCGTATTATCGGAGTTAGTTGCTCATACCACCTACGGCGCCACAACGGCCTATATTGCCACAAAGTTCGGCGATCCCAGCCTTTTCAGCGGTCAAGTACCTTTAAGCAAGAGTCCGCAAAACAATGTTAATCAAGCTGCTCCGGCCCATGAATCAGGCAAGGATGACAATAAAAATAACGCCTGCGGGCTATGACTTACTATGCCGTCCGTCGGTAAGAAGCAAAAATATATGCTGACCACTTCCACTTTGCATAAGTTTACATAAGACTTATTATCGGTAGTTAAATTTTTTAAAGACTTTTTGGACACGGTAACCTTCGCCGGTCCACCCTTTTAGATTACTAAAAAACATGCATAGCCGAACAGGACGATTATGATATATAATGTTCCTATTTTATCAGTTACAAAGACGCCCCCGTTTTGGATGTGCAACTGCGCCAACATATGCACCAGAGGCGTCACCACCAACAGTATGGTAATTGTTTGCAGAAGAAATAAGTGATATCTACCGTAATCACTGGCAAATAGGAGCTTTCTTTATTTATATCAATATTTTTATTGCTTATCTAAATTCCCTACTACGAAATGCTGTGCTCCCATAGAACCAGTGGCTACTTCATATTTATCAAAAAATACCACTATATCTCCATCTTCTTTTATATAAAACTTTCTGTCCTCCTTAATTTCCATTTCCTTAAGTTCATCTATCCAATAAGTAAGGTTAGAATTCTCCTTTATTCTATCCAGCATTTGCTTTTCTGTTTTTTCTTTTATAATTTTAATATATTCATCACCTAAAACTTCCTTAATAGCCATCTCTTCTCCAGTTTCCAGGTCAATGTTATAGAAATATGTCTCGTTGTATGCAGGAGCTAAGGTTTGATATTTAAATATTTCAAAGGATATGATGTTTTGTGATGAATAATGTAGCTTGTAATCCACTGACATCTCTATCTTTTTGTAATCCTCTTCTTTTCCGCCGGTTTCTAAAAAGGCTTCCTTATACTCCTTATCTAATATAGCTTGTTGTTTTACAAGTTCATCGACCTTATTCTTTATAGTTTCATTTATCTGCTCTTCTATTTCCTCATTTTTCATGTCATTTACAGTTGGGATTATCACCTTTGCCTTTGAGGTTTCGTTGTGTATATCATATTCTCTAAAAGTAACCATTTTTGCTAAATCGCCTATGACAGGGATCTTGTACATTCCCTTTGCTAGAACTGAACTTGAATTTACAGTTAAACCAAATACTATTACCACACATGCCGCTGCAGCCCCTAATTTTTTATAGATTCCCTTGTTAGATTCTCTCATCCTTATGACCCTACTCTCCCTTTCTCTTTCAACAGCTTTATCTATAACATCATCTAAGCTTTTAGGCACTTGAATATTTTCATATATTTTATTAAGGTCATTTAATTTTTTATCCATTATGAAATACCTCCCATAATAAGTTTCAGTTTATCTATTCCCCTTTTTACCCGAACTTTTACCGTGCTTACATTAATGTTTAATATATCTCCTATCTCTTTTGCCTTCATTTGCTTCATAAATTTTAGAATTATGATGGCTTTGTATTTATCTGGTAATTTATCTATGGCATTGTAAAGATCAATTATCTCATCCTTATCCATCTCATTTTCCGACATGCCTTCTAATATTAGTGTGTCATATACTATTTTTTTATTTTTTCTATTTAAAGCAATGCTTTCATTTATGATTATTCTATAGAACCATGTTTTCATATATTTTTCCTCTCTTATTTTACTTAGAGAGCTAAGTCCCTTGTATGTAGCTTCACTTATTACATCTAAAGCCTGTTGTTCATTTTTAACATAACTATAGGCGGTTCTATAAAAATCGTTTTTATTCTCTTTTAGCATTTTTATAAATTCTTCTTCCAGACGTAATGTCATTATTCAATTTCTCCCTTATACTATTAAATGGTGTTTATAAACAAAAGATTTCAATAAATATTTTTATCTTTTATATATAGATAAATTTTAATCAATTATGATTATGCCTCCCATATTAAGCTTTATTACTTTATTAATTTTAAAATTATTAAGGTTGTCATTATTTAATTTTACCCTTACATTTATTAGATAAAGTTTAGAGGCAAAAGGTTTCAAAAAATATTTTTATTTTAGATTTCCCTATGTAGTTTTTTTTATATTAGAGGTCTCGCCCTGGTTACACCCAATTACAAAAGAATGTTTATGAACCGAGTATACCGTCATTGAAGTATAAAGAAAACGGACCTCATATAAGGTCCGTTTTACTACGGTTTTACCACGCTATTGCATATTGTATTCCGAATACCACGCCAAGCCGGTATTCCTGTCCCGGCCCACATCACTGCAGCCCGGGTTTATTTTATTTTCAGGGCCTGTTTACTGCTGTTCTTTCCTTTTCTTCATGCATTCCAAGGCCACTTGCGGATACAAGGCCACCGAAACCACATCTTCTTCCTTGGTCATGAACGGCGCCGCCATTTCCCTGGCTTTGGCCATTTCCGGCTCAATCATGTCCGCCGGGCGGCATTCAATGGGTTGCTCGTCCCCAATGATCTTCTTCCTTACTTCCTCGTTTACCGGCGCCGGCGGCCGGCCGTAGTAACCGCGCATATAGTTTTTCACTTCATCGGTGGCAATGGCGTACCGGTTGCCGACCAAGACGTTGATTACGGCCTGGGTGCCCACAATTTGGCTGGATGGAGTAACCAGCGGCGGGTATCCGAAGTCCTCCCTCACCCTGGGCACCTCCTCCAGCACCTGGGGCAGTTTGTCCAGGGCATTTTGTTCCTTGAGTTGGTTTATAAAATTGGAAATCATACCGCCGGGAATTTGGTAAGTAATCACATTGGTATCGGGACTGCAGCTGGCATTGTCGAATTCGCCATACTCCTTGCGCACTTCCCTGAAATAAGCCGCAATTTCCGAGATCAGCTCCAGGTCCAAACCGGTGTCGTACGGAGTTCCCCGCAGGGCTGCCACCATACTCTCGGTGGCCGGCTGCGAACTTTGCAAAGACAATGAGGAAACGGAACAATCAATAATGTCCGCACCGGCCTCCACCGCCTTCAGGTACGACATGGAGGCCATGCCGCTGGTATAGTGGCTGTGCAGGTTTACAAAGGCGCCCATCTGCTTCCATCCTTTGATGATGTCATAAGCGGGTTGGGGCGCAAGAATACCGGCCATGTCTTTAAGACAAATGGAGTCTACCCCCAATGCCATCAATTCTTTGGCCATGCCCATGTAAAAATCGTAATCATGCACGGGACTGATTGTGTAAACAATGGTGCCCTGGGCGTGGCCCCCTTCCCGCTTGACATATTCGATGGCTTTTTCCATGTTGCGGACATCGTTTAGAGCGTCGAAAATACGAAATATATCCAGTCCATTGTGCACAGTATACTTGACAAAGGCTTCAAGAACATCGTCGGCGTAGTGCCTGTAACCTACCACGTTTTGACCCCGCAGCAGCATCTGCAGCTTGCTGTTCGGATAAGTCTTGCGCATTACCCGCAGTCTTTCCCACGGGTCTTCGCCGAGAAAGCGCATGCAGGAGTCAAAGGTGGCCCCTCCCCAGGTCTCCAGAGAATAGTAACCCACCTTTTCAACTTTTTCGGCAATGGGCAGCATGTGTTTGGTATGCATGCGGGTGGCCAGCAGAGACTGGTGGCCATCCCTCATTGTGGTGTCACAAATCATTACCTTTTTTGTTCCAGTCAATCTCGTCAACCTCCGAATACGTATTAGTTGTTGGCGCTATTGCACTGTTGAACCTGAACCCATATCCGATTGCCCGGTGCGTGTCATTCCGCCGCAGTCATTACTTTTCTTACCGCCTGAATTGATTTCTGCAGTTCGGCTTTTTCCGACTTGGTCAAGTCTACTTCAATGATTTTTTCCACTCCGCCGCCGCCGATAATTGCCGGCACGCCAAAGTACATGTCCTTTTCTCCGTATTCACCCTGAAGATATGCCGCCACGGGCAGAATGCGTTTCTTGTCTTTCAGCACCGCCTCCACCATTTCAATTATCGAGGCGCCTGGCGCGTAATATGCGCTGCCGCTTTTAAGATAGTTTACTATTTCCGCCCCGCCCTTCCGGGTTCTATCCACTATGGCTTCAATACGGTCGGCGGAGATCAGTTTTTCAATGGGAATTCCGCCGGCATAGCTGTAACGGACCAGCGGCACCATGTCGTCGCCATGGCCCCCCAAAACGAACGCGCTGACGTCCTTGTATGAAACACCAAGTTCCAAGGCGATAAAGGTCCGGAACCGGGCCGAGTCCAAAACCCCGGCCATGCCGAATACCCGGTTCGGCGGAAATCCGCTGGCCTTGTAAGCCGCGTAAACCATCACATCCAGCGGGTTGGTGACCACAATCATAAAGGCATTGGGAGAATACTTGGCCGCCTGCTCGGCGCAGGATTTGACAATTGTTACGTTTGTGTTTACCAGGTCGTCCCGGCTCATGCCCGGTTTGCGCGCTATTCCGGCGGTAATAACCACAACGTCGGAACCGGCCGTGTCCTCGTAATTGTTGGTTCCCGTAATGTTAACGTCAAAACCCTCTATAGGGGCCGCTTCCTGCAGGTCCAGCGCCTTACCCTGCGGCACTCCCTCCACAACGTCGATGAGCACAACGTCACCCAGTTCTTTGCCGGCGGCCCAGTGGGCGCAAGTTGCGCCCACATTGCCGGAACCGATTACGGTAATTTTTTTTCTCTTCACTGTCATTGACCTCCAGTCTGTATCATAACTTGCGCATTTTCCAGCCCGTGCTGGCGTTTTATTACAGGACCCTGTAAAACAGCAGGGTCCTGGCCATAATTTACCTCAGAGTAAAATAAATGCATTTAAGATTTAACTTTTTAAGCCCTCCTTTCAGGACAGATAAAATTAAACCGGGAAATTACCATGTTTTTTGTCGGGTCGTTCTTCCACTTTGGTAGCTAAAAGCTGTAAAGCGTCAGCTATCTTGGCCCGGGTATCCCTGGGGTCTATCACATCGTCCACAAATCCCAGCGAGCCGGCCACGTAGGGGTTGGCGAACTGGTCGCGATATTCCTGTACCAGGCGAGTTCTCTCTTCCATGGGATTCTCAGCATTTTCAATTTCCTTGCGATTGATAATGTTCACCGCGCCTTCAGGCCCCATTACGGCTATTTCGGCGGTGGGCCAGGCGTATACCATATCGGCCCGCAGTGAATTGCTGCACATGGCCAGGTAGGACCCGCCGTAAGCTTTGCGCAGGATTATGGTTATTTTGGGAACCGTAGCTTGGGAATAAGCGTAAAGCATCTTGGCCCCGTGCCTGATTATGCCCCCGTATTCCTGGTCGGTGCCGGGTAAAAAGCCGGGTACGTCCATAAAGGTGACCAGCGGAATGTTAAAAGCGTCGCAGAACCTGACAAACCGGCTGATTTTATCCGAGGCGTTAATGTCCAGGCAGCCCGCCAGGAATTTGGGCTGGTTGGCGACAATGCCCACCGGCTGTCCTTTTATCCTGGCAAAGCCGATTACCGCGTTTTTGGCGTAAAGGGGCAGCACTTCAAGGAATTCGCTGTCATCAATTACGGCAGTGATAACTTTTTTTACATCATAAGACAACATGGGCTGGGTGGGGACGCTATCCAACAAATCGCCCGGATCAACCGCCGGCTCCGCCGGGGCGTACAGAGGGGGGTCTTCGCCGTTGTTGGACGGTAAATAGCCCAGTAATTGTTTGACTATGTCCAGGCAGTGTTTTTCGTCTTCCCCCATGAAATGGGCAACGCCGCTGGTTTGATTATGAGTGAGCGCGCCGCCGAGCTGCTCCATGGATACTTCTTCGCCGGTTACGGCCTTAATTACTTGCGGGCCGGTAATAAACATCTGGCTGGTGCCTTTAACCATGAAAACAAAGTCCATCAAGGCCGGCGAATACACCGCGCCGCCGGCACAAGGCCCCATAATTACCGACAATTGCGGGATCACGCCGGACGCGACAGTATTGCGGAAAAATATTTCACCATAACCGTTCAGAGCGTCGACCCCTTCCTGGATCCGCGCCCCGCCCGAGTCGTTAAGGCCCACCACCGGAGCGCCGGTGCGCATGGCCAGGTCCAGCACTTTGCAAACTTTCTGGGCGTGGATTCGGCCCAGCGTACCACCTACCACAGTGAAATCCTGGGCATAGATGAATACTTTTCTGCCGTTGACCATGCCGTAACCGGTCACCACTCCCTCGCCGGGGTTTTTATCAGGTTCGCCGGCAAAAACATCAATTTCCCTGAAAGTGCCGGCGTCAAAAAAATAATCGATTCTTTCCCGGGCCGTCTTTTTCCCGGCGGCGTGCTGCTTGTCAATTCTCTTTTGGCCGCCGCCTGCATGCACCTTTTGCCTCAGTTCTTCAAGCCGGTTCAGTTTATCTTGTATGCTCATACATTTACCCCCTCTAATCCCTTTCGCAAAGCTCAACCAGCGTGCCAAAAGTGGACTTGGGGTGCAAAAAGGCTATTTTGGCCCCACCCGCGCCCCGGCGGGGTTTTTCGTCAATCAATCTGACCCCGGCTTCTTTTAGCTGCGCCAGTTTTTCTTCCAGGTTATCAACCCGGAATGCTATATGTTGGATGCCCTCGCCGTTCTTCTCGATAAAACGGGCGACCGGCCCGTCCGGGGTGGTGCTTTCCAACAATTCCACTTCGCTGTCCCCGGTGGGAATAAAGGCCACTTTCACCTTTTGCTCTTCCACCACCTCTTCATCGGTAACAACGAGACCCAGTTTGTTTTCGTAAAAATCTTTGGCCGCCGCCATATCCCTGACGGCGATACCGATATGGTCTATTTTTTTTACCATTAATTTACACCTCCATATTTCCGAGCTTGCGGAAGCTTATGCCGGCAGCTCCCTCCCTATTGTTACTAGTCTAGCCTTATTCAGGAGCGGGCAATCCTATTTTGAATATAATCAACCACCGAGCCCGTGTTGGTTCCCGGGGTGAAAATCTCGGCTATACCCGCCTTCTTTAAGGAAACAATATCTTCGTCCGGAATAATCCCCCCGCCCAGTACAATTATATCGGCGGCTTGCTGCTTGCGCAAACCCTCAACCACAGCCGGAAACAGGTGTAAATGGGCGCCGGACAGGCAGCTTAAAGCCACCACATCGACGTCTTCCTGCAGCGCCGCGCCTACGATTTGCTCCGGAGTCTGGCGCAAACCGGTATAGATTACTTCCATGCCGGCATCGCGCAGGGATTGGGCTATAACTTTGGCGCCCCTGTCGTGTCCGTCCAAACCCGGTTTGGCCACCAGTACCCTGATCGGTTTACTGCTCATCCACACATCCTCCTTGGTTAAAAAACGATTTGTTGCTGGTACTCGCCAAAGGACTTTCTCAGCACGCCACAAATCTCGCCCAGGGTGGTATAGCTCTTAACCGCTTCGACAAAATAAGGCATTAAGTTTTCCGTAGTGCCGGCGGCCTTCTCGATATCGGCAAGCAGCTTTTGCACCTTTTCGTTATCCCGTCCGGCGCGCAGCCTGGCCAATTTTTCTTCCTGCCTTCTGCCCACCTCGGGATCTACTTTTAACAGGTCCTTGGGCCGTTCTGTTTCCAACTGGAACTTGTTTACGCCGATAACCGTCTTTTTATTATTTTCAATATCCTTCTGATACCGGTAAGCGCTGGTTTGGATTTCTTTCTGCATGAATTCAATGGCCTTGGGAGCTCCGCCCAGGTCATCAATTTTATTAATATATTCCCGCGCCTTTTGCTCGATTTGATCGGTCAAGTCCTCCACGAAATACGAGCCGCCCAGCGGGTCTACGGTATCGGCCACACCGATTTCGTAACCGATAACCTGCTGGGTCCGCAGGGCAATGAGCACCGAACTGTCGCTGGGCAGGGCCAGCGCCTCATCCCGGGAGTTGGTGTGCAGTGACTGGGTTCCGCCCAACACCGCGCTCAAAGCCTGGTAGGCCACCCGCATAATGTTGACGTCGGGCTGCTGCGCCGTCAACGTGCAGCCCGCGGTCTGGGTGTGAAACCGCAGCATCAGCGACTTGGGATTGGCGGCTCCGAAGCGTTCTTTCATTATTCTGGCCCACAATCTTCTAGCCGCCCTGTATTTGGCCGCTTCCTCAAAGAAATTCAGGTGTGCGTTAAAGAAAAAGCTCAAACGGGGAGCGAATTCATCAACATCCAACCCGGCGTCAATGGCGGCCTCGACATAGGCTATCCCGTCGGCCAGCGTGAAAGCCACTTCCTGAGCAGCGGTAGAACCCGCTTCACGGATGTGGTAACCACTGATGCTGATAGTGTTCCAGCCCGGAATATTCTTGGCGCAGTACGCGAAAACGTCTGTAATCAGCCGCATGGAGGGTTCGGGCGGGAAAATATAGGTCCCCCTGGCGATGTATTCTTTGATGATGTCGTTTTGAATGGTTCCCTTCAACTGTTCCTGCGCCGCCCCCTGTTTTTCGGCCACGGCGATATACATGGCCAATAAAATGGAAGCCGGGGAATTAATGGTCATGGAAGTGCTGACCTTGTCAAGGGGGATCTGGTCAAACAGGGTCTCCATGTCCTCCAACGAGTCGATGGCAACCCCCACCTTCCCCACCTCGCCCATGGCCAGGGGGTCGTCGGAGTCGTAACCAATCTGGGTGGGCAGGTCAAAGGCCACACTGAGACCGGTCTGACCCTGTTCAAGCAGGTAGCGAAAACGCTTGTTGGTTTCCTCGGCCGTCCCGAACCCGGCATACTGGCGCATGGTCCAAAGCCGGCCGCGGTACATGTTGGGCTGCACACCGCGCGTATAAGGGTACTCGCCGGGAAAACTCAGATCGTTTTCGTAATCCAGATGCGCAATATCCTGGGGTGTATAAAGGGTATCAACATTAATATCCGAGTCGGTAACAAATTCAGGGCACCTCTCGGGTCGCTTGGCGGTGACCTTAGCCACCTTTTCCCGGTATTTTGCCCCTTTGCCTTTTATTTTTTCCAACACGTCCCGTTCAAACAATATATCTCCTCCTTGGGGATGGATGGGATTTAAATCGGTGTCTGCTTCAGCAAGTCGGGCACTTCAAAGGGTAGTGCGGCCACCTTTGCCCCCGCCCGTTGCAAAGCCTCGACCTTGGCGCCAAATGTGCCCTTCCCCCGCTCAATGATGGCGCCGGCGTGGCCCATACGCTTGCCGGGAGGCGCGCTCTTGCCGGCAATATAAGCCACCACCGGCTTGGTCATTGTTTTAATATACAATGACGCCTCTTCCTCGGCGTTGCCGCCAATTTCACCCACCAGCACCACCGCTTTGGTTTGGGAATCCTGTTCGAATTTTTCCAGCACATCGACAAAGGAAAGCCCCGCCACTCTGTCCCCGCCCAGACCAACCACAGTGGATTGGCCAAAGCCATTGGCGGTAAGATTACCCACGATTTCATACGTCAGGGTGCCGCTGCGGGCCACTACGCCGACGGGCCCCGCAACGAAAAACTGGTTCGGTGGTATACCGATTTTGCACTTGCCGGAAGACACGATGCCAAAGGTGTTCGGACCCACTACCGTAACACCGTTACGCCCGGCGAAATCCACAATTTCCATCTCGTCATGCACCGGAATATGCTCGGTTACGATAACCAAAACCTTTATGCCGGCAGAAATATTTTCCAGCGCCGCATCCTTGGCAAAAGGCGCGGGCACAAACAGCACCGAGGCGTTGGCCTGATGCGCCTCCACGGCGGCAAAAGCGGTGTCGTAAACCGGCACCCCTTCCACGGTCTGGCCTCCCTTACCCGGTGAAACGCCGCCAACTATGTTGGTGCCGTAAGCCAGCATCTGGGCGGTGTGGAATCGTCCCTGGTTGCCGGTAATGCCTTGAACTATAACCCTGGTTTGTTCATCTATAATGATTGACACTATTCCACCACTCCTTTGCTATCTAGCAAACCTCGTTTTAACCGGCGTTGGCAATTTCAACCGCCTTGGCGGCGGCCTCCTGCATCACCTTGTAGGCCTCGATGCCGTTTTCCTTGAGAATCCTTACGCCTTCCTCCTCATTGGTGCCTACAAGCCGGATCACAACCGGGACCGGGATGTCTCCGGCCTGCTTCACCTGTATCAGGGCATTGGCCACGTCATCGCAACGCGTAATACCGCCGAAAATGTTAATGAAAATAACCTTGGGATTTGTTTGCAGCAGCAATTCCAGGGCTTTGGCGGTGCCCTCCACGCCGGTGCCGCCACCGGCGTCCAAGAAGTTGGCCGGGCTTCCGCCGTAGTGAACCAGAGTGTCCAGACTGCCCATGGACATGCCGGCGCCGTTGGCCATCACAGCTATATTGCCGCCCAGTTCCACGAAAGCCAGCCCCAGGTCGTGGGCCTGTTTTTCAATGGAGGTACGCTCCTCCACATAGGGCACGTCCTTTTGCCTGAACAAGGCGTCATCGTCAATGGTCACCTTGGAGTCGGCGGCAATCAGCGTGTCTCCGCTGATTACCAGGGGGTTGATTTCCACCAACTCAGCGTCTTTGTCTTTAAAACACCTGTACAACCGGGTCAACAGACGGGCGAACTCAACGGCGGGCCGGCCGCCCAAGCCCATGCGCCTGGCTATTTCCTTGCCCAGATAAGGGTAAACGCCTATGGTAATGTCAACATGCTGTTTGACGATGTGTTCGTCCGCAACCTCCTCTATATCCACGCCTCCCCGGGAAGAGGCGATAATGACGGGCTTTTTGGCCGAGCCGTCCACGGTGATGGCCAAATAAAGCTCTTTGTCAATTTGTATTTTCTCCTCCACAAGGAGCCTCTCCACATTATAACCCTGCACGGTCGTGGATAAAATAGCCTCCGCGGCGGCATGGGCCTCGCCGGCGCCGGTGGCGAACTTGATCCCGCCGCCCTTGCCCCGTTTACCGGACAGTATCTGTGATTTGATTACCACGGTACCGCCGATATCCTCAGCCGCCTTGGCGGCGTCCGCGGGGTTTTCCACCATTTTTCCCCGGGGGATTGCAATACCATAAGCTGAGAATAATTCCTTACCCATATATTCAAACAGTTTCACTACTTACCCCCCTCTTTAGTACGAACAGCAAATAAGTAATATACATGCTATAATGTTGGCTGGTGTCTCCTGAAAAAGTCTTGGTGGTTTTATGAAAGTTTGTTTTTCAGGGAGAACCGGCTAAAGATATTAGTCCTTTTATATACTGGTTAAGAGTCGGCTCCAAACGGGCCAAACCGAATTGATATCGACGCTCGTTTGGGATGCTCGCTTATTTATGTTATCCTTCTCGCTCCCACCTCCTTTTACCTGACGGCATAAATTTTGCTTCCCTCTTCGTAAAGATCACCCCCAAGGGTATCGTTAACTACTATAACCGGAAAATTCTCCACCACCAGACGGTGAACAGCCTCGGGCCCCAACTCCGGGTAAGCGACAACCTCGGCCTCCTTGATGCACCTGCTGATTAAGGCGGCGGCGCCGCCCACTGCCGCAAAATACACCGCTTTATAATGTTTCATAGCCTTTATTACTTCCGGGGACCGCTTGCCCTTGCCCACCATCCCTTTCAATCCCATGGCCATCAGCTTGGGGGCATACGCATCCATGCGGCCGCTGGTCGTGGGGCCGGCCGAACCGATAACCCGCCCGGGCTTGGCGGGGGACGGTCCCACATAATATATAACCTGGCCTCTGAGGTCTATGGGTAATTTCTTTTCGCTTTCCAACAGTTCAACTATTTTTTTATGCGCCGCGTCACGACCGGTGTACAACACTCCATTTAAAAAAACTTTTTGCCCGATACGCAATTTTTCCACCAGTTCGTCCGTCAGGGGCGTGGTTAGTTTAATTTTAGTCAACACAGTTCTTCTCCCCTTTTATCCACTATAAAATTGCTTCCTTGTGCCTGCTGGCATGGCAGTTAATATTCACCGCCACGGGCAAACTGGCAATGTGGGCCGGGTAAATTTCCACATGCACCGCCAGCGCGGTATAGCATCCGCCCAGTCCCTGCGGCCCGATGCCCAGCGCGTTGACGTCTTCCAGCAGCTCTTGTTCCAATTTGGCTATTTCCGGTATCGCGCTCGGAAACCCGGCAGGCCTCAAAAGCGCTTCCTTGGCAATAAGAGCCGCCTTTTCCATTGTACCGCCAATGCCCACCCCCACGATAATGGGCGGGCAGGGATTTGGGCCGGCAGTTTTGACGGTTTTCAGAACAAATTTTTTAACACCATCCACCCCTTCGGCAGGCTTTAACATTTTTACGGCGCTCATATTTTCACTGCCGCCGCCTTTTGGGGCTACGGTTATTTTTATTTTTTCACCCGGGACTAATTTCAGGTGGATCACCGCCGGCGTATTGTCACCTGTGTTTACACGTTTTAGTGGATGCCCCACAATGGACTTCCTGAGATAACCCGAGGTATAACCCTGGCGCACACCTTCATTGACGGCGTCTTCAAAGGAGCCTCCTTCAATGTGCGCATCTTGACCAAGTTCCACAAAGACAACGGCAAACCCTGTATCCTGGCACATGGGCACACCTTCATCAGCAGCAATTTCAGCATTTTTCAATAGTTGCTGGAATATTTCCCTGCCCGTCCGAGAAAGTTCGTTATCGCCGGCTCTTTTAAAAGCATCTATCATATCCTGGCCCAGGTGGTAATTGGCCTCTTTGCAAAGATTGGCAACTGTTGCGGTTATGTTTTCAACATGAATGCTTTTTATGGTAGGTCCCTCCCTGCTATAAAATTACAGCGACTCCGTTTTATCTTTCAGTTGCGTTATAGCTTATTTTTATTTCATTAATTCTATTAATTCTAGATTATTAACTATATAATATTTGCAATTACCATGCCAATAAATGCAAAACAAAGCTTTGATTGGGACAAACCCAATACTTACATTAAAAATTCGCCTAGTTTATAAAAAGTACAATTTTAATGTGCTGGCGGTAAAGTTTTTAGTTTTTAGAACCAAAGGGCCAAAAAATATACACACACCTCGGCTAAAATTGAGGACGTTCCACCGGGGACATCCCATTGGGAACATTCCTCGAAGGGGATGTGTCCCTTTCCGCCAAGAGGCCCGTATAATTTCTTGAACTGCAACAAAATCTAATTTTTTTAATTGTTTCTAAAAGCTTTAATTTTCAGATTTTACCTTCTTAAGCTTGTTATAAAGGGTGGCCAATGATATGTTCAAGGCCCGGGCGGCTCTTCTTTTGCCTTCCACGGTATTGCCGAACTTGGCCAGCGCTTTATGGATTAAAATTTGCTCCATTTGGTCAATGGGCAAAAGTTCCATATCTCTTTCAGGCGGTGTTTTCAGCTGGCTGACGTACTGGATAAAATTATTTTTGGTCAAGGTGTCTTCATCCACGGTAACCATGACCCGCTCAACCACATTCTCCAGTTCACGAACATTACCCGGCCAATCATAACTATACAGTATTTCCTCGGCGTCCTTGGAAAGGCCCTTGATCTTTTTACCCAGCTTGCGGTTTAACTTGACAACCAGGTTATTCACCAGTATGGGCAAGTCTTCCTTGTGCACCCTGAGGGGCGGAACAGTTATTTCCACCACGTTCAAACGGTAATAAAGGTCCTCCCTGAACCTTCCCTGCCGGATCAGTTCCCGCAGGTTTCTGTTGGTGGCGGCAATAACCCGCACATCCACCCGAATCGTCTGGTTGCCGCCAACTCTTTCGAATTCCATCTCTTGCAAAACTCGCAGCAGCTTACCTTGCAAGTTAAGATTCATGTCGCCGATTTCATCCAGAAAAATGGTTCCCCCATGGGCCAACTCAATCTTGCCTATCTTGGATTTCACGGCTCCGGTGAAAGCGCCCTTGGCGTAGCCGAAAAATTCACTCTCCAGCAGGTTTTCCGGAATAGCCGCGCAATTAACTTTAATGAAGGGTTTATCCCGGCGGGGGCTGGCATGGTGAACGGCATGGGCAAATAATTCCTTGCCGGTGCCGCTCTCACCTAAAAGCAGCACGGTGGAATTGCTTTGCGCCGCCCTTTCCGCAACCTGGATGCACTTTTTCAATTCGGGGTTGTTGCCGAGAATGTCGGCAAAACTGTATTTACAGGTTGTCACCTGACCAAACTTGTCGGACAAGTTTTCTATCATGGTGGTGCGCTGCCGCAACTCATCCATCAGCCTCATCACATCTGTAAAATGCTGAAAAACAACCACCGCACCTTCCATACAGTCGTCCACCATGATAGGCGAAGCGTTGCTGATAACCTCGGCGTTGCTGCCACCCACCGTGGACCTACGCCCCGACACGTTTTTGCCGGTACGCAAGGCTTTGGCCAAAGCGCCTTCCGGCGATATTTCCAAAATATTTTTGCCGATCCTTTCTTCGGAAGTGATGCCCGTTATTTTGGTAAAAGCCGGGTTGACGTACCTGATTACCCCGTTTTTATCCGCCACTTCAACTGCCTCTTGCACCGAGTTAAGAATAATGGAGAGTTCTCCCTGAACGCGTTTGTTCTCCAACAATTCCTGTTTTTCCCTGAACAGGCAAACCATTAAATGCACGGCCCGGGTTTCGATGATGGATACGCTGCCTCCAATCTTTTTTAGGTTTTCTTCCACCTCGGGGTGCTTGACGGTGTTAACCACCACGGCTATATTCTTTAATTCACAAATTTTATCAAGTTCCCGGTAAATAGTCATCCCTTCTTTGGACAAATAGTCATCTTCCCAAGTTTCCCCCGGCAACTTGACAAAACAGGCAATTTCAACGTTGTCAATGCCTTTCAATAAATTATACACCGATAACCCGTCGGCTCCGGTACCAATGATGGCCACATGTATTTTTTGCATACCAATCACCTTATTTCAGGGATATTTATAAAAATATTTCTACATTGTTTATATTATTCCCTTCTAAAAAATATAATGACTTTTTACCGAACGCATGTTTATCTGCCGGAATATTATGTTATAATTAGGTACAATTAAGCATAATTATAGAAAGGTTGTGCTGCCTGGTGAAAGATAACGTTGGCAGGCGTGAAGCCGAAATAATTAGATACATAAAGCACAGTTTGCAAACCAGGGGTTATCCTCCTTCGGTCCGGGAAATAGGACAAGCCGTAGGTCTCAAATCCAGTTCAACGGTGCACGGCTACTTATGCAAGCTGGAAGAAAAGGGACTGCTGCGCAGGGATCCCACCAAACCCAGGGCTATGGAGGTTTTGGGCGAAGAAGGCGGCGGTTTTAAGGAAATGATCATGGTACCTGTTCTGGGCCGGGTGGCCGCAGGTCTTCCCCTGCTGGCCGTGGAAAATCAGGAGGATAGTTTCCCGCTGCCGGCGGATTTCGCCGGGCGAGGTGAGTTTTTCATGTTGCAGATTAAAGGAAACAGCATGGTGGAAGCCGGCATCCTGGAAGGGGACCTTGTGTTGGTCAGGCGGCAGCCCAAAGTGGAAAATGGCGATATTGCCGTTGCTTTGATCGACGATGAAGCGACAGTTAAGCGATTTTACAAAGAAAACGACCATATCAGGCTACAGCCCGAGAATTACAAGCTGTCACCCATCATAGTAAAAGATGTGGAAGTCTTGGGCAAGGTAGTGGGCCTGGTAAGAAAAATATAGGGATGAACAGCCATGTGCTGTTTTCATGTTCGGAGGCATACTTTCCCCAAAGGATTAAACTCCTTGTTGACCGCTGTTTGGTCAAACAAGGAGTTTTTTTGTAGCTTATTCTCGGCCCGGCGATGCAGCCCGGCTCAAAAGGATTATGGCTGTAAGCGGCAATGATGCGGAAGGTTTACTTCATGCCGTACAGCAGTTCGGGCAGCCACAGGCTGATAATGGGCACGTAAGTTACCAGTATCAGTCCCGTAACAACCGCCAGCAACCAGGGCAACGCCGCTCTGGTCACCTCCAACAACGGAGTTCCCGTCAAGCCGCTGGCCACGTAAAGGTTAAGGCCCACAGGCGGCGTAATCATACCCATTTCCATGTTCACCGTCATCACTATGCCAAAGTGTATGGGGTTTATGCCCAGGGCCATGGCCACCGGGAACAATATGGGAGCCAAAATGGTAATAATGGCGGTCGGTTCCATAAACTGCCCGGCAACAAATAATAATATGTTTACAATCAGCAGAAATATAATGGGGCCGACGTTCCAATCGACGATATATCCGGCTACGGCATGGGGAATTCTCTCCAATGTTAAAATGTGGGCGAATAACATGGCCATTGTTATAATAAAAAACAGCATTGCCGTTGTCTTGCTGGAATCAATCAGTATTTTGGGGAAATGGCTCAAGGTCAAATCTTTGTGTATGAACAACCCCACTATGGTACCCACTATTACGGCAATGGCAGCCGATTCGGTGGGGGTAAAAACGCCGGAATAAATGCCGCCAATTACTATGATAGGCAGGCTCAAACTCCAAAAAGCATCCTTGGTGGCCTTCAAACGCTCCTTGAAACCAACCTTCTGGGCCTTTTGGTAATTGTTTTTCTTGGCAATATAATAACTGACGGAAGCAAGCAGCAATGCCAGCATTATACCCGGCACAATACCGGCTATAAAAAGCTTGCCTACGGACTGGTCCACTGTAACAGCATATACAATCATGGGAATACTGGGCGGTATTAATATACCAAGTGAACCGGCGGTGGTAATGGAGCCGATGGAATAATCCCTGCTATAACCGTGTTTGATCATGGCCGGTATCATAATGCTGCCGATGGCGGCTACCGTGGCCGGTGAAGAGCCGGAAATAGCCGCAAAAAGAGCACAGGCAAAGATACCCGCAATGGACAAGCCGCCGGGAATGTGCCCGACCCAGGCATTGGTCAAATTAATCAGGCGTTTGGCCACACCGCCGGTGGTAAAAATGTTGCCCGCCAGCACAAAAAAAGGAATGGCCATTAACGGAAACTTGTCCAAACCGGTAAAAACCTTCCCCGCCAAATCCGGTAAAGGGTCGGTGGTGAAATAATAAATTGAAAGAAGGGAAGCTATACCCAACGAAATGGCTATTGGCAAACCCAAAAACAAACACGCAAACAACAGAGAAAAAACGGCCAGAGCCATACTGTCAATTTGTATGGCCAACGCAACACAGGTTAAGCTTAAAAGGACAAGCAACACTGATATGATTCGACCCATAGGCGACTTGAATTGCCCTTCGGAGTTTACATTTTTATCCTTGAACACCATCTGATTCATCAGCTCACACCCTCTTTCCACCGAAAATATCTTTAGCCGGAATGCGGATATATTTGATAATCTCTTGAATAAACCTTAAAGTCATTAAGCTAAAGGCCAAAGGAACAATTGCCTTTGGAATGTACACGGGGATTTCCATTTCGGGTGTGACCTGGCCCAAATTAAATAAAATAATAACGTGCTGTACGCCAAGATAGGCTATTATCACACAAAACAAAGCGCATACCGTTAAACCGCCGACAACTACAATCTTTTGTAATTTCACCGAAGGTAAGTGTTGAACAACAATATCCACCCCAATATGGGTTTTTTCCCGCACCCCGATGGAAGAACCGATAAAACCGGTCAAAATTAATAAATAAATAACCAGTTCATGGGTAAAAGCCAAACTGGCGCCAAACCCATACCGCAATACCACCTCTATAAATGTAAGTACCGCCCCCACCGCCAGGGCAACGGTAACAATAATCTCTTCCAACCGGCTCAAAATAGTATTCAAAAACGTCATAACCTTATGCCCCATTCCCTTCTCCGCGACAGCCCGGTTATGGTCATATTACGACCAAAAGCTGCTTTTTTAAAGGGGGCTTGATCAAGCCCCCTTTAAAAACCGGCTTATTTTCTCAAATCCTTGATGGCTTTAATCAAATCTTCCCCAACTTCGTCCTTAAACTGATCGTACACAATATCGGTGGCTTCGACCCATTTCTCCTTCTGTTCAGGGGTTAACTCGTGTATTTCCTCCAAAGTGCCGTCGGCATTAATCTTATCGAGACTTTCCTGGTTAAGCCGGGCGGCGTTGT
Source organism: Bacillota bacterium (assembly GCA_022360435.1). Lineage (GTDB taxonomy): Bacteria > Bacillota > Desulfotomaculia > Desulfotomaculales > Desulfallaceae > BRH-c8a. The sequence goes on from JAKSCU010000040.1 coordinate 31,287, forward strand.
CCCTAACCCACTGCGTCGTTTCATTGAGAGCTTTTTCCAGTCCCGCGCGAACATCCGGGTCCAGTCCTTCCCAAAATTCTGCATTTGTAATAACGGCATATCCCAGGTACCCGTGATTGCTGATGGTCATGTATTTCTGCACTTCGTGAAATTTCTTTGAATATATGTTGGAAAGGGTATTTTCCTGGCCGTCGATTACGCCCTGCTCCAAGGCGCTGTAAACTTCACTGAAGGGCATGGGAACAGGATTGCCGCCCAGAGCATCAAACTGGGCTTCCAGCACCTTGCTGGACATAACGCGAAACTTCTGCCCTTGGAAATCCTCGGGCAAGTACAGCGGATGCACATCCAGCGACATTTGCTTAAACCCGTTGTCCCACATGGCCAAACCCAGCAACTGCTGCTCTTTCAGCATGCCAAACAACTTTCCGCCGATTGCCTCGCTTTCCATTGCTGCTTGCACGGCGGCTTCATCCATAAAGGCAAAGGGAAAGTCAAAAATTGTCCACTCGGTAAAGAGCTTTGATACCTTGGATGTGGCCGGGGCGGCCAATTGGACGTTATTTTGCTGAACGGCGGCCAGCACTTCATCGTCGTTGTACAACTGGGAGTTGGGGAATACCTGCACATCCACCTTGCCGTCGGTATACTTTTCCGCCAACTCTTCGAACATAATACATGCCGTGCCTTTGGGAGTATTTTCAGCCACCACGTGTGAAAATTTAACAACCATTTTTTCTTTTTGCCCTGCATCATTTTTTCCGGCCCCATCCTCGGAACGGGCGCCGCAACCCGCCAGCGCCAAAACCCCAAAAATAATTATCAATAAAACAGCAAACCTTTTCATAATATACCTCCTCCTGAAAAGATACTTGACAAACCGTCAGTCTATAACCGGACCTTTCACCCCCTTTTAGTGTGAAGGTTGATAATTGTTTTTTTGTTTCAATAATTCGTCAACCAGATCATGACCTATTTCATCACCAAGCCTTACATATAGAGGCTCCAGCGCTTTTTCCCAGGCTTCCCTCTCCCGGGGCGACAAGGTTGTTACGATTACCTCCTTGTCTTGCTTGATCTGCTCGTAATCCACGGCATTAATTTGGGCGGCCATGGAACGCTCCCACAACGTTACCTCCGCCAGTGTATCCGTCAATATTTTCCTTATATCTTCCGGCAGATCCGCCCAGTAATCCTTATCCGTCATCACCACATAGCCCAAATATCCGTGGTTGGTCATGGTCAAGTATTTTTGCACCCGGTAGAATTTTTTTGAATATATGTTGGAAATAGTATTTTCCTGGCCAATGATTTGGTTGCTTTCCAGAAGCCTGTAAACATCTTTGAAGGGTATGGGTGTGGACGTGGCGCCCAGTATTCCGAACTGTTCCTCCAAAAGCGAATTGTTAATCATGACCCTGAATTTCAGGCCGCGCACATCCGAGGGCAAAATCAACGGTTTAACATTGTTGGTTAATTGCTTGAATCCGTTGTCCCAGAAGGCTAAAATGACAAAACCCCGATCTTCCAAGCTTTTGGTTAATCTTTGACCAATGGGTCCTTCAAGCGCTCGGTGCACCGCCTCAATGTCTTCAAAGGCATAAGGCAAGTCCATTATCTTCCAACAAGGGAAAACGCCGCCCAATTTAGAGGTGGCCGGAGCAATTATTTGCACCGCCCCCTCTTGCAAAGCCTGCATTTCCTCCCCATCGGCGTAAAGGGTGGAATTGGGGAAAACCTGCACTTCCACCCGGCCTTTGGTTTTTTCCAGCACCAGCCTGGCAAAACGCTGCGCCGCCAAACCCTTGGGCGTGTTTTCCGCCACCACGTGGGAAAATTTGATTACTATTTTGTGTTCGGGGCTGAACTGTTCCCTGTCCCAAACCCTGTTTGAACATCCCGTGGCGCCAACAACAATCAACGCCGACAACAGGGCGAAAAACAACTTTTTCAGTGTTTTCCCACTCCCGTTCGGGGACATCGGCCTGACGGCACTAAACTTTTTTATAAAGCAGCTTAAATAGCATACTATTCTGAAAATTTTACGCCAGATCAATTTTAACCCACCCGTTGTAACCAATCAATAATTTGTCCATATTGTTGATTTAGTTCTTTTTGTTCCCAACCTCAGCCAAAATAAATTTTTTAATTGGTCTGCCAACCGAGCCGTATTGCAGTTGAGCACCCGCCTTCCCGGTATCTTCCAGATACTCCAGGTAGCGCCTGGCCGTAACCCGGGCCAGGCCCAGTGCAACAGCCACCTCCTCGGCGGACAAGGGCTTGGTTTCCCGCACCAGGCACATCATGACCTGTTTTAAGGTAATACTGTTCAGTCCCTTGGGCACGTCCCCGGCTGTCTCTTCTGCCTGGGTGCGGCTTAAAGCCAACTGGTCCAACTCGGTCTGGTCCAATCTGGTTTTTTTGTTGAGTTTTTCAAACATGACGGCATAAGACTCCAATGCTCCCCTTAATCTGGAAAATTTAAAAGGCTTGATAATGTAGTCCACCGCCCCGTAACGGAAAACATTCCGCACTGTTTCGGCATCCTGCACCGCCGTAACCATGACGACATCCATGGAGAAACCTCGTTTTCTTATCTCCCGCAAAACGGTAAAACCATCCATGTCGGGCAAATATATATCCAACAATGCCAGATCGAATTTGTTTTTTATCAGCATTTCCAACGCGGCTTTACCTGTCCTGGCAACGCCCTCCACCCGAAAACCGGGTATATCCCCGACAAACCCGCTGTTAACTTCCACCACCATCGGATCATCTTCAACAATTAATACTTTAATATGTTTCAAACGCTTTCATCTCCCCAGTCGCTGGACAATGGCAAAGTAACCGTGATAACAACTCCCCCGGCCTCCGGCCTGCTTACCGTTATGGCGCCGTTCATGCTGTTTACGGTTTTTTGCACCAAATACAGCCCTATTCCCCTGCCCGGACCTTTAGTGGAATATCCTTGTGTAAAAATCTTACTTTCCATGCCGGGCTCAATTCCGGAACCATGGTCACCCACTTGTATTGCCAGCTTACCACCGGTCTCAATAATTTTAAAATAGACGTTCCTTTGGCCCGGCTCGCCGGCCCGAACGGATTCAAAGGCGTTTTCCAGCAAATTCCCGGCAATGATCACCAAACCGTTGCTGCTTAATCCCTCGGGCAGTTTCCCAACCCGGCTGTCGGGATCTATGACAAAAGTAATCTTCAACTCCTTGGCTCTGGCATACTTACCCAGCAATATGCCGGCCAGGCGATAATCGCCGATGCGTTTGTTGACCAAGTTGGTAATCTTTTGCTGTTCCTCGGTGATGTCAAACACATAGTCAAGGGCTTTTTGATAGTGTTTTAGCTGGATTAAACCGGCAATGGTGTGCAGCTTGTTCATATATTCATGGTTTTGTACCCGCTGGGCTTCCACGAAGGCTTTTATGCCCGTCAATTCCTCGGCCAGGGCGTTGACCTCGGTTTTGTCCCGGAAGGTGGCCACCGCCCCGACTATTTCACCATTTACCTTGACCGGTACCCGATTGCTTATTACCACGGTGTTATTGATAACATTTTCCCGATTGTATTCCGGTTCGCCTGTTTTGATTATCCGGGGCAGGTTGGTGCCGGGGATAACTTCCGCCGCATGGCGGCCTACGGCGTCGTAATCAAGGCCTATCAACCTGTGGGCCTCATTGTTCAGCACAGTAATCCGGCATTTTGTATCGATGGCCACCACACTTTCGCTCATGGATTGAAATATAGCAATCCTTTCTTGCAGAATTCTGGCAATTTCCTCGGGCTCCATGCTGAACATGGCCCGCTTGATATTCCGGGCCAGCAGCAATGAACCCACCAACCCGATAATAACCCCGGCGGCCAGTAAAGAATACACCTCCAGGTGCACTTCACTTAAAACCTGCGCCATGGTTGGCGTCAAAACGCCCACCACCACCACACCCACCTGGCGCGTGCCCTCATCTACTTTAATCGGCACAAAGGCCCTTACGGAATGCCCCATTACGCCCCGGGCTCTGGAAATATATTCATGGTTGGCCAGGGCGGCGCCCACGTCCCGGTCGGTGAACTCCTTGCCGATGCGCTCCTGAACCGGGTGAGAATGCCTGACTTTATCCATATCCAGCACAACTATATAAGACACATCCGTAGCCAGGCGGGTTTTTTCAGCAATGGGCTGAATCAATTCCCATCCGTCGGGCTCGCCCACATTTGCTTTTATTTGGTCCATTTGAGCCAGGGTCCTGGCGATGGCCAGCGCCCGCAATCCTATCTCCTCTTCAATAATCCCGGTTACTTTCTGGATTAGAAAAAAGCCGCCTATGGCCAACGCCAGAAAAACCAGCAAAAATGAGAATACAGCCATTTTGGAGCGCAATGTCAGGGGTTTTAACACCTTTTTTTGCATATGTCACCGTAATACCGCCTCAAACCGGGCCGACCGCCGTGGTGCAGTTATTTCAAATACTTCAACCCGCCCGATTTAAAACAGGCTTTTCAATATTTTTCGACGGTATTTGGGTTACTCCTCTCCAAAACCGATACCAAATTTACACTTACTTCCCATAAGGGTTTGGTTTTCTCGGGGACGTCCCCATTTACAACACCAAACCCCTAATCAAGACCCCCCAAGGAAGCACTTGCTACAAGCCTTTCTTTAATCTGCTTTATGGAGATCTCCCGTAAAAAATTGAAAAAAGCGGCGGCGGCATGACTATTAATTTCGGAACGGTAACGTACCAAAAACAGGGTGCGCTTCATGTCCACACCGTTCAGGGATGCTTCACCCAACTTGCCGGCTCCCAGAGCCTCCTCAGCCGACCAGCGGGAAACGAACCCGATACCCAAGCCGGCTTGCACAGCCCCAATCACCGCTCTGGTACTGCCCAGTTCCATCTCTACGTCCAGATTATCCAGCGCAAAACCATGGCCGGACAGGATTTTTTCAATAGAACTCCTTGTTCCCGAACCCTCTTCCCGCAAAACACATTTTTCGCCGGCCAGTCCGGTTACGTCGGTTTTTTTACCTGACAAGCGATGTCCCGGCGGAACAATTAAAACCAGCTCATCATCCAACCAGGGTATGTGCTCGAGACTATCCTCCCGGGCGGCATTGCCCGCCACGCCCAGGTCGATTTCCCTCTCCAACACCCATCTGACTACTTCCCCGCTGCCGGCAATGCGCAACTTGGCCTTTACCCCCGGGTATTTATCCCGAAAAACTCCAATGCAAGCAGGCAGCAAGTATTCGCCCGGAATAGTCCCGGCGCCTATGGACAACTGACCTGATTCCAGACCGCGCAGCGCGTCCAAACCCGCCCTTATCTTGCCGTAATGCCCCAGTAATTGCTTGGCTTCGGGGTAAAGCAGCCGGCCGGCGTCTGTTAGAATAATCTTTTTCTCGTCGCGCCGAAACAAAATTACTTTTAAAGCTTCTTCCAGAGCCTTAATTTGAAAACTGACGGCCGGCTGGCTCATGTACAGTTGCCTGGCCGCCCGGGTAAAACTCTCCAGCTCAGCCACCTTGACGAAAGCTTCCAGTTGTTTGAAATTCATCACAGTTCACCAACCATTGCGTTTAATTGCCTCTGCCACTCTGATAAAGCCCATTTTGGTATAATACAAGGAAAGTCCGCCCTGGAAATATACCGCATAGGGTTCCCTCACCGGCGCATCGGCGGTGAACTCCAACGACGCGCCCTGCACGAAGGTACCGGCGGCCATGATTACCGGGTGCTCGTAACCGGGAAGAGTTGACGGAATAGGCGTCACGTGACTGTCCACCGGAGAAACGGCTTGTATACACCGACAAAATGCTTCCAGGCGCTCCGGGGATCCCATTACCACCGCCTGGATAATATCAGTGCGGGGCGCCTCCGGAGCAGGGTAAACCTCATACCCCAGCTTGCGAAAAAATAACGCTCCCCAGATAGCCCCGCGCAACGCTTCCATCACCAGATGGGGCGCCAGATATAGCCCCTGGTAAAACAGACGCAGCCAGCCCAGGGAAGGACCCACGCCGGCGCCGAGGCCCGGAGCGGTCAACCGGTTGGCCGCCATCCGCACCAGTTTATCGGCGCCGGCCACGTAACCGCCGGTGGGGGCCAGCCCACCGCCGGGGTTTTTAATTAATGAACCGGCTATAATATCGGCGCCATTTTCCGTCGGCTCCGACGCCTCGACAAATTCACCATAACAATTATCAACCAGAATTACCGTGTCGGGCTGCCGCTCTTTAACAAAGGCGCACAACCGGCGCAAACCCGCCATATCCAGCGCCGCCCGCCGGCTGTACCCGCTGGAACGCTGCACCAGGATCATCTTGACCCGCTGCCGCAATATCTGGTCGAGACTTTGCCAGTCCATCCCGCCGTCGGGCAACAGTTCCACTTCCCGGTAACGCACCCCCAACTGCGCCAGGGAACCGTCGGCCTCCCACCGCACGCCGATTACCTTATCCAGCGTATCATATGGCTTGCCCTGTACCGTGACCAACAGGTCACCGGGGCGTAAAATGCCGTATAAGCAGAGGGCGATGGCGTGGGTGCCACTGACAATCTGGCCCCGCACCAAAGCCCTTTCCGCGCCGAAAACTTTGGCAAACACAGCCTCCAGGGTATCCCGACCGTCGTCGTCATAACCGTAACCGGTGCTCTCCCCGAGATGATACGAGCTTACCCCGGCCTCATGGAAAGCCTCCAGCACCTTCCGGTGGTTGGCCAATTCAATCGGGGCCAGGCCTTCATAAAACCCGGCCGCCGCCAAGTCAACTTGGGCCGCCGCTGTTTCCAAATTTCTCAATTATGCTCATCCTCCAACTGCATTGCTATAATTAATACTAATTATATACCGTGTCCCTAGCTATCACCATATCCGCCCTGGTAATCAGCAACAAATCCTCCTTTTGGGTATCCGGCAGGGCCACCAGCCTGACCGCCTGCACCCGCATCGCCCGTTCCACCAGGTTGCGCACCAGCCGGGCGTTGCCGTTATGTTCGTGGAGCCTGGTCATCGATTCAATAATCTGCTTGAGTTCTTCCCGGGCGCCGCCTGTAAGCCGGTACTCCCTATGATCCAGCATCATGTCTGCGATGGCCAGCAGTTCTGCCGTTGAATAATCGGGAAAATTAATGTGAATGGGAAAACGGGAGCGCAAACCGGGGTTGGTTTGCATAAACCGTTCCATTTCATCCCTGTACCCGGCCAGTATTATTACCAGGTTCTCTTTATTATCCTCCATGCTTTTGACAATAGTGTCAACCGCTTCTTTACCGAAGTCCCTTTCGCCGCCCCGGGCCAGCGAATACGCCTCGTCTATGAACAGTATCCCGCCCAGGGATTTTTTAATATTTTCTTTTGTCTTCTGTGCGGTATGACCGATGTATTCCCCCACCAGATCGGCCCTTTCCACTTCTTGCAGGTGACCCTTGGGTAAAATGCCGGCCTCCCGGAACAGCCTGCCCAGTATGCGGGCCACCGTGGTTTTTCCCGTCCCGGGATTGCCTTTAA
>JAKSCU010000039.1 GCA_022360435.1 Bacillota bacterium
AGCATCATCCACTGCAGGAACGTGATCGTGCCGGGCTCGGCGGCGTTGATCGCGGCGGAGGCCACCGCGTTGGGCGGCGTGCCGATCGGCGTGCCCACCCCGCCGACGTTCGCGCCGAACGGCACCGCCAGCACCAGCCCGCGGTGGTACTTGGCGTAGGCGGGCAGCTGCTTGAGGATCGGCCGGAGGATCGCGATCATCATCGCCGCCGTCGCCGTGTTGCTCATCCACATCGAGAAGAACGCGCTGATGAGCAGCACCCCGTACATCAGCATCATCGGGTTCTTCGCGAACGGCCGGATGACCTTCGCCGCGATCGCCCGGTCGATCTGGTGCTTGGTCAGCGCGGCGGACAGCAAGAACCCGCCCATGAACAGGATGATGATGTTCGATCCAAACGCCGAGAGGAAGCCCTTGTACGAGATCTCCGTCCCTTCGGGGATCGCCTGCACGCCCGGCAGCACCTCCGCCAACCCGCCATCGGTCGCAAGGAACAGAATCATCATCGCGATGACCAGCAGCGACGTCGCGTAAAGCGGCAGGACTTCGAAGGCCCAGAACATCGCCGCGACGACGAACACACAGGCCATGCGCCGCTGTAACTCGCTGATGCTCGGCGGAAGCAGGAAGTAGATCCCGACGGACAGCACCGCAGTGATGACGATCATCACGACCTGCGAGCGCTTGGGCCGGGGGATCGGGTTGTGGGCAAGCTGGGGGGGAGGCTGGCTTGGCATTCAAGACGGCTCGTTTTTAACGCCAAGACGCCAAGCAGCCAAGGCGCCAAGACCGTCGGTTGGTATGAGCCTCCACAATCAACATTTTCGAGCTTAGTGTCAAGTTCGTTTCAGCCTTGACCTAAAAATCACAATTCAAAACGATCTTGGACTTGCAATCAGCCCTGGAGGTTGTGGGCGGAATCCTTGGCGTCTTGGCGACTTGGCGTCTTGGCGTTGTAAAGCTTCGGCACAAACCCGCCGGTCTGATGCATGTAGTGGCGGTACTCGTC
>JAKSCU010000038.1 GCA_022360435.1 Bacillota bacterium
TATGGCCCATAAAGGAAACAAAAAGGTAAAAAAAGAAATAATGACACATGCTATAAGTCATCACACCTATAAGTTTTTTAATCGCTATAAGCTTTTTCTTTCAAGTATTTTTTCTTTAAAGGAGCATTTTTTATGTCGCAATGCGCCATTGGATCAAAACTGACCAGCCTGACCATGGTACCCGGCTGAGCGTCCAAGGTGGGGCCCCATGCCCTGTCGCAGGTGCTGCGACATTTGACCGCATCCCAAGACCCCAACCTGATGGTAGGGTTGAATACCTCGGACGACGCCGCGGTTTACCGACTCGATGACAATCGGTCGCTTATTCAAACCGTGGACTTTTTTACGCCCATGGTGGATGACCCCCGCCTGTTCGGCCAAATCGCCGCCGCCAACGCGTTGAGCGATGTCTATGCCATGGGCGGAAAGCCCTTGCTGGCTTTAAACATAGTTTGTTTCCCCGACTCCCTGCCTCTGACGATGCTGGAGGATATCCTGCGGGGCGGGGCCGAGAAAGCGGAAGAAGCCGGGTGCATCATTGCCGGCGGACACACGGTGCGCGATAACGAACCCAAATACGGGCTGGCCGTAACCGGTATGGCCCGGCCGGATGAAATCACCACCAACGCCGGCGCCAGGCCCGGCGACCTGCTGGTGTTGACCAAACCGCTGGGCACCGGCATCATCATCACCGGCATCAAAGCCGAATTGTTGTCCCCGGCCGCCCGGCAGGCGGCCACCCAAAGCATGTCCGCCCTGAACAAAATACCCGCCGAAGCCATGCTACGGCATGGCGCCAGTGCCTGCACGGATATCACCGGTTTCGGGCTGCTGGGCCACGCTTCTGAAATGGCCGTCGGCAGCGGGGTGAACCTGGAAATCCATTTCAACGCCCTGCCGCTGCTGCCGGAAACCATGGATATGGCCAAAACCGGCCTCATCCCCGGCGGCGCTTATGACAATAAGGAATACCTGCGCGACAGGGTGGAGTTGGACAGCCGGCTGCAGCCCGAGGAGCAAATGGTGCTGTTCGATCCGCAGACCTCCGGCGGCCTGCTGGTGGCCCTTCCCGCCACCGGGGCCGAAAAAATGTTAACCGATCTGGCCGAACGAGACATACACGCCGCAGTCATCGGTGAGGTGCTGCCGCGTCAAAACAGCGCCGTGGACGGCAAAATATATGTTCAACCTTAGCTTTGACAAATTTGGTAAGTTTGACAGGTTTCAACAAGCCCCACTTGCAACAGTTTCGACTTGCAACACCTGGCATCAAAGCCAGAGGAGGTCTTTACATTGAAACACCAAGCAAATCACCAAACCGTCGACTGCCGCGGGTTGGCCTGCCCGCATCCGGTGATCAACACTAAAAAAGCGCTGGAGGAACCGGGCAACGCACGGGTTACCACCATTGTGGACAACGATGTGGCCCGCCAAAATATCGCTTTATTTGCCCGTAACGCCGGGTACACTTTGTCCGTAGAGGAAAAAGAAGGCGCCTGCCATATAACCATCACCCGCTCCGGCGGGCCCGGCGCGCCGGCAAGGGAGAAGAAGGAGGAGCCGGTATGCGCAGCCACGGTCCCGGCACAAGAAAGGCCGGTATATTTAATTACCAGTAATGCGCTGGGGCAGGGTTCGCCGGACCTTGGCCAGGTGCTGATGAAAAGCCTGTTCACCACCCTGGTGGAGATGGATCCCCCGCCGGGGGCGCTGCTGCTCCTTAACACCGGTGTATTCCTGACCTGCGAAGGGTCCGAGGTGCTGGGCCATGTGGAAAAAATGCACGCCGCCGGAACCGAGGTGCTGTCCTGCGGCACCTGCCTGGATTACTACCGAATTAAGGATAAACTGCGGATTGGCGCCGTATCCAACATGCTGGTCATAAACGATTACCTGATAAAAGCGCCCAAAGTAATAACCATTGCTTGAATCTTATTGAGCCGTCCACCGCGGATTTTATTTGGCTGCCAGGGGCAGCCGGCCTTTTAAGCCGGCTGCCTCTTTTTTTTGGGGAGCAATAAAGACGTTACTTTAATCTTTTTTAATGGTTTGTAGATTTAAAGAAAGAATAATAACCGGAGGAGAGGAACCGCATGAGCGAAAGCGTAACCTACTGGGCCATCTTGGTGTTTTTATTTACCTACGCCGTCATTGTTTCGGACAAGATACACCGGACCGTGGCCGCGTTTGCGGGGGCATCCCTGCTGCTGTTGTCCGGGACGTTTACGCCTGACGAAGCCGTGCGCTATATCGATTTTAAGACCATCGGGCTGCTTATAGGCATGATGGTTATCGTCAGCATCACCCGCCAAACCGGTATTTTTGAATTCATGGCCATCCGGGCCGCTAAAATGGCGAGGGCGGAACCTATCCTGGTTATGGCCTCTCTGGCGTTGTTGACAGCCGTTTTTTCAGCTTTGTTGGACAACGTCACTACAGTTTTGTTAATCGTGCCGGTTACCCTGGCCATAACCAGGAAATTACAGGTAAACCCGGTGCCCTTTTTAATTACTGAAATCCTGGCCTCCAATATCGGGGGCACGGCAACGCTGATCGGCGACCCGCCCAACATTATGATAGGCGGGGCCACGGAACTGGGGTTCCTGGATTTTTTAATCAACCTGGCCCCCATTGTGCTGGTGGTTTATCCGCTGACCCTGTATATACTCCTCCGTATTTATGAAAAGGAGTTTAAAGCGGTCCCGGAATTGCAGCAACAGATTATGGAGCTGAATGAAAGGAAGGAACTAAAAGACCCTGTTTTGTTAAGGAAGTCCCTGGGGGTATTAACCCTCACCGTTATCGGTTTTATGATCCACCAGGTGGTGCACCTGGACAGTTCGGTCATCGCCTTGGCCGGCGCCGCCCTGCTGTTGACCGTATCCCGGTTTGATCCCGATCAGGCCTTTCACGGTGTGGAATGGCCGGTTATTTTCTTTTTTGTGGGCCTGTTTGTGGTGGTAGGCGGCCTGGAAAAAACCGGCGTCATTGAATCCATTGCGCTGTTGGCGCTGGAAACAACCCAGGGCTCCCTTTTGCCGGCGGGTTTGTTTGTTCTCTGGCTGTCGGCCATTGTTTCCTCTTTCGTGGACAATATCCCGTTTGTGGCCACCATGATTCCCTTGATTCAGGAAATAGAAAAACTTGGGGGTCTGGAGAGTGTAAACTTCCTGTGGTGGTCGCTGGCCCTGGGCGCCTGCCTGGGCGGCAACGGCACCATTATCGGCGCCTCGGCCAACCTGGTGGTGGTCGGCATGGCGGAAAGAAGCGGTGTGCGTATCAGCTTTGTTGGTTTTTTTAAAATAGGCTTTCCCCTGATGATTATGTCGGTGGCCATTGCCATGGTGTATCTGTTCTGCTGGTATTCGTTAAACACCAATATGGTGGTGGTGATTACACTTCTGCTGGGCACATTTTGCTCCCTGCTCCTGATAAGGTCCAACATTAAACGCTACAAATCGACCGTACCGAAATAAAAAAGGGGACATCCCTCGGCAGAGAGTGTGTCCCCTTTCCAAAAACTATCTCCTATGCTTAGCCCTGCCGCCGCGGGTACCCAGAACCTGGCCCAAAACCATACTGCCAACCAGGGTGCTTTGGCCGGACAAAACCGCTTTCAGCGGGTTTTGCCGCTGATGGTGCCGGTGCTCCATACCCGGCGGCTGGGTAGTTGCCGCAACCGCGCTGTCCCGGTGTGCCGGCGCCGCTTCCCCTAACGTGGAGTGCGGGGCGACGCCGGGCTCCACGGCCGGTTTTGGCCGTTCCGCCTGCCGGGGTTTTTCCGGCAGTCCAAAGGGCTCATCGGCCGCCTCCCGGGGCGACGACTGTTCCCGGCGCGGCGCGGGAGCCGGTTGGTAGTCCGGCATCTCGTACGTCTCAGCCTCCACGGGTATTTCCCGCTCCTGCTTCCTGTCCCAGGGGCCGGGCAGCGATTCGTCGCCGCCGGTTTCGAGCGGGCGGTCCCACGGACCGGGCAGCGGGGAATCCTGATCCCGTTCGGCTCGGCGATCCCACGGGCCGGGTAACGGAGCGTCATCCCGGACATTACCGTCAGCGTGCGTCTCCGGGCCGGCCGGCCTCTGCCCTTGGGTTAATTTCCTCAACATATGAAAAACAAAAAATAGAAACAACAGTGTTAATAAAGTTTTCACGGGTTATAACCCCCAACTACCTGGACGGTTCGGCCGGCGGGGTTTCCTCCACTTCTTCATCGGCCCCCATCTTGGATATGTTTTGCCGCATGGTGGTATCAGCCAGCAGGTTTTGCATGTTGTAGTAGTCCATGACACCCAAATTGCCCTGCCGGAGCGCGTCCGCAAGCGCCAGAGGCACTTGGGCTTCGGCTTCCACGACCTTGGCCCGCATCTCCTCCACGGCTGCCCGCATTTCCTGTTCCCGGGCCACCGCCATGGCGCGCCGCTCTTCGGCCTTGGCCTGGGCAATGCGCTTGTCGGCCTCGGCCTGGTCGGTTTGCAGTTGGGCGCCGATATTGCGGCCCACATCCACATCTGCTATATCAATAGAAAGAATCTCAAAAGCTGTTCCGGCATCCAGACCCTTTTCCAGTACCACCTTGGAAATGGAATCGGGATTTTCCAGCACCGCCTTGTGGGTCAGCGAACTACCCACGCTGGTTACCACGCCCTCACCCACCCGGGCCAGGATGGTTTCTTCACCGGCGCCGCCAACCAGGCGGTCAATATTGGCCCGCACCGTCACCCGGGCCACCACCTTGACTTCGATGCCGTCCTTGGCCACGGCGGAAACCCATGGTGTTTGGATTACCTTGGGATTAACGCTCATCTGTACGGCTTCCAGCACATCCCTGCCGGCCAGATCGATGGCCGCCGCCCGCTCGAAGGGCAGGGTGATGTCGGCCCGCTCCGAGGCAATCAGCGCGTCTACCACCCGGTCCACGTTACCGCCGGCCAAGTAATGGGCCTCCAACTGGTTTACGGTAATGCTCAGCCCCGCCTTGTCCGCCTTAATCAATGGATTGACAATACGAGCCGGCGGCACCCGGCGCAACCGCATCCCGATCAGGGTAACAATTCCCACCCGGACCCCCGCCGCCATGGCGGAAATCCACAACCCCACGGGGATAAAACTAAAAAGGGTCATCACGGCAATCAAGCCCAGTAAAAATAGTAATAAAAACACTAATAGTTCAGCTGGCAAAAATACAACCTCCTTTTAATTAAGTGGTGTTAAAAGTTGCGCTAAAATTTTACTTTGAAACTCATGCCCCGCCATGACAATAACCCGGCCGGGGCCTGTATCTATCACTCTCCTCTTTAAACACTCCCTTATTCTTTACCGGACGCCGGTTACACGCCACCAGTGGTGCCGGCGGCAGCCGTTGAACCGGCACGGCAAAATCTCAGCGTTATAGCGGGCGGACCACAATACGACCGCCTTCCACCTTGACCACAACAACCTTGGCGTTGATTGGCACAAAACCGCCTTCGGTGACGACATCCAGGCGCTCACCGTCAATATCGGCGGTGCCGGCCGGCCTGAGGGGGGTAAGGGTTATCCCTTCCTGCCCGGTGAAACGCTTATTCTCCTCGGCGGGCGCCGAATAACCGATATCCTTTTGCTGGCGCGTACCCAAGGTCAGCCGTTGCCAAAAATTAACCCGGGACAGCAGTTTCAACCCCAACACAAAGGCGACCAGACTTGCCACCGCCGCAATCACCAATGATCTTAAAGTGGCCGCCACATCGGTGCTTAAAAGGAGTATACCCCAGCCGAACAAAATAATGCCAATCATACCGGCAACGCCAAAACCGGGAAAAACAAAAATCTCCAGTAACAGAGCCAGCAAGCCCAGCAAAAAGGCCAGGGCGGCCAGCCAAGGAACCAGTTCCGGAGACATTAGCATACACCCCCACAATTTATTGAAACACTTTTTTAAAGGCTGTTCGAAAAGCCGGCATGATATGCGCTGTGAACAGTCTCTCGTTGGTATGTAAAAGCCCGGTATGTTTCAGCACCGGGCTGTGAAATTCGGCAACTATAATGTTTACCGGAATTTTGTTTTACGTTTCCGGGCGGCTTCGGATTTTTTCTTCCTTTTAACGCTGGGCTTTTCATAATGTTCGTGTTTTCTTGCTTCCGCCAGAACACCCGCCTTTTGGCAGGTGCGCTTAAAGCGTCGGAGGGCACTGTCCAGGGTCTCATTTTTGCCTACTTTAACTTCTGCCACTGAGTTTTCCCTCCCCTCCGCTGAAGCGCAAATCAAAACTTTGCTTCAACATAAAATAACATACAACCCCCAATTAAATAATACAACACTGCGCTATTATATAACAGCTTCCATGGGTAGTCAATTAGCCTGGGGGCCATTGCAGCGGTCTTCCCGCCAACAGGTGGTAATGAATGTGAAACACCACTTGTCCGGCGTCGGACATACAGTTGGAAACCAGCCTGAATCCCCTCTCGGTAAGCCCCATATCCCCGGCTACGGTGGCAGCGGCCCTCTGCACCCGGCCCATAATATCGTTATCCTCGGGCTGCAGGTCAAAAAATGTGGAAATGTGCTTTTTGGGAATCAGCAAAAGGTGGATTGGAGCCGCCGGCTTGATATCTTTGAATACCAGTACGTTATCATCCTCGTATACTATGTCGGCCGGAATTTCTTTATTAACAATTTTACAGAATATACAATCTTGCACCTTTTCCGCCTCCTACCTTAAAACCACATCAAAAACAAAGGGCATTTCAGGCAATAAATATAGTTCAACACCAGTCCGGTAAATCCCTGCATTATTTTTAAATTATTCTGCCCTTCAACCCGGTGCCACTGATCTCTTCGGCTCGCACCGAAACAAGCCGCCCCTCGAGACCGGACGGGCCGTGGATAAACAAGCGCACGTAATTGTCGGTAAAACCTTCCAGGGTTTCGTTTTCTTCTCCGGAAGCAAACCCTTCCACCAGCACCTCCAGGGTTTGGTCCAGGTACCGGACGGCAAAACGCCGGGACAGTTCCCGGTCCAGGTCGATCATACGCCCGCTGCGTTCTTCCATAGCCGCAGGGGCCACCCGGTGGGGGAACTCCGCCGCCGGAGTGCCGCGGCGGGGTGAGTACCTGAACACGTGCAGGCCGGAAAACCGCATTTCCTCGACAAAAGACAGGGTATTGTTGAAATGCTCGTCTGTTTCGCCGGGAAAGCCCACCATCACGTCGGTGGTGATCCCGACACCGGGGAGCATGTCCCGCACCTTCGCCAACAGCGCCCTGAAGAACCCGGTGTCGTAATTCCGACCCATGGATTTTAATATTTGGTCATCTCCGCTTTGCAAAGGCACGTGCAGGTGCCGACAAAATGGCGGGCCCAAGGCCATCATTTGCAACAATTCCGGGGTTATGTCCCGGGGCTCCAGCGAACTGAGCCGGAGCCTGAGCAGGCCCGGCAGCGCCGCCAACTTTTCCAGCAGTCCCGCCAGATTGGTCTTCCCGCCGGGCTCTCTACCGTAAGCGCCGGTGTTGATGCCGGTGAGCACTATTTCTTTATAACCCCGGGCCAGTAGTTCCCCGGCGCCGGCCAGCACGCTTTCCGGCGGACGGCTGCGCAATGGCCCCCTGGCGTAGGGCACGATACAATAGGAGCAAAAGTTCCGGCAGCCTTCCTGGATTTTCAGCAAAGCCCGCACCCGGCCCTGGCGAGCCTCACCCGGCAGTTCCTCAAAGTCCCGGCAGCCGGTGATATCCCGCACCGCTGATGTTTTACGGCCCTTGACGGCTTTTTCCACCAGGTCCACGATACCGGCCCGGCTGCCGGCGCCCAGCACCAGGTCCACACCTTCCATATCCAGCACCTCGCCGGGCGCCGTCTGGGCGTAACAGCCCGTTACCGCCACCACGGCCCGGGGATTTGTCCGAACCGCCCGCCGGATTAGCCGCCTGGACTTGCGATCACCCAGATGAGTCACGGTACAGGTGTTGATCACGTATACGTCGGCCGGCTTCGCAAAATCAACTACGGCATAGCCGCGCCGGCGGAACAGCTCTTCCAGCGCCGCCGATTCGTACTGGTTGACTTTGCAGCCCAGGGTGGTGAAAGCCACCCTTTTGTTATCCATTTGACGATTCCCCCAGGTCGCCCCACTGGTAAAGCACCATAGTAATGACCGCCGGCCCCGCGGTTTCGGTGCGCAGTATGCGCGGCCCCAGGCTGACCGGCACGGCGCCGCGGCTGCGCGCTTCCTCGACTTCTTCCGGCTCCAGCCCGCCCTCGGGACCAATAATTATGTAAACTTCCGCCGGCGGTTGGGCCCGGCATTGCAACACCCGCTTCAGGGGCCGGCCGGCGACTTCCTCCCAGGGAAGCAGCGTAAAGGCGCCGGGGGGTATCAATTCCAGCGCTTCACTCCAGCCCAAGGGCACGGTAACTTCAGGCACCAGCGCCCGCCGGCATTGCTTGGCGGCTTCGGCGGCTATACGCTGCCAGCGCCGGCGGCGGGCGACGCCTTTGGCGGCATCCAGCCGGACCACGCTGCGCCTGCAGAACACCGGCACAAAAATAGAAGCGCCCAGTTCGGTCCCTTTTTGAATCACGGTGTCCATCTTGTCTCCCTTGGCCAGGCCCTGCAGCAGCACCACCCGCCGGGGCGGCTCGCCGCCGGCCCCGGCCCGTTCCAACACCCGGCAATATACGCATTCACCGGCTTTTTCCACGATACGGCAACGGTATTGGCTGCCGCATCCATCCAGTATTGTAATTATATCCCCCGGCCCCAGGCGCAATACCCTAATCATGTGGCGCGCTTCGGCGCCGTTAACTGTCACGGTGTCACCCCGTATGTCGTCGGGTTTTACCCAAAACCTGGGCACGGTAAACACCCCCGCGCGGCGGCCCTGCGACCGGACGTCAACGCCTGGCGACAAAAGCCGTCCACTCGCCTTCTTTTTTTTCAGCTACAATATCCAGATCTTCATTCCCCAAGGCTCGGCGCACCTCGCCCGCCCTTTCCCGGATAACGCCGGAAGCAATAAGCAGCCCGCCTGGTTTTAATGCGGCTGCGGCTTCCGGGGCCATTCCGATGAGCACACCGGCGATAATGTTGACCACCACCAGGTCGGCCTTGGCCCCCGCCAGATTATCCAGCAGATTTCCTTGCAGAACCGTCACTTTATGAGCCACACCGTTACGAGCCGTGTTTTCCCTGGCGGCGCGCACCGCCAGCTCGTCAATGTCTACGGCCAGCACCCGCCCGGCGCCCAGTAACGCCGCCGCCACCGACAGTATGCCGGAACCCGTGCCCACATCGTAAACCGTTTCGCCTCCCCGCAGGTGCTCCTCAAGCAGGGCCAGGCACATGGCGGTGGTGGCGTGGGTGCCGCAACCGAAGGCCATACCCGGGTCCATTTCCATAACTATTTCGCCGGGTCCGGCGGAGTAATCTTCCCAGGTGGGCTTAACCACCAGGCGGGCGCCAACCCGCACCGGTTTGAAATAAGCCTGCCAGGCTGTGGCCCAGTCTTCCTCGTATACTTCCCCGGTCTGCCAACCCAGGGAGAGCGCGTTAAAAAAGCGGGACGCGGTTTCCAACCGTCCCGGGAGGGCATCATCCCAGGGAAAATAACCTTTAACCACCGTTCCCCCGCCCGGCGGAACTGAAAGCGTTGGCGCAACCGTTTCCGGGTCGCCCCGCTCCAGGCAGTCTAAAATTAAAGCGGGGTCTTCAATGACAACCCCGCCGGAACCCAACTCGTGAAAGATGGCCGCCACGTTATCCAGTTGTTCCGGGCTTGTAAAAACAGATAATTCCAGCCACTTGCGCAAACAAAGGCCCTCCGTTTATCAAGAAGGAAACACATTTGAAGTTAATGTTGAGGAGCTAACAGCAGCCAAGCTGCAAATTGGTAAAAAAAGCGCACTCATTCGGTTCCCTCTGCGTGCGCTTTTTGATACTCTTATCCTTGAATCCGGCCATTAATATGGCCGGAAGTATACCTTCCTAAGAGTATTAAAAAAAGCGCACTTGTTCAGTTCCCTCTGCGTGCGCTTTTTAATACTCTTATCCTTGAATCCGGCCATAAATGTGGCCGGGTATACTTTCCTAAGAGTATAAAAAAA
>JAKSCU010000599.1 GCA_022360435.1 Bacillota bacterium
ATCGGACTCGCTCTCTTGTAAGAGAGACGGTTGGAATGACAGGGCTCCTTTTTCCAAACAGAATGGTTTGATCAACCGTAGGAGAGCCGCGGCCGGTTGGATCGTCGGTCGAGGGTAATGTTGCCGGGGCGGCATGGTCCCCACCGATTCGATAGCTCGCGGCAGGTTGCATAAGTGCCACCGGCGTCCCTGCTACTCGCGTCTATCGATCGGTAACGGGTTCACCCACCGGTTCTCCTGTCGACGCGGTTTTTGTAAGCTCCCGGAGCTTCGGCCAGGTTACCGCAGTGGAAAAGAGGGCGGAGGCAAGCTCGCCGAAAGGAAAGGCGAGCCACACCCCGAAGAGGCCGAGGTAGGTGGGAAGTATCAACATCAGGGGCAAAACAAAAAAGCCCATCCGCGAAATAGCAATCAGGAGGCTCTTTCGGGCATTTCCCGCCGCCTGAAAGAGCGCCGAACCGATTAAATTAAAAATAATCAGCGGAGTTAGTCGGAACGCCGTCCGAAAGCCCGTGGCGGCGGTTTGCACGAACTGGGGATCGGGATTGAACACCCGGGCGAGCCCTTCGGCATAGGCGATCACAAAAAAACTGGCGGTAAAGCAGATCACCAGAGCATAAACCACCGACTGCCACGCCGAGGAGATAATCCTATCGTACTGTTTGGCCCCGAAGTTATAAGCTGCGACCGGAAGAAAGGCTTGATTGACGCCGATCGCCGGAAGCAGAACGATCGTAATGCTTCTAAAAACAACCGAAGCTACGGCGACACCTAGATCACCGGCGGCACTAAAGGCCTGTCGGTTGACGATTAAACCGAGGGCTACGATAGAGAAGGTTCGAACCGACGCGGAGAGGCCGACCCGCACTATCTCCTTCATATCTTCCCAGCAGATACAGAGGTTTACCTTTAGGGTACTTCCCGGCAGAAGAAAGTAGGCAAAGAGAAAGAGCGTTGCCGCGGCCTGAGAAATAACGGTTGCCAGGGCCGCCCCTGCAACTCCCATAGAAAAGACAGCCACAAAGAGGTAGTCCAAAAGGATATTAATGGAGCTGCTCAGCGCCAGGGCGGCAAAGCCGATACCCCCGGCGCCTTCGGCGTAAGCAAAGCCGTTAAGGGTGTGATTGGCAGCCACGAAGGTACTTCCTAATACCGCAATGAGAAAGTACTCCCGTGCCATTGGCAGCAGATCACGGGATGCGCCGAGCCCTCGAACGATAGGACGGTTCAGCGCCAACCCTAACGCGGTGATAACGGCGCCTGCCACAAGCACGATCGCCATGGA
>JAKSCU010000483.1 GCA_022360435.1 Bacillota bacterium
CCCCGGATGTCCCAAGTGTAGCTGGCACAACCGATAGGGCCGTGCACCAGGTGGATAGCGTCGGTAACCGGGTTCAACACCACCCTGGCCCCGCAATAAACGCAGGCCCGCTGGCTGACGCACCCCGCGATGCTGTCCGCGTCGCACTTGAGCTGGTTTTTCCTCTGCCCTCCTTTGACTAAAATGGAGGATTGCCGTTCCACTATCAAGTTGTCGTTCGACGCAGCCGTTGACATATTTATCCCATCTTTCATTATTTTAAAGTTCTCCCCTTACATGACCAGCTCGAAATCCTCGTCGGCGGCGTCACGATCCTGGCGGTCCAGCAGCGCGTCGCCGATCATTTCCACCAGCCGCATGGCGCCTCGGTAACCAACGATTGGCATATAAGAATGAACACCCCGGTCCAGAATGGGGAACCCCACGCGCACAAAGGGCAGGTCTTCGGCCCGGGCGATGTACTTGCCGTAAGTGTTGCCCATTAAAAGGTCAACGGGTTCGTTTTTAATCCACTGGTGCAGCTCGAACAGGTCGCCCGCCGCTTTCACCCGGCCCTCCAGGCCGGCCGTCGCCAGCATTTCCTTAATTTCCTTTTCAAATACGCCGGAGCCGGTCAGTAAAGTGCCGCCGGGAGTGCCGGTCAACACATGCACCGGACGCATGCCCAGGCTTAAAACAAACTCCGTCAGCCCGGTGAGGAGATCCGGATCCCCGAACAAAGCCACTTTTTTACCGTAAAAGTGGTGGTGATTATCCGTGATCACATCCACCAGCCGGCCGCGCTCTTCCTCCAGCTCCCGGGCTATCTCCCGCACGAACCTGCCCCGCAAGGCCATCAACAAATCATCGGTGGCTTTAACGCCAATGGGCGTCTTAAGAATAATGGCCGGCACCCGGCAATTTCGCTCCAGCAAGTGGGCGGCGTCGCTTGAGGCGTAATAGCCCAGGGCCAGGGTAAACTTCGAGTTACCCGCATCTCGGATGTCATCCACTTTGGCGCCGCCGGCGGGAAACATGTTAAACTTGCCGGTCATGGGAGAATCCAGCACCCCCGCGGTGTCCGGGAACATAATGAGTCGGACCCCCATCTTGCCGGCCAGCCGCTTGATTTCCCGCATGTCGCCGGGGTTGACGAAACCCGGAATAATGTTGGCCTGTTCTTTTTTTCCCTCCGCTGTGGCTTGGGCCAGGTAGGCCACCATACCCTTGACCATGTTGGAGAACCCGGTTATATGCGAGCCCTGGTAACTGGGCGTGTTGGCGTGGATCACCAGTTTACCCTCGGGAATTTCGGCAGACTTGATAATGGTGGGAATATCGTCCCCGATGGTCTCCGACAAGCAGGTGGTATGCACCGCCATCACGTCGGGATTATAAATGGCAAAAACGTTCTTAATGGCGGTTTTCAAGTTGCCGCCTCCCCCGAACACCGAAGCCCCCTCGGTAAACGAACTGGTGGTGGCCATTACCGGCTCCCGGAAATGCCTGGTCAAATGCGAACGGTGATAAGCGCAGCAACCCTGGGAACCGTGACTGTGGGGCAAACAATTGTGGATACCCAAGGCTGCATACATGGCCCCGATGGGCTGGCAAGTCTTGGCGGGGTTAATCATCCCGCCGGCGCGCTTGATTATTTCCCTGGGGGTGGAATCCAACATTTTACATTTGCACCTCCTCAACGGGCGCGCCGGACGGGCATTGCTCGATGGAGCCCTCCAACAGCGGCTTATTCTTCCAAGGCGGCGCCAGGAAGTTCCAGGTGGGAGTGGCAAATCCCATGGCCACATCCCTGGCGAAGTTCACCGCGCCCCTGAAACCCGCGTAAGGCCCGCTGTAATCGTAGTTGTGCAACTGCTTGGCGGGAATGCCCATCTTTTGAGGAATATACTTGTCTTTAATCCCCGAGGAAAAGATGTCGGGCTTAAGAAGCCTGATAAACTCCTCGGTTTCATAGTGATTCAGGTCGTCCACCACGATGCCGCCGTCCGCCATGTCCTCAATCATTCCTTTGTATTCGCTTAAAGGGATTTTTTTGCGCAATTCTTCCATTCTTGCAGCGGGTATTTTTAACCGGTAGCGCGACCGGTCCGGAGTTATGTGCAAATCGGGTATATTTTTGCTGTCGGCGTCGGTCTTGATGCGCGGCAGCACCTCCCGGCCCTCGTAATCATCCCGGTGGGCGAACTCGTAACCCGCCAGCACGGTGGTTATACCCAACTCCTGGTACAGGCCCTGGTAATGGTGGCCGCGGGAACCGCCCACAAAGCAAAAAGCTGTTTTGCCGGCGCAAATTTTCCTGTATGGCTCCAACCGTGGTTCTATTTCGGCCAGTTCCCTTTCAATAATGGCCTCGGTACGATTAATCAGGCCCTCGTCGCCGAAATACAGCGCCATGTGGCGCAACGATTCAATGGTGCCCCGGATACCAATAAAGTTAACTTTCAACCACGGCGTGCCGTATTTTGT
Source organism: Bacillota bacterium (assembly GCA_022360435.1). Classification (GTDB taxonomy): domain Bacteria; phylum Bacillota; class Desulfotomaculia; order Desulfotomaculales; family Desulfallaceae; genus BRH-c8a. Next base: position 2,467 of record JAKSCU010000483.1, read on the forward strand.
TTCCAGCATGGAGGCGATATAGTTGATGGACCGGTGGCACTGCACCAGGTTTAACTGCGCCACGTGAGCGTTCTTAAGCTTTTCATAAGACCCGTCTCCGGTCATCACCACCTGAACCTGGTAGCCAATCTCGTTCAAAATCCGCTCCACTTCCCAGCCGTCACCGCCGATGTTATACTCGCCCAGGATATTGATTACATATTTGCCGGGCGGTTCCTCCATATCTCCCACACCGACGATATTCTCCATCAAGCCGTTGTTGGCGATGTGGTGGCCGGCGGATTGGCTGACCCCCTTGTAACCCTCGCAGCTATAAGCGGTGATGTTCAGGCCGTGCTTGGCCCGGGCCGCCTTGGCCACGGCCTGGATGTCGTCGCCGATAAGGCCCACCGGGCAGGTGGCCGAGATGGTGATGGCGTTGGGCTTGAATACCTCCACCACCTCGTCGATCATGCGGTTTAGCTTCTTTTCGCCGCCGAAAACCACATCGCTTTCCTGCATGTCGGTGCACACGCAGTAAGCCAGAAAGTTTTTCCCCGGGTCGCCCGCCCTGGCTTTATTGCGCCGGGTCAGCCAACTGTAGTAGGCGCACCCGATGGGACCGTGCACAATGTGCACCATGTCCTTCAGCGGCCCCAGCACCACCCCTTTGCAGCCTGCAAAGGCGCAGCCGCGATTGGTGACGATTCCCGGGATGGTCCGGGTATTTGCTTCCATTTCCTGGTTTTCCTGGGCCGAGTCCCTGATCAGGATGTGTTTTTTACGGTTGCGCTTCACCTTGGCGGGATATTGATTAAACATTTCATCAAGCATTTTTTCACTGATGGCCACATTAATCGCCTCCTTAAATATTGAGGGCTCAGATCGCCGCCTCGCCCCGCTCGCCGGTCCTTACCCGCACGGTTTCCAGAACGGGGCAGATAAATATTTTGCCGTCACCCTTATTACCTTGCTTGTTCACGCTGATGATGGTGTCCACCA
>JAKSCU010000131.1 GCA_022360435.1 Bacillota bacterium
GCGATGACGTGCATCAGCGGACCGCCCTGGATACCCGGGAATACCGCTTTGTTAATTTTGGCGGCGTACTCTTCCCGGCACAGGATCAGGCCGCCCCTGGGACCGCGCAACGTCTTGTGGGTGGTGGTGGTAACCACGTCGGCGTGGGGCACCGGGCTGTTGTGCAGGCCGGTAGCCACCAACCCGGCAATGTGCGCCATGTCCACCACCAGGTAGGCGCCGGTTTCCCGGGCTATGGCACCCATGCGGGCAAAGTCGATTTCCCTGGGATAAGCGCTGGCCCCGGCCACAATCAGCTTGGCCTTGCTTTCCCGGGCCGCTTCCAGAACCTTTTCGTAATCAATCAGTCCCGTTTCTTGTTCCACGCCGTAAAAAAACACGTTGTAATAGCGGCCTGAAATATTAAGCGGGCTCCCGTGGGTCAGGTGTCCCCCGTGGGAAAGGTTCATGCCCAAGATGGTGTCGCCGGGCCGGAGCAGGGCGAAGTAAGCCGACATATTGGCCTGGGACCCCGAGTGCGGCTGAACGTTGGCGTGTTCGGCGCCGAACAGCTTTTTGGACCGCTCAATGGCCAGTTCCTCGGCGATGTCCACGTAATGGCAGCCACCATAATAACGTTTACCCGGCAGCCCCTCGGCGTACTTGTTGGTTAAAACCGAACCCTGTGCTTCCATGACGGCCCGGCTCACGATGTTTTCAGAAGCAATCAATTCCAGGGTGTCGCGCTGCCTCTCCAGTTCCCTTTCGATGGCGCGGTAAACTTCGGGGTCGGCTTCACCAAGGGGGCGATAAAAATACATTGTGCTTTCCTCCCAAATTAATGAACAAATTCCGAGCCGACCGGCGCTATCCGGCCCTTTGACAACGGAACAGTTCGTATGTGCTTGCTTGATTGTGTCAACTGCCACGCCGGGATCTCGTAACCCCGAAAGCCATGCCTTACCGGCAAGGTTTTTGCTCCAACGCGGTTATCTTTTCCAACCGCCGGGCGTGCCTGCCACCGGCGAACTGCGCGTCAAGCCAGGCGGCCACGATGTCTCTGGCCAGCCCGGGCCCGACGACCCGCTCTCCCAGGGTGATGATGTTGGCCATATTGTGCTCCCCGGCCATCCGGGCCGAAAAAGTGTCGTGACAAAGAGCGGCCCTGATACCGGGCATCTTGTTGGCGGCTATGCTTACACCGATACCAGTGCCGCAACATAAAATACCCCGCTGGAATTCACCGCGAGCCACAACCCTGGCCACCGACGCGGCAAAATCGGGGTAGTCCACCGAGTCATTGGTGTATGTACCGAAATCTTCGCAGCTAATTCCCTGTTCTTCCAGGTAGGAGATAATTTCCTTTTTGAGCTTTAATCCACCGTGATCGCTGCCTATGGCAACGCGCAAAGTCAACACTTCCTTGCGTTTACTAACCAGACGCGGAGACGGTTCCATCGTCATCGCCGCGGCCCTGCGCTCCGGAGACGTTCGAACCGTCCCCACGGCTCGCCGACCTTTATATTTCAGTAGTATTCTACGTTATTCGCACCGGTTCCTTTTTGCTCCGGGTAAATATTACGCCAACCTTTAAATTAAACTGTAGTTATAAAAAGGTTTCAACATATATTGCCTATACACAAGCCGGTATTCATTCCAAACCATTTTGCCGCAAAAACCTTACCAGGGCCGCCCGGACCAGTTCCTCCAACCTGGCCGCCACCCGCCGGTAAGCGTCGTCGCTTTGCCCGATGGGATCGGGTATATCACCGCCGGCGCCGGCGTATTCAGCCAGGGTATAAACTTTTTCCGCTTCGGATGAGGCTATGCGCAGCAGCATGTTCCGGTGGCCGCCGGTCATGGCCAGCACCACGGATGCTTTTTCCACTTGCCGGAGCGTCAGCAGCGCAGACCGGTGTCCGTCCAAGCTAATGCCTTTGTCCAGCAGCGCCGCCACGGCGCCTGGGGAGGCCCCCTCTCCAGGCAGGGCGGCCATGCCCGCCGATTCAACTTCAATGTCGCGGCGCTCCGGGAACAGTTTCTCAAGGGTTCGGCGGGCCAAGGCCCGGGCCATCGCGCTGCGGCAGGTGTTGCCGGTGCAGACAAACAATATTGTTTTTTTATTGGTCCTTTTTTCCTCCACTGCGGTTTCCGCTCCTCCAGGTTACGGCAAAATCATGCGCACTCCGATGATCACCAATAAAATGCCCCCGCCCAATACAGCGCGTTCACCCACCCTGTTTCCCACGATCCGACCCAGAAACAGCCCGGCAGCCGTCATCACCCCGGCCACCAAGCCGATGACTCCCGCCGTCAGCAGCAAGTCAACCTGCCTGGCCCCCAGGGAAAAGCCCACGCTGAGGGCGTCCATGCTGACGCTGGCCGCCAGCAACAACAACCCCCACGTATTCACCAGCACCACCTTGGGGTCCATACTCTCCCCGCCTTTAATGCTGGAGTGGACCATTTTTCCGCCCAGGTAAATCAGCAGCAAAGCGCCGGCAATGGCGGCGGCCCGGCCCGCCACGGAGCCGGCCAACCCGCCGGCGTACCAGCCCAGCAGCGGCATCACGATATGAAATACCAGCACCGTAAAACTGATAATCAGCACCTGACGCATGGTTACCCCGGCAATGCCCAGCCCGAGACACATGGAAAAAGCGTCTGTGCCCAGAGCCACCGCCAGGGCAAATACCGTATAAATATCCAAATCTACTCCTCCGTAAGCAGCTGTCAGCGCAGATTAACAGCAATTATGTCAAAAGAATATATTTCCAACACCGATGCTTGATGTCTATGCAGGCGGCGCACGATTCAAACCGGCACTACATTCCCGCCGGCGGCGCGGCGCAATCTGTTCATCACCGCCAGCCCCATCCCCACGGCCGGAACCCCCTCCGCCAATATGGTATCCACATTCAGACGGTCGAACCGGCGCAATGTCTCGTAAAGGACGGCGGCCACCGTTGCCGGGTCGGCCCGCCGGCCCGCCTTGATAACGGTATACCCCAGGCCGTCATAAAGGGAAGCGGTTTCGTCGCAGGCCATCACACCCACCTGAAAACCCGCCGCCGCCAGCAACTCGGCTTCCAGCAGGATGCACCTGGACACCCGGTCCGCGTCGGAGCCGTCAAATACAATTAACGGCGCCCGGGGAGCGTAATGAGTATATTTCATACCCGGCGAGCGCGGCTTTTCCGGACACGGCCCACCATCCACCCCGGAATCCAGCTGTACCGACCCCAGCGCCGCTTCCAGCTCCGACAAAGTTATACCGCCCGGACGCAGTATAACCGGGCGGTCACCGGATAGATCCAGGACGGTGGATTCAACTCCCAAACCCGACGGGCCGCCGTCCAGCACCAAGTCAATGCGCCCGTCCAGGTCGTCCAGCACATGGGCGGCGGTGGTGGGGCTTGGGCGCCCCGAAAGGTTGGCGCTGGGTGCGGCCACCGGCACTCCCGCCGCCGTAATCAGAGCCAGGGCCACGGGGTGGGAGGGAATCCGCACCGCCACCGTTGCCAGTCCTCCGGTAACCGCCGGGGGGAACCGGGCCCCGCCCTCCAGCACCAGCGTAAGCGGGCCGGGCCAAAAACGACGGGCCAATTCGGGCACCGCGACCGGCAATCCGGGAAAGTACCGCTCCAGGGCTTCATATGTGTTCAGGTGCACAATCAGCGGGTTGTCCGCGGGTCTCCCCTTGGCCTCGAATATGCGCTCCACAGCCCCGGCGTCCAGAGCGTTGGCCCCCAGCCCATATACGGTTTCGGTCGGGAAAGCCACCAAACCGCCCCCGCGCAGCACGGCGCCGGCTTCACATACAGCGGCCCGGTCGGGGTGATATCGGTCCACGGCCAGCAGCCGTGTGGAATGCCTGTCCCACGCCATCTTTTACCACGCTCCATTTTCAGGTAGTATATCACAAAAAAGAGCGGGTTAAAAGAAGCCCCGGCGAACCATTCCCCCCCTCTCTAACTTTGACGGCATAAAGGGTAAAAATAGGCCGCAGCCCTTGCAAATAAAAGGGTTACGGCCTTCATATATTTTCAGGAATATGTAAGGTAATACTTCATTTTTGCTGTTGGACAAAATATTTTTTATGAACCGAAACCAAATCTTTTTCGCGAAAATCGATGTCGAGAGCGTTGCCTCAGGACTAACCAGTTACATAAAATTCTGGACACACTCCCACCGGGACAGTCCGAAAAACTCCCTTAGGATGTCTGTTAATCTAATCTCCAGTTTAATTTAAATCTCCCTTGAGCTTGCGAACAGTTTCCAGGTCCAGGCCGGTTATCTCGGTTACAATGTCTTCCGGCAGGCCTTTTTTTAGTGCCGCCCGGGCGGTTTCCAACGCTTTTTTAATTTCGCCTTCCTTTATACCTTCCTTTATACCTTCCTTTACGCCTTCCTTTATGCCTTCCTCCCTAATCCACTGCTCAATCTGGGTCATTTTCAACACCTCCAGCAGCCTTCTTTTATATTTTTCAGACATGAATCGGTCGGTCACGGCCACCAGCGCACCGATTACTAATGTCTTTATTTCCCCTTCCATACTCTTTGCCAACTCGGCAGCCTGGATCGCCATCTCGTCTTCGGTAAAACTGCTTTTCATCAGGGGCAGGAAAATCAGCTTTAATATCTCTTCTTCGGCAAGGGGCTCTTTGTTTTCGATTTTTTCATGCAGTTTGCGGTATTCTTCGTCTCCGTCGTATGCTTTCATGTAGACGTTGGTGACTTTGTAGGTAATTGAGCCTTTTTCCAGGCTGTCCGGGGCTTTTTCGATCCGCCCGGAGTAAATCACGGCGGTGTTTACATCCCGGTCGTCTTTATTGATCAGCCTGGCGTCATAAAGGGCAAAACGTTTCAACGCTTCTCCTGCAACCTTGGTCATAAACTCCAGGTGCAAAAGGGTGTTGTCTTCAAGCAGGAATATATAGTCGGTCCGGTTTTCTTTTATTTCCACCACGGGCAGGGCGGTGGGGATCACCGCCGTTATCCTGGGGGTTTTCAGTCCGAATACCTGCAGTGTCTTATCCTTGAATGTTTCGGCCACTGCTTTCATAATTACGTCGTTTGCCTGTCTGGTTACCTCCGCTTCCAATACCGGCACCTTCTTTTAGGGCTATTATATAGCATTGGTCGGTTTGTGTGAAGGGTGTGACTCTCGGTGGTTTTCCGGAAGACGCACGGAAGGCATTACGACACCCGCTAGTTTGACAGCATATTGACCATAAATATGCGGCGGAATGTTGGTGAATATATCGTTATGGGTTTGTCTGTATTGAGATTGCGCCAGATAGCACCCTATCTGTGCACCGGCTTTCTTTGCAACGCAATTTCAAATATTGTCACAATAAACAGCAATTTGTAGGAAATATTTCTTAAAAATGGACAGGATTTTGAGTTTTTCTAGATAATTTGTTTTATACATAATCTTATTTGTGATAAGACGCTCCGTATAGTGAGTTATGAATTACAAACCACTAAAACTCCAAAGTGAGCAGGCAGTGTAAAATGAATCGCATACCAGCCATGCCTGCTTTACCGGAAAGGAGGTGTTCACATGTCATCCACGATCCAAAGCATATCCCGCCGCCTGGCCAGTGAGGCGTCATACAGCGGCAATGTTGGGCGGGATGCCGAAGTTTTTGCCTACGCCATTAAAATAGCGCTGCTGAACCTGACCGCCCTAGGGGGTATAATTTTGATCGCCTGGCTGCTGGGGACACTGAAAGCAACCCTGTTCCTTTGGACCGCGGCTTTTTCGTTGCGCACTTTTGCCGGCGGCCGCCATAGCGCTGATCCAATAACCTGTTGGTTCCTGACGGTGGCGGTGTTTACCGTCCTTGGTTACGCAATCACCATTGCCGGTCCGTTAATCAGCGAATACGTGCTGTTGTTTATCGCTTTCGGGTTAGTGTTTGCCCTGTTTACCGTAATCACCAACGCCCCGGTGACTATAGCCAGCAAGCAATTCACCTACGAAAAACGCAGAAAGATGAAGATGCTCTCGGTGGCCGTGGTGGTTTTCTGGGCTATTGTAGCCCTCGCCCCGCTCCAAGCGGTTTTCGACCAACCGATTATGTCTTTGGCCATTACAACCGGACTGGTAGTGCAATCCATTTCAATAATGCCTTTAAAAGGTACTTAGAAGCGACACGTTGCGCTACCAAGGAGCTGACAAAAACCTGGAAAGACTAGATTTTCAAAATATTTTTAATTATAATCAGTGAAGGAGGGATATATAATGAAAAGGGCTTTGTTAGTTATGACAGCCACTGTGCTCCTTTGGATTGCCCAGATTAGCGCTGTTTCTGCATGCTGGGTACACATGTACGAACCTGACTTACCTGAAAGGCTGCAATGAATATTCAATTTATAAACTTTTTGGTTGAATTTATCACCAGAGCAATCCCCGAATGTATTTCATTAACTATTTTTATAACAGCTATTTTAAGATTAAAAATCGATTGGAAAAAGACAATAATAATTGGGACGATAGTAGCTTTTGGAGTTTTGGTATTTAGATGGCTTATTTTAAGCACAGGCTTGCACACAGCAGCCTCCATCATCACTTTAGCTCTACTGTTTGCATCTTTTTACAAAGTCCCAAAGTTTAAAAGCTTAATTGCATCTATTATTGGAATGTTGTTTTTAGGAACAATTGAATTAATTAGTTTTGCATTTTTTAAGCTGGCTTACAACTTGGATATACACCAATTAGCTCAAAATAAACTTCTTTGGGATTTGAGCCTGTGGATAAACATTGTAGTTTTGTTATTCTCATCTTATATCATTTACCGTACGAAATGGTATGGGCGGAATATTTCAAGAATCCAATAGTTCCAACACTTAGGCACGGTTTTAGGGCCATGCCTAAGATGCATTAAGTTACCGGGGGAAAGCTTTATGAAACCAGAGGCGGGGTTAAACAGGCTGAAAGATTGTTATATGTTTGCTCACCTGACTTATTGCCTTTTTACCGCCACGTGCCTGGTTGGATGGATTAGAGCCACCCAGATGAAAATAGCCGACGGCTATCATTTAATCTGGCTCATTTGCATGCTGGCCATTTTAGCCCTAGTCCCCGCCCAGCACAGAATTCTAACCCAAACATTCCTCCAGAATTACCGAAACCTGCACCTGTATAAAATCCTATACACCTCCGTCATATGCGTCATTTACATCCCCATCATCACCGGGGTTATCGCCAAAGCGCACCTCAGCATATTAACCATTGTGCCTGTTATTTTAACTTCCATCGTCTGCGGCACTTTATACGGCATGGCCACGGCGCTGGTGATGTCCCTGGCCACCTTTTACGTAAGCTTTATTGACCAGGGATATAACTCCACCCTTTTTACCGAGCAAATACTGCTGCTGGCCTTGCTGGGCACCACCGCCTGGTTTATCGGCCAGTCCTTTGAATACATGAAAAATTTGTACCAGCAACTCTTGGCAAGTGAAAAATATCTCAAGAAAACTCTGGACAATCTGGGTATCGCCACCCTGCACGTAAATCGCGGCGGGGACATTATACACGGCAACGAGCGTTTCGAGGAACTAATCGGCGCAGAAATAACCGAGGGGACGAATTTCTACGATATTGCCGGGAAACACTTCCCCTTTCTGCATGTAATGCTGAATAATATCAGCGACCTTGTTGACAGCCGCCGCGAAGCCAACCCGGTGTTCGGGCAGGCCTTGGACGGCCTGGGCAGGCGCATTCCGGTTCAGTGCATTCTTTACCCTACGGGTTCCGGGCTGGACGACGACAGGGGTGTTCTTATCTGCATGCATGACATTTCCCTGCCCCAAAAGTTGGAGGAAGAAAAGATATTAACCAACCACTTTATTGATTTTATCAACGCCGGGGTTGTTTTGGCCGACGCGCCGGGAAACATCATTGAAATGAACCAACAGGCCGAAAAACTGCTTAATATATCCAAAGGAGCCGCCAGTAACAACAATCTGGGCGATTTGCTGGTCCGACTGGCCGGCGACAAGCCCGGCCCCGACACCAGGTCGGGTTTTGAATTGGAACTGGGCAA
>JAKSCU010000245.1 GCA_022360435.1 Bacillota bacterium
CACCGCATCATCGACGGTGCAGTCGGTGCGGAGTAGCTAGCGGCTTCGAAGGAAATCATCGAATTTCCATCGTTGATGCTCGTTTAAGACCAACTGTAGATCATTCTTTCGAAAAAGGTTTCACCATAAATGGTGAGATCTTTTTTGTGTTCGTTTAATTTTACGTTGATCAGAGTCTCCAATATACGTAAAAAGGTCTAATATTCTAATCCTAACTATCCTCAATTTTTCTACGACTAGTCCCATAAATCCTATCAGAGCCAATTTATTTCCTAACTCATGTTCTGATATAATGACGGTTTAAAAAGAAAACCATGAAATCCCCCCTACTCTACTGCAATACAGGAATCCTTGGTTCTACTTTTGCAGAAAATTTTCTTCAACACATACAATATGAACAAAATAAATACACTCCTCGCATTAGTAACTATAGCCATTTTGAGTGGCTGCGGAACCGCCCGCATCATTGTTACTGATCATCCAGAAAAGCGCTACTCAAGTAGCAATATAACAATACAAAGATCTGATTCTACAGTTCAGGTTCCCGACGAAATGGTATCACATTTTGATAGTGCCTTGCGAAAAGAATTAATGACTAGTTTTACGACCGGAAAAGATCTTACTGTGGAATATCGATTTGTCAGTTTTCAGCAAGGAGACCGCTTCAAAAGATATCTTGCGGGAGGTATCGGTAATTGGGGTGAAGGAAATCTTATAATTGAAGCAAAATACATAGATTCTGAAGGAGCTCAAATTGCTAAAGTCCAAACGGACGCAAAAATCGACAGTGGTTTTTTTGGAGGTTCTATAAAATCTGCTCTAGAGAAAGCCGCGAAAGAACTTAGCGATTATACTATTTCTAATTTTAGAGGATAGTTCACTAGCCAATTGAGAGGTGGAATGCTCGCTATCTTGGTTGGCGGTAAACCACCTCTTTTGTTTCGTGTATGTTACAATCGGTGAACATCCCCTACCCATTCAAACTCGAGACTCAACGACTGCTGCTCACGTCGCCTTCGGAAGTGGATGCGATGCAGGTCATGGAGGCGGTCAATGAGTCACTTGAGGAGCTTCAACCCTGGATGCCTTGGGCGGACCATGCCTACACGGAGGAGGAAACCATCGAAAACTGTCGGGAGGCAGAAGCGAAGTTCATAGACGGTTCGGACCATCGACTGCATGTTTTTTTGAAAGACTCCCTAACCTATATCGGTGGGAC
>JAKSCU010000526.1 GCA_022360435.1 Bacillota bacterium
TATTGGAAAAAGAAATTGTAACTACCATTAAATAATCTGCTAGAGGGCCTATAATGATTTATCAATTTCTATTAATGATAAAGAAAGGGGTGTGCATTTTGAATCAGGGGTATGCACCTTTTATCAGAATTATTTATAGCTGAATTTATTTCTATATTTACAAAAATTTACAATATAGAATATAAAATGTACATCCACATTATGGCTACTTAATATGTTATAATATTTTTATTAGTGTATTTGTCGAGGTGATATTATTTGCGAATTTTCATAGGAGTAACTGATGAGAATTGGTATAAATATCTAAAAAGCATACAGCCTGATGAGGTTAATTTTTGGCAGCCAAATAGCAGCAAAAATTTTAAAGCCCTTAATCAGGGAGAACTGTTCCTCTTTAAGCTTCATGCGCCAAAGAATTATATTGTTGGTGGGGGTGTTTTTGTTAGACAGGTCTTCTTACCAGTTACTTTAACTTGGGATGTATTCGGAGCGAAAAATGGCACCAGAAGTTTGAATGAATTCTTAGACAGAATCGATAAATACCGCAACATTCAAAAAAATAGAATTGATCCGGTTGTAAGTTCTCTGATATTGTCCACACCATTCTTTTTTGACGAGCCTGATTGGATACCTATACCAAAATCATGGTCACCTAATATTGTACAAGGCAAGACTTACAACACAGATACAATTGAAGGGAAAAGTTTATATGATGCGATTAAGAAAAGATTATCCACAGGTATGAGTGTGCGTGAAGAAAGCGCTAGGTATGGGGAACCACAAATAATAAAACCGAGATTGGGGCAGGGTGGATTCAGGGTGATTGTTACTGAAGCTTATCATCGGAGTTGTGCCATAACAGGTGAGAAGACGCTGCCTGTCCTGAATGCTTCCCATATAAAACCCTATTCCATGGAAGGACCACATACCGCAAGTAATGGGCTTTTACTGAGACAAGATATACATACTCTCTTTGACAGAGGCTATATAACTATAAATGAAGATAATGTAATTGAAGTGAGCAGGAGAATCAAAGAGGATTACGGAAACGGTAAAGAGTATTATGCTTTTCATGGGAACCCGTTAACTAATATTCCTGATAAGATTGAAGAAATGCCATCACAAGAGTTTTTACTTTGGCATAATGAAAACGTGTTTGCAGGATAAAGTATTTTGAAATATAAGCTTTAGGGGGCTGATTGCAAATGTCAGATATAAAATTATTTAGAATATCTGGAGAAGTAGCTGAAATTCCTGCTTCTTCGGTTAACCTTGAACGTGAGTTGCAGATATTAATTGAACAAAACATGCCGGCTTTTTTCGGAGTAGCGTTTCTGAAA
>JAKSCU010000037.1 GCA_022360435.1 Bacillota bacterium
GAAGGCATAATTACCTCATCACCAGGTTGAATCCCGGCAAGAATAGCAGCCATTTCCAATGCATGGGTACAGGAAGTAGTTAGTAATGACTTGCGGCAATTAAACTTCTGTTCAATCCACAAGCTACACTTCTTATTAAATATACCCCCACCAGATATTTTTTTCTCGATGTCAATAGCATGACGAATATAAGCCTCTTCATTTCCGGTAATAAATGGTATGTTAAATGGAATCATTATTTCGCCTCCAATTATTTAAACCGTAATCTAAATTTATTTAAGGGCAAAATCGACTCTCTAGTCTAATCATCTATTAAATTCTTAACTTTCAATAATCCTTGGCCACACACAATAATCGGATATATACCATCTGAAAAGATGACCTTGCCCGGAGTTCTATTCTTTACCACTTGATCTGATACAATTTCTGCCTCAAGTACCCGTACTTTTTTGTTTTCTACTAACGTTGAAGTCCCTAGATACGGATACCCTACTTCAGCAATAAATCTTTTTATCTCATCACTACCTTTTCCCCAGTTAATTCTGTAATCATCTTCATCTCTCCATAGACTATAACTGGATTCAGTTTCATTTTGTTTATAAGCTTTAATCTCTCTTACCTTCCTAATATTATTATAGATCTTTATCACTAACTCTGAGTACATTGGTGTTAATTGATTTATTACTTCCTCTATTTTTATCGGATAACTAATACTTATATATCTTTGCTCAATTATGTCACCCCGATCATATTCTTTTGATGCCAACAATGCCGTAACACCGATCTTATTTTCTCGATTGATTAACTGATTTACCAATGGAGCAAATCCTCTATATTTGGGTAACAAAGAGTCATGAAATACAATTAATTTTCCCTTAAATGGTATTAACCATCTCCACCCGATCGCAAAGATATAGTTTGAATTTATCTTAAAATTCCCATCTCTTTCATAAAAGTCTATCTGATGTGCTAACACTAGAACATTTATTTGTCTAGAATAATCATTTACTAAACCCTTATCTTTTGTTGAGATAACACATTCTATCCTTTCGAGACCATACTTTTTTATAAAATGCTCTAAAGCAATATACCCTTTTTTATTCATCAAAAAAAAGCTAATGTATCATTCATATATTATCCCTCCCGCCAGTGTTCAAAACCAACATAGACTAACCCGTCACTGAGTCGATTTAGGATTACCACCGACAGACCAACCTGCATAGCCATGGCAATACTGTAGACCTCCACCCTTTCTATTGGTTTAACATAAAGATCACAAATATTATATAAAGCCAGTAAATCTTTTTCGTATTTAATATTAAACTAAAATTTTTTTTGTTCAACCGATTGATTAAGCGCACCCAGGGTAGGATTATGATCAAGAAAATCAATTGCAGTGTTAATATCAATAATATCCCCTGCGCGGTAGAGGTTTTTATATATTTCCTCAATAAGTTGAAAATCTAAGGCCTCATCAACACATAAACGGTAATTCCTGGCAAGCATTCCGGGAGGGTTTAGCCAGAAAATCCTAAATTTCTCCGGATGATGGTAAATATATAATGTTACATGCTCCCGGTAAGGTTTATCATCCTGAAATCCCTCTTTTTTGATCAGCTCGGCCGCCCTGATCAGGGTTTGATAATAAAAGACTTCTACATCTAAACCCCGCGGATAACCTGCTTCATCAAGATCAAGCCTTAAATAGTCTACTTGTGCTTCACTAAATGACTTAATTGCCCTATCAATAGTAACGGGATCAATCAAAGGACAGTCACCAGTAATCCTGGCCACTATATCAGCATTAAACTGCTGTCCGGCAGCAAGATAGCGTGATAGGACATCAGACTCCGAACCACGGTATAAGCCAATGCCTTCCTGCCGGGCAATCTCCGCAACCCGGTCATCACTGGCCCGGGTAGTGGTAGCAACAACAATCTCATTTATTTCGGCTGTCCTTTTAACCCGGGCAATAATATGGGCCAGTAACGGTTTGCCGACCAGTAACCGGGCTACTTTCCCCGGCAAACGGGTCGAGTCCATGCGAGCCTGGATAATCGCCACTACTTTGGCCATCTTATCTCACC
>JAKSCU010000095.1 GCA_022360435.1 Bacillota bacterium
GCGGCGAGGTACAGGTTGTCGTCGCGGTCCAGCCACATGCCGTCGACCACCGAGCCGGTCGGGCCGAGGTCTTCGATCGAGGCCGAGCGTACCGCGTCGGTCGTGTGTGTGTCCCGCAGCACACTGGTCGGCACGCGGTAGATGCGTCGGCCGGACATCGTGTGGTAGTACAGCCAGTCGCCGTCGCTGGACAATTCAATGCCCGAGACGTTGACCTGTGGCGCGATGCCCGCGAAGTTACGCCACTCGCTCGAGCCGACCCGTGCAATCACGCCCGCGTCTGCGGTCGTCGAGGGGTCGCCCAGCAGGACGTGGTGCGTCTGCCGGGTCTTGAGATCGACGACGTAGATCGTGCCACGGGTCGAGTCGGCGATATATGCGGTCTGGCGGTCGCCATCAACACGGAAGTCGCTGAGATAGCTGGTGCGTGTGAAGTCGCGCTTATGATCGAAGTAGAAGACCTGCGCGATGCTGTCGTCGCTGAGATCGATCTTGAAAAGCTTGGGGCCTGCAGTGACAACCCGGCCATCGACGCCGGGGTTGCCCGCGTCGAGGATCCACAGGAAGTCGTTCTGATCGACATACATCGCCTGTGCGCAGACGAAGCCGCGCAGCGCGGACGGGCCGGACTTGCCGTCCCAGTCGTTCCAGTACGACGAGGGGAAGGGCACAAGCGTACCATCGGATTTCAGTTCAGCCACGGAGTGCTCGGGCCGATCGCTCCACCACGGGAAGGTCACAAAGACCCGGCCGGTATTGGAAACCGCGATGCCCGCGGGCTGCCTCTCTTCAAAGGCGGCGACCTCGACAACGAGCTTTTCCCATTTGGGCGTGAAGCCCTCGGCCGTGCCGTGGCCCTTGAAGCCGGCGCTCGAGCAAGCGCTCAGGAGCAGCACGGCGACCACGAGGATCGCGCCGGTGACCAGGCCCTGGGCCAGGGGAAGATTCAGTACAGATTGTTTTCGCGCGTTCATACGACAGTTCCCAGTGAAAGAAGGGGCAACGCCCCGGTGATGTGGGTCGTATCGTTTGATCCGGCGCAGCGATTAAGGTCCAACTCGGATACATAAATCCGTTGGAGGCTGATTCTCTCGTTATTGGGCGTGCCGCTACTCGACGGTGCCGAAGATCCGGTCGCCCGCATCGCCGAGGCCCGGCACGATGTAGCCCTTCTCGTTGAGCTGGCGATCGATCGCGCAGGTCGTGATCGGGATATCGGGGTGCTCGCTGCTGAACCGGTCGATCCCCTCGGGCGCAGCGAGCAGGCACGCGAAGCGGATATCCGTGCAGCCCTTCTGCTTGAGCACATGCGCTGCGGCCACCGCGCTGCCGCCAGTTGCGAGCATCGGGTCCACCAGGATCGCCGGACCA
>JAKSCU010000036.1 GCA_022360435.1 Bacillota bacterium
AAAAAGCGCACGCAGAGGGAACCGAATGAGTGCGCTTTTTTTATAAAGTTGGGCTTGGAGATGTGTTAAAATCGTAAGCATCTGGTTAATTTGTTATGCCCATGTGATATTATATCATGGAGTTGTCAATTGAGGAGGTATGGTGTTTGCGATTTGCCGTTATTGTGATGCTGACGCTGTTTTTAGACCAGGTTTCCAAGTATATTATCACCGTCAATATGTATCATGGGCAATCATTGGCTGTTTTTCCACCGGTTTTCTTTATAAGTTATGTTTTGAACCCCGGGGCCGCCTTTGGTATGCTGGCCAATCAGACCTCTTTTTTTATTGTTGTGTCGGTGCTGGTTATTACCGGTGTGCTGGTGGGTTACCGGTACCTGCCCCGGGAGAGGGTCTGGACCCGTGCGGCGTTGGGGCTGGTGGTGGGCGGCGCGTTGGGCAACCTGATTGACAGGGTGCGGTTGGGGCAGGTGGTGGATTTTTTGGATTTCCGGGTCTGGCCGGTGTTCAACCTGGCGGATACCGCTATTGTCATCGGCGCTTTTATACTGATTATAGACGTTTGGCGGGCGGACAGAAATGACGGGCGATGATTATCGCGTAACCGCCGCCGACGCGGGTACGCGGTTGGATGTCTATATAACCGGGTTGAACCCGGATTTAAGCAGGTCTTACGTGCAAAAGCTGATTGGCGGGGGTCTGGTCAGGGTGAACGGCGGCGTGGACCGGGCCAGCTACAGGGTCCGCGCCGGGGATGAAGTGCGGGTAACCGTACCGCCTCCCGTCCAACTCGCGGTACGGGCTGAGGCAATACCGCTGGACGTTTGCCATGAGGATCATGACCTGATAGTTGTAAATAAACCCCGGGGGATGGTGGTGCATCCGGCTGAGGGCAACATGACCGGTACGCTGGTCAACGCGCTGCTGCACCACTGCCGGGATCTGTCCGGCATAAACGGGGTGCTCAGGCCGGGTATTGTACATCGGATAGATAAGGATACATCGGGCCTGCTGATGGCGGCCAAAAACGATTTCGCCCACGAGGGACTGGCCGCGCAGTTGAAAGAACATACCGTTATCCGGGGCTATGTTGCCCTGGTGCATGGTGTGGTTAAAAATGACCGGGGCATGGTGGACGCGCCCGTTGGGCGTCACCCCGCCGACAGGCTGAAGATGGCTGTTAACACCCGCAGCGGCAAAAAAGCGGTGACTCATTACCGGGTGCTTGACCGGCGGAGGAATTACACCCTGCTGGACCTGCGCCTGGAAACGGGGCGCACCCACCAAATCAGGGTGCACATGAATCATATCGGGCACCCGCTGGCGGGCGATGCCAGGTACGGTCCAAAACGGCCGGGTTTGGGTCTGGAGGGTCAATTTTTGCATGCCTACCTGCTTGGGTTCGTCCACCCC
This sequence comes from Bacillota bacterium, assembly GCA_022360435.1. Classification (GTDB taxonomy): domain Bacteria; phylum Bacillota; class Desulfotomaculia; order Desulfotomaculales; family Desulfallaceae; genus BRH-c8a. The sequence goes on from JAKSCU010000036.1 coordinate 1,414, forward strand.
CGCACCGGTGAAAAAATGAAATTTGGCGCGCCACTGCCCGGGGAACTTGAACATATATTAAGCCGGGCAACGGGTATGCAGTTTTTGTTACTTGATTGAGTTGACCGCCTCCAGGAAAAGGGCGGTAAGACCGGCCGCCATCAGCGGACCAACGGGTATGCCGCCCATGAATACTATCCCGATTATCGAGCCTAGCAGCAGCCCGAAAATTATTTCAGGGTCTATCTGAAGCAGTTTTAAACCTTCGCCGTTAAGGTGGGTGGCAAGGGCGCCACCCACAATGGCCAGAATCCCTGATAGCGAGGTAAAAGTGCCAATTATCTCTTTTTCCGATACCTTGCCCGTGGCTACCGGCACAAGGATAGCCAACAGCAAAAACAACAACCCCAGTTCCAGTCCTCTTCTTTCCAAAATGGAAAAGACAAAGTGCAAATTGGCGAACTTTATGATTAATAATACGCAGGCGGCTGTGGCAATCAAGTTTGAGCGGGACACAATACCGATTATAAGCAATACCACCAGAAGGAGCACTCCGTTCATTGCCCGAACCCCACTATCCGTAGCGCTCCTTTTGGAGCACTCGTTTAAAGTAAATATATGCCAGCTCCGCCAGGCTTATTACCATAATAAGGATATTAAGTTAATCGAAGGCAATGGAATTGTCAACCTTTAGCTGCAGGGTATCGGCCCGCAGCCCCAGACGCATGGCCTCCAGCGCCAGAACCTCCCGGGGCGCAATATTACCCAGGTTTACGTCCGGACCGAAGCGGGTGATTAAATCATGCTGCTGAGGTTTCAGGGGGGCTTCCCAGATAATTTGCCCGGGTTCGGAAATGTATTCCAGGAGCAACTGCATGTCGCCTCTGGGCACCTTTCCTTTTTCGTCGTAGAGACCCACGTTAAGTCCGCACTCCCTGCCTTCAAGAATCACTTTGTAAGCGCCGGATTGCAAGTCCTCCCTGGCCTGTTCGGCCATGGAGATTACCGGCACACCGGAACCGGGGTTCTTCTTGCCCACTTCCGTCAACACCAAAAAGCCTTTTTCCGCAGCCATGGTGATGGCTTTTACTCTCACCTCCCGACACATTTGTATAGTTCCGTCGCTTATTTCTATGGCGGTGAATCCCAATGTCCGGCACTTGTCAAGGTAATCAACCAGTTTATCCTGCCAGACGGCTATCTCAAAGAACGTACCTCCGGGATAAATATCAATGTTATGGGAAACGGCCAGGTGAATCTTTTCTTCCAGTATCCCTTGGGTGTAAAGCGCGGGTGTGCCGAAGCCCAGCTTGACGAAATCAAGATACCGGTGGTGCACCCTTAACAGGTCTTTTGTTTCACCGGTGCCCAATCCTTTGTCCATAACCATGGTCAAACCCTGGCGCCTTGGTTTTGCCGCGCGTTCTCCAAAGGGAAATGTTATAATTTCCCGCCATCCGCTATTATTGACGCATTCAGACAAATTATCAGCTCCCTTCCCATGAAATAACATCCACCCGGCGGGAGGATGTTGGCGTTCACCTCCTTTTTTTCAGGGCCGGGAAAAGGACTGAGTTCCGCCTGATAAAAACTATTCAATCCCGGGTGAGTTGGTTACAAGACGTGCGCTGCCAAAATACGGTGCTATTTTTGATATTTGCCCTGACGATTACCGCCGCTATTTGAATACCAATTGGAATGAGCTCGGCGCATCCTTCCGAGAACATCAAGTGTTAGCAGGGAAACGGTTATCCCGCAATGATATTGACCGAAAATGCTAAGGGAGGGCCATGTGGCGCCTCCCCTGTTTATGCCGCAGATATATGGTTAGGGCAAATGAAAGAAACTCGCATGCGAACTGCAACGCCGCCTGTTTTGGCTTTTAAAGATGTACGCTTTTTTATATCCCTGTATGCCGCAGGGAAGTGAAGGCATCGTGGATTCGCCCGGCCAGTTGTCCCGGCTTGCCGTTGCCGATGATGTGGTGGTCCGCCTTTACCACCGGCATGATTTCTACAATTGTTGATGTAAAAAACACTTCCGCGGCGCCAAGCATATCAGAGAAGGAAAATGGTTCCACCTTGATTGCAATGCCCAGGCCACGGGCAATCTCAAGTACGTATTTTCTGGTCACACCTTTTAAAATCCGGTTGTCGGCCGGGTGGGTAAAAAGGGCGTCGTCTTTGTATATAAAGATATTGCTGGCTGAACACTCAGTTACCGTGCCGTCATCCATTACGAAAACCGCTTCCGCAGCCCCGGCATCCGCAGCCCGCTGTTTGGCCAGCACGCTGGCCAGCAGCGAAATGGACTTGACATGGCACATTTGCCAGCGAAATTCAGGTTGGGAGATTATTTTAACTCCTTCACGGTACATGGACGGGGATATTTCAGGCACGTGCCTTACGGTAATCAGCAGGTTTGGTTTTATATCCGGGCTAAAAGTGTGGTTCCTGTGGGCTGTTCCCCGGGAAACCTGTAAGTAAACCATGGCTTCTTTAATTTTGCTTTTGTCCAGCAGATCCATTGTGAACATTTCCAGTTGTTCCTTGCTCCAAGGCATTTCCATTTTAATTGCCGTGGCGCTGAACTCCAATCGTTCCAAGTGATCACCCATAGCGAAAGGGATGCCGCCATAAACACGCACCACTTCATATACACCGTCTCCGAAGTTGAAACCACGGTCGTTAACAGATATAAAAGCGTCGTCGAAAGAACCAACCCAGCCGTTGAGATATACCAGTTCCCGCATAATATCCCTCTTTTCGGTTGTTTTTCTGGCTCATCTAGTGGCCCCTGCGCAAGTGTTGGTTAGGGTTATTGCCCTTTTAATTATGTGTGGTGGGGTTGCTAATATATATTTAAATTAAAAATCTTTTTTTCCTGTTGGTAAAAGATACGGCATATAATATTTTGCTTATTTCTATGTCCGTCAACCCCTAGGCGGTTGCGTCGTTTTCACCGCCGGCCTTGGCCGCGCTTCGGGGCGTTGGGACCGGCAGTGTTCCCTCAGCCCTGGAAATGTTGGCCCGGCCGCAGCGAAAAAGTGGGCGCCCCAATTCTGGGAGGCCCACTTCGGATCAATAAAAATACTTAAAAAATCTGCTTATGAAACAGGAGCGACGGGAATCCTTGCATTTGATTTGGCAGCAGGGCGTGAAACCCGGATGGCAATGTCGGGGCAATGATTTTCACAATGACCGCAGGCGGTACAGGCCGCAGGATTAGCCACTACCGCTTTTTTACGACTATCCAGCGTTAAAACATTGTTTTTGCACAACAATGTGCAAATACCGCACCCCTTGCACCATTGAGTAATGATGTGAATCTTACTGTCATAGAAGTAATTAGCCGGTTTAGCCATTATAGTCACTCCCCTCCCGGTTCATCTTTTACCGGTTTTTATTTTGCAGCTAATGCTTATAATCGAAGCTTATAATCAAACAACTAGGCAGTTTACAATTAATTTGAGCAATATTTAACAATAATGAATTAGCAATAATTGTGCCAAAGCAGGCAGGAATGCTTAAAAAAGTACGAAAGTACAGCAGGCCCCTGTCGGCGGCGGATGCCGTGTATATTGCCTGTGTTGGTATATCAAAGGAGACGGCAAAATAATTGAGGGCATTATCTCATATTGATACCTAAGTGTGCCCGTACCGGTATTTTGGAGCCGGCTCGCAAATTGATATGCGTTTCAATATGAGACGAAATGTCTTGGGTGATTTATGTTTATTCTTGCCTGTTGCCGCCGGGTTGCTTGGTTTCCAGTTCAGGTTTCCGGGCCGGCGCGAATACAAACTCCTCTTTGACCGCTTGTTGGGCGGGTTGCGGTGATTGATTCATTTCGTCCGGCTGCTGCATGTCCCGGACCCGGATCAGTAACGTGGCGGCCAAAGCCGCCACACCGGCCAAACCGGCCCCGCCCCAGTACATGTATGCTTTATCTATATCCATCAAGTAGCCGAAAAGGGGAGGCCCTACGGCAACGCCAAGAAAACGGACGCTGCCGTACAGTGAGGTGACCAGACCGCGTTCAGCCGCAGCCGCGGTGCTGGTAATAATGGTATTCAAACAGGGCAGAAGCAAACCGGCGCCTATTCCGGTTATGGAAATGCCGCTGAAAAAGAAGTAAATATTCTGATACAGGCTTAAAGAGGCAAGGGAGACGGCCATTAAGCCCAATCCCGCCACAGCCAGCCATTTCATCAGTTTGACCTTTTTCTTTAAAAGCATGCCGGTTATGTAAGAGGTGATGGTCATGAACAGTACGGGTACCGCCAGGGCCGCTCCCTTTAGGATGCCATAAATGCCGGCGCTTTTCTCCAAATAATCACTAAGAAAGAACAAAATGCCAAAAAGGATTAATAGAGCCGTCATGCCCCCCAGGAAAGATGTAAGCAGCATGGCCGACTTTTTATGAAAGACCTTTTTAATATCGTTGGTGTATTGTTTTATGCTCTTTTGCTCACGTTTGTTGTCGGGCTCTTTGACCAGTAACCATATGCCCAAAACAATTGGCACGACAATAACGGGGAAAAATAAAAAAGCGGCATACCAGGTGATTAGCCCGATGGCGGCGCCCAGCACCGGGCTGATTACTTTGCCCATGCCGTTGGCTGCTTCCACGATGCCCAGGGATTTGCTCCGTCCGGGGCCGGCGTAGAGATCACCTATAAGGGCCATGGCGATTGGAGTGGTGCCAGCGGCCCCGATGCCTTGGATGATGCGCCCGGCGATGATCCAGGCAAATGCTTGCTCCTCAAGCAGGGTGGCCGACAGGCCGGCTGTTATACCGCCCAGGCCGTACAGTATGAGCCCCGGGATAATTACCATTTTGCGCCCTAAACGGTCTGATAAAAAGCCGGCCAACGGGATGAGTAGGCCGGGTACGGAAAAGGCGGTAATAACCATGCTTACTTTCAACTGGCTCAAATCAAGTGCTTCTTTCATGGCCGGCAGCACCGGGATGAGCATTGAGTTGCCAAGCACCATGATGAAAGGTACGCCTGATATGGCCGCCAAAACGGCGGCGCTTTTTTTGGTTTCCATCAGTTTTGCATCTCCTCCGCAGCAACACGGTTATTTTACCTCTGCGCTCACCGTGGTATGCATTTACGGCTGTCTTGCGGCATAAGAAAAAATATCTTGAAGTCGGGAGGGGAGTAAATGTTATTAATTTTTGACAAGATTGTTTTATCCATGGCGCTGGTGCGGTTCCTGTCCGCCGGCATTGAGTTTACAGCCGCCATGCTGATGCTGTATTTCAACCGGGTGGAAGTGGCGTTCAAAATTAACGCGGTGCTGGCGTTGGTTGGTCCCACCGTCTTCATCACCGTTACCGCTTTGGGTCTGGTGGGCCTTGCCGGCAAGGTTTCCGTGGCGGGGATGGCTTCAATACTAATCGGAGTATGCTTTATCTTCCTGGGTGTTAATAAGCTTTAAGGGTTATATGTAAGGCAGGTTTTTATGTTTAATACTTTGACCATCAATTCCGGCCATAAATATGGACGGAGATATGCTTGCAAAAAAATAGTCCGGCACAATGCCGGACCAAACGGTTAAAAGGAGGAGTGAGTGAGTTATTGGTGAGGTATTAAGGAAGTCTTCCATCACTTTTTTCGTTCTGATAAATTGATTTGCCA
>JAKSCU010000194.1 GCA_022360435.1 Bacillota bacterium
TCTTATATAGGTGACCTAAACATTTTTAGATGAGGCCGCCATGACGCTCACCGACCTCCCATCCGCCCTCGCCGCCGCCATTCGCGCCAGCGAGGACCGCTGGCAGTTGCACCGCATTGAAAGCCTGGAACATGCCGCCGCTCAGTTCGAGGCCACCGACCCGACCGTCGCCGCCACCCAGACTCTGATCGCCATGGGCGTGCTGACTCAATTTCTGGAGCAAGACTTAACCGAGCCGGAACGAGAGGCGGCCTACCTGCTGGCCACGCGCTGCCTGGTGTCGGTATACCGCCAGGCCGCCGGCTCGCTGGACGCGGCGTTGCCCGCTGGCTTGGCCGACTATTACCTGCCGCCTTGGGGGCACTGTCGGGAGAACAGGGCTGGTGAGGCGGCACCCCCTTAAACCTCCCCCTTGATGGGGGAGGTCGGAGGCGGCAGCCTCCGGGTGGGGGTGATGGTGCCGCCGGCGAGCCCCTTCCGGAGAGAGCACCCCCTCCCCAACCCTCCCCCATCAAGGGGGAGGGAGCTGTCGGCCGGGCGGCTTGCGGAAACCCGGGCCGGTGGGCTGGTCGGTCGTCGTCAGGCTGGCCGGCCCTCGATAACGTTTCTACCGATCTGATAACAGTGCAGCGCGCAGGGGAAGTGCTTGATCTTAACCCCTTTCACGATGGTCTCCGCGGTTTGCGTCTTGGTCGTCGCGCCGACGGGAACCCGGTTAACGCCGTTCTTCAGCGCGAAGTCCACCAGGCCTTGCAGTTGCCCCGGTTGCTTCACGTGGCGGTCCGACCACTTGATCTCATATGCCCATGTCGGCTTCAGGTTGGCGGGATCGATCCGGACCAGATCGACCTCGCGGTCCTGGCGGCCGCTCTTCCAACGGGCGTAGTGGATGTTGCGCAGCAGGTCCGAATGCGACCATTGGCTGAAAATGGCCGTCTCGGCCATCGTTCCCAACGCCTCGTCGCCATCGTCCAGGGGCGCAAAGAGGGCCGCGCGCATCGAAGGGTTTGTGAGATAGGCCTTGAACTGCCGCATCCGTTTGAAGGTTTTGCCGGACTCGTCGACGCGGCGGACACGCACGATGAGAAACGCTGCTTCGAGATACTCCAGATATCTGGAGATCGTGTTCTTTGCGACGCCGGACCGCGACGCCAACCCGTCAAGGCTGATCTCCTGGCCGGAGTGATAGGCGATCGTTGTGAACAGCCGGTTCAGCTCCTGGATGTCCTGTATCCCGTAGAGGCTCGGCAGATCGCGCAGCAGGACCTTGTCAACGATATCGCGTCCGACATATCGGGGAGTATCCGTTCGAACCTCGGGTGTTAGAACCGTTTCGGGATAGCCGCCGAAGTTGAGGTAGTTGATGAACTCCGTGTTCAGCCGGTCGATGTCGTTCGTCTGGTACCGCAGCGTCCGACCGTGATCCTGCGGTTGAATGAGCACCGTTTCAAGATCGCTGAAGTCCAGGAATTCGGCGAAGGTCAGGGGCGGCAGGAAAAAGTCCGTGAAGCGTCCCGCGCCGGATTCCTGACTTTTCAGTCTAAGGGCTGCGGCGGCTGATCCCGATGCGATGAAACGCGTCTTCGGGTGGCGGTCGGTCAGCACCTTCAGATGGACTTCCCAGTCCTTGTGGTATTGGACCTCATCGAAGATCACCAGACGGCGTGAACCCGGATCGTGCTCGGTCCGCTTCTCGAACAGAGCGAGCACGCTCTCCAAAGGCATCCCGCTGTACAGTGGTGTGTCAAGGGAAGCGAACAGAATGCTGTCGGGCTGAAACCCGGAGGCGATCGCGTCCGCGACCAACTGTTGCAGCATGACCGTTTTGCCGACCCTTCGCGGCCCCATCAATATGACGGTACGGCGCACGTCCCAGTTCAGGCAGAGGTCTCTGAACGCATCGAAGTAGGCTCGACGCTTATCGAATCCCGCCACATCCGCCGTCTGTTGACGCCCCCACCACGGGTTGTCGCGTCGAAGGCTTTGCAGGATGTCCTGTTCCGAGATTTCGAGCATGCGGCTGTGTCACACTAGCATCAATCCGCTGACACTACCGTAACACCCACATATAATCTATTGAAAAATATACGGTATGACGGTCGAAATAGCCGAGCAGAGCTGTGCGGCCTCCATCTCAACCGCCACCGCCATCGATGACGGCCAAGGGTCGGGTGCTGCGAAGACAGATAAAAAATTGGCGCGCCCTGGAGGAGACAGCTCGCCCCCCACAGCCTTGAGCCGCGTCTCATGTGAGCAAGGACCCCAACACCGCCATCGATGACGGCCAAGGGTCCGGCGCAGCGGAGACAGACAAAAATTGGCGCGCCCGGCAGGATTCGAACCTGCGGCCCCCGGATTAGGAATCCGGTGCTCTATCCGGCTGAGCTACGGGCGCCTCTCGGCCATGGGTTCGGTGTGCCCGAGCGGTGGTTTTCTGTCAATGGGCGGGCGGGGCTGGTGCAAA
>JAKSCU010000284.1 GCA_022360435.1 Bacillota bacterium
ACTATCAATTCTCTCATGGTGGTAAGCAATCATAGGATATAAACTGCGAGCCCAGTTGTATCCTGCCACCAAAGCTAGGCCCATTTGCGGATGCTTTTTGATAGTCTGCCATTCTTCATGTGTAAGTTTACCGGGTTTATCAAGAATGGAGGTATCAATTTTGATCTTTCCTATGTCGTGGATTAGAGCCCCTAGAGCTATTTCAAAAATTTCTGACTGAGGTAATCCTATTTTTCGTGCCAACCATGCCGACAAGCGAGCGACATTTAAAGAATGTTGATAGGTACTGAAGTGATGAATTTTCAGGGTTTGTAAAAGAGTAGTAATTATTTTGATATTATATTTATTTGTATTATGCTGAAGTGACGATGGTGATATTTCATCCATTAGGGTATTCAAGTTTTGTACAGGCAATACCAACTGCTTTACATACAATAAAATACTCCCCTTTCGGTAGCTGGCTGCCATATCCTTCTTGGATGATAGGCCCTTTAGCTTTGCGTCACTGTCTTTCAACAGATTTGCCTTTTCGACTTGGAAATACAGTAATATTATGTCAAAACATGACAAACCTTGTCAATAATTATCTAAACAAAGTTGCCTTGTTTTTTAATGTTTTTTAAATTTACTATATTTTAAGAGAAGCTAAAATTTTACAAAAAATTTTAGTAATGTGATTCCTGTCACAGTTAACTCCAGATCTTCTTTTTATAATATAAGTAACTTAAACAGTTAAAAAATAAGGAGGTAATAAAAGATGATGGGTATATTTGGTAAAAAAGCAGAGAATGGTGATGAGGGAGGTAGTGATGTAATGAAAAAAATGAACATGTTTTGCTATCAGTGTGAACAAACCCCAAGTGGAGGTTGTACTAAAATAGGTGTCTGCGGTAAAAATCCTGATGTTGCAAGTCTCCAGGATACAATTATCCTTGGATTAAAAGGGGTGGCAGCTTATGCATATCACGCCAGAGAGCTTGGATATACAGACCCTGAAGTAGATGCAATTACACATGAGGCTCTTTTCTCAACACTAACAAATGTGAACTTTAATCTGCAGGAAAATATAGGAATGGCCCTGAAGGTTGGTCAAGCCACAGTAAAGGTTATGGAGCTTCTGGATAAGGCTCATACAGATAAACTTGGCCTTCCGGAACCGGTAAATGTTTCTCAAAATAAAATTGAAGGCCAAGCAATCCTGGTAACAGGTCATGATCTCTATGCATTGAAAGAACTGTTAGAACAGAGTAAAGACAAGGGAGTAAATGTTTACACTCATTCTGAAATGCTTCCTGCACACGGTTATCCTGAG